>JBEKQY010000093.1:0-18044 GCA_049519235.1 Candidatus Korobacteraceae bacterium | reverse complement strand
ACCACCCTGGAGTTCTATCTTTCCCAGGCGCCGTTCGGCAACAGTGCCGTCGCTGCGTCCGCGTACGGCTACGGCGAAGCCGACGCGCCTCCCACGCTCTGGAGCGTGACCGATCCCAGCGGCAAGATCTTCACCGTCTTTGCCGACGACTACTCGGAAGCTCACCTAGCTCCCACATTGTGGGACATCACCGATCCCCACGGCGCAGTCTCGCTCACCCGGGGCCAGCTCCAACTCAACGGCGGCCCCTCCACCATCACCTTTGTCGAGCAGGTGGAGCTCGCCGGAGGCTGGCTGATGCAGCATGGAAACTTTGTCTTCAACGCTGCGTCCACTGGCGCCATCGGCGGCATCTACAATGGCTCGCCCTCCAATGCCAACTGCATTGCCGGGTTCGCAATCTCGCCCAACGGCAGCAACTCCAACATTCAGGCGCTGATTAACGGCAGCGCGACCGGTCCGGTCCTCACCACCACGCCCGGCCATCAATATGCGTTTGTCACGGAGTTGATCTGCCCCGAGGCGCAGCGTGTTCATCAGACGTATTTGTCGTCGCTACATCCCGCGGGCGAAGGCCGCGGAGGCGATTCCATCCCCGCGGCCGTGCGCGTCCTGCTCACCGTGCACGATGTCGATCCCAACAATCCCGGCACGTTCGCTGCCGTGGCGATGGTGCTCTACGACGGCGTGCTGTCCACGCCTCCGAGTTTTGCCACCTATGCGCTGATCAACACCACCAGCTTTTTCGCCGGCGTCTCCTACACTTGCTTGCAGCGCATGGTCAACGCCGAGATTCGCAGCATGGTTCCCGGCGGACAATTCCGCACCCGTTTGGCAGGAGCGCTCGCCAATGGCGGTGAGTGTTACATCGACTCGTCTGCCGAGTTGTGTTTCTACAACGCTTATCCTCCGCAGGAGAACGAGCAGATCGTGGTTTCCTATCGCACCAGTGGTCGCGCCCAGGTGCGGGTGCAGGACCTAGTCAGCATCGCGGAACATGCGCAGGGCAGCGACCACGGTCAGCGCATTTCCGTTCGCCGGCTCAGGCTGCCGCTCGCGCTCAGCGATATCGATTGCGAAAATGCGGCTTGCGCTCTGCTCGACGACACCGTCCAGACCGCCTGGCAAGGCCAGTACAAAGTCTTCAGCGACTTTCTGCCGGTCGAGGATGTTGTCCCCGGCAACGCGGTGCAGGTGTCAGCGCCGTCGCGCGGAGCCGCCTTCACCGCCATCGTTCGCGATGTCGAAGTGCAAGTGGTTCTGCTTGCCGGCGACCGCTCGCAATACGACATAAAGTTCGCCGACGATGCCGATGAGCCCATCGCGTTCAAGCTCGAGTCCATCACCTTGACCGAACCCCTTGCCATCATCTACGACGCGGGCACGCCATCGTCTTCGCTCTACCTCGACTCCCTGACCGCGGCCCAGGTGACCAACGTCATCGCCACTGAGATCTCCGTCGACGCCGGAGTCGTCCCGCCCGCCGGCGGCGGCATCGAAGTGCGCCGCTCCGATGGCGGCTGGGGCCTCAGCGACAGCGGCAATCTCGCCGGGCGCTTCACTACCGAAACCTTTACTCTGCCGCGCCTGGAGCGCGCGCAGAGCTATTATCTGCGGCAATATGACGGATCGTCGCCCGCCAAATACTCGCGCTATTCCATGGTGCTGCATGTGGACTACCCCCTATGAGCACATGTCCCAGTATCGTCACTCTGACTGACTTCGAGCAGAGTTCTTTCCGACCTTGCCTAACTCAAAGCCGACATGCGTTGGATCGTCGGCAATGGCAGTCCCGGCAAGATCCATGAAATCGAGGAGCGCGTCGATCGCCACGAAGCCTACTTGCAGCGCTTCACCGGAGTCGCGGCCGCACTCGCCACCCTCCTGACCATCTTCCATCTCGCCATCGACTACCTGCGCTACAAGCACTAGTGTCCTGTAGCTGAAGTTCGCGGCATAAGTCAGGGCTGCTTTGCAAGGGCACGGCTTCACAGGCCGCGAAAAAATTCCGATTTCGCCAGCTTTGAAGGGGCGCAGCTTTAGCTGCGCCGTTGGAGGTCCTTTAGATTTGTCATCCCGAGCGACGAGCCCGCCTCGGGCGAGGAGTCGAGGGACCGGCTTTGCGACTTTTTTCCGCCGCCTGTTAGCGTCACCTATTCTCAGATATCCTTGTTACTGCTCATGAAACGATGCCTCTCTCTCGCGATTTTGGCGCTCGCCTTCTGCCTGTCAGCTCTGGCGCAGGATCCCGCCACCACGCCGCGGAACGCTCCAAGCGCTGCCACACCCGCTCAGCAGCAAAGCAATGCCGCCGGTGCGACGCAGGACACCAACGGCGCCGGCGGCGATCAGATCACCAAGCCGGCCGGCGCCAAGGGCTCAACTTTGATTGGCTGTCTGGTTGGTCCTGACAAGGATGGCAAGTACACGCTTCGCAACATGGCGCATCGCATGGGCGTGCAAGTCGTCGGCCCCGACGATCTCAAGAACGATTCCGGCAGCAAGGTGAAATTGACCGGCCAATGGCAGCCGTTGCCGCAATCAGACCAGCCGGCTGCCCCACCGCAAAAGCCGGAAAAATCGCAGCCGCCGGAACGCAAGCCAGAGACGCAGCGCTTCCAGGCCACCGACGTCGAGGTGCTGGCGCAGAAGTGTAAGCCGCCGGCGGAGGCAACCCCCGTCAGCAAGAACAAGCCGCAGAAGCCCACAACTTACAACGCTCCCAATAGCGACGACTCGAAGTAGAAACACATTCTCTGCCGGGATGCTTCCTCGCTGATGCGACAGCATCCAAACAATTGTGCTGTACGCTGTTTTGCAGGTCGTTACGATCGTCGCCGCGGGATTGATGGTTGGCAATGAGCTGGCCGTCGCCGCGTTCCTGCATCCCACTCTGAGGCGTTTGCCGGACGACGTCCACGCCCCGGCGCGCATCGCTTTCGCGGGGCTCTTCGGGTGGGTCATGCCCTTCTGGTACGCCCTGGTTCTACTGCTCACGGCCGCCACCTTCTACGCCGGCCCCGCCCTCAGCTCGATTACAGGCAAACTACTTCTGACATCATCTGTTTTGTGGTTGCTGGCAATCGTCTTCTCCCTGATTTTCCCGGCGCCGCTGAACAGCCGGATCGCGGCGTGGCAGGTGAAAGCCTTGCCCGCAACTTGGCGAAGCGACGCGCTGCGCTGGGACCGTTTGCACGCTTTGCGTATGGGGATATTATTTGCCGCGCTTGTCTGCCTGGTCGCCAGCGCGGTGGCTTCCGGCTGATTCAGCCCCGAGAGTTTCACAACGACATCTCAAAATCCCTTCTTCGAATCCAGCAATATCGTTACCGGCCCGCTGTTGATCAGCTCCACCTCCATCATCTCCTGAAACCTTCCCGTCTCGCAGCGCAATCCCAATGCCCGCACGCGCTCCACAAAATACTCATACAGTTCCCGCGCCCGCTCCGGACGCGCTGCCGCATCGAACGACGGCCGCTTTCCGCGCCGCACATCGCCCAACAGCGTGAACCGCGACACCGCCAGCACTGCGCCTCCCACATCCTCCACGCTCAGATTCATCTTCCCCGCATCATCTTCAAAGATCCGCAGCCCTGCAATCTTCTCCGCCAGATAATCGGCATCGGCCTCAGTGTCTTCCTGCGCCACCCCCAGCAACACCAGCAGACCTTTCCCGATCTCCCCTGCCAGCTCGTCTCCCACCTTCACCGACGCCCGGCTCACGCGCTGCACCACTGCTCGCATGAGACCGTTGTAGCACAACCGACCTCCCGTCCTTCGCAGGTCCAAGATCAAACGCGTAGCCTTGACAGATTCCCGCGCTCATCGAGAATAGTTATGGGTCTCTCGGCATATGCTAGTAGGTTAAGGAGCGAACTACGAGTGGTTACAGCCCACAATGTGAAAACGTCCGCGCGCTTATCTCCGAACAATATAAGGGCAGCAGCGAACCTCTGAACACCGTTCTCGATCTAGCGGGCGGTCATCCTCAGGCTGTGCAAGCGAATGTTCAAACGGGGGACGGCGTCAAAAGCCTGACACTCACAGGCTTGCCATCCGAAGGTGCGTTGCCCCCGGAAATTTGTGAGGTTGTCAGGGGTTTTTCTGAAGAATCCGGTTACAAGCACCCACCACTACGTACACAACGGGTAGCTCATTGAATCCCGGTGGTGACGGCGCCGGGGCGTCCCGCCGAGAGTCTCACTCGGCCTTCCCGCGTTGACCATTGCAAACCCCTCCGTTTAGGATGAATCGGGACTCATATCGCTGAGCGCTCTCCGGTCGTCCTGTATGCATCTACTTTGGGGAGGGTGCTCAGCATCCTTTACAGGTGTTCGCGCCTGCAATTAGACTTACGAGTTTCCTCCCACCGCCCGCCAAGCAGCGTGCGCTGGGTATTCGGGTGGGCTGCGCTGCCGCGCGACAGGAGAAAGAATCGATGGCTTCCGTGGACGAACGGGTAAAACAGATCATCGTGGAGCAGTTGGGGGTGGACGAAGCGGAAGTGACGCCCAGCGCTTCCTTTGTGGACGACCTCGGCGCCGACTCGCTCGACACGGTCGAACTGGTCATGGCTTTCGAAGAAGCTTTCGAAATCGAAATCCCCGACGAGGACGCGGAAAAAATCCGCACCGTGCAGGACGCGATCACCTACATCGGCCAGCACTCCAAGGCGAAGACATAGCTGCCCGCAGCTCCGGCCGGGCGTTCCGCAGGGGACAACGCTCATTCGGCGCGCAACGGTCGCCGGTTGCTAGAAGCTAAGAGCTAACTGCTAAGAGCCGGGATCGGATGGCTCGAAAGGAAACGACTAATCTCATGGCATCCGTTGATGAACGCGTAAAGCAAATCATTGTCGAGCAACTGGGAGTAGACGAAGGCGAGGTCACGCCCAACGCCTCCTTTGTGGACGACCTCGGCGCCGACTCGCTGGACACAGTTGAGCTCGTCATGGCCTTCGAAGAAGCCTTCGAAATCGAGATCCCCGACGAGGATGCGGAGAAGATCCGCACCGTCAAGGACGCCATCGACTACATCAACTCCCACGCGAAAGGATCGAAGTAGTTTGCACCGGCGCGTCGTGGTTACGGGCATCGGCGTCATCTGCGCCGTCGGCAACCATGTCGAAGAAGCCTGGCCGGCGTTGCTGGCCGGCAAGAGCGGCGTGGAGCGCATTACCCGCTTTGACGCCTCCGCTTTTGCCTGCCAGATCGCGGCCGAGGTCAAGAACTTCGACCCGCTCCAGTTCATCGAAAAGAAAGAAGCGCGCAAAATGGCGCGCTTTATTCATCTGGCCATCGCCGCCAGCGACGAAGCCCTGCGCATGGCCAACTACAAAGTCGAAAACGAAGACCTGGCCGAGCGCACCGGGGTCAACATCGGCTCCGGCATCGGCGGATTCGACATCATCGAGCGCGAACATTACAACCTGATCAGCGGCGGTCCGCGCAAGATCTCGCCTTTCTTTATTCCCGCCGCCATCGTCAACCTGGCTGCCGGTCAGGTCAGTATCCGCAACAATGCCAAAGGCCCCAACGAGGCCACCTGCACTGCCTGCACCACCAGTGCCCATTCCATTGGCGACGCCGCGCGCGTCATCAAGTACGGCGATGCCGAGGTGATGATCGCCGGCGGCAGCGAGGCTGCGATCACGCCCATGGGCGTCGGCGGCTTTGCCGCCATGCGCGCGCTCTCCACCCGCAACGACGATCCGCACCGCGCCAGCCGTCCCTGGGACAAGGATCGCGACGGCTTCGTCATCGGCGAAGGCGCGGGGATTTTGATTCTGGAAGAATTGGACTTCGCAAAGAAGCGCGGCGCAAACATCATCGCCGAAGTTGTCGGCTACGGCATGAGCGCTGACGCCAACCACATCACCCAGCCCGCTCCCGGAGGCGAAGGTGGCTATCGCGTGATGCGCAACGCCCTCCGCGACGCCGGCCTCTCGCCGGATCACATCGGATACGTCAACGCTCACGGCACGTCCACTCCGCTAGGCGACGAACTGGAAGCCACCGCCATCAAGCGCGCCTTCGGCGATCACGCTTACAAGCTGCTGGTCAGCTCAACCAAGTCCATGACCGGCCACTTGCTGGGTGGTGCCGGCGGACTGGAAGCTGCCATCACCGTGCTCGCCCTGCGCGATCAGATTGTCCCTCCCACCATCAATCTCGACCATCCCGACGAAGGCTGCGACCTTAACTTCGTCGCCCACGCCGCCCGCAAAGTCCAGATGGACTATGCCATATCGAACTCCTTCGGCTTCGGCGGCACCAATGGCTGCCTCGTCTTCAAGCGCTGGATGGAATAAAAACAAGCTGCCAGTTGTCAGTAGCCGGTCGCCAGTCGTCCCCATCGGGTCGCCGGCGGTCAGCATTTTGCTTCTGGAAACGCCTTCGGGTCCTTCGCCTTGAAAAAAATCCCGCCCAGTCCGATCACAGTTTCATTTAGCGTCTCCTGTGAAAAGGTCCTCGTCTAAGAGAAATCTGGCGTTGGCTGGCCCTAGGGGAAGTAATATGGCAGATATGAAGAACGCTGGCAAGATTGCCGCCATAGCTGCCTTGTCGGTTTCCGCCGTTTTGCGCGCGCAACAGATGACTGTGAAAATCATTGACCGACGGACGAGCGACACCAATTACACGTATCAGGTTCCAGGTCATGCTACTTCTACAACCTACGGAAGCGCTAACTGTAACGCGACCTCCTTCGGCAATTCGGCGTCCGCCAACTGTTCTGGCTCAAGTACGACCAGCACCTTAGCAACGGCTCCTCATGAGGTGTCTTTCACCGTCACTGGAGCCACATTTGCGCTTCTGTTGCCAGATGGGAGAATTGCGGTAGTCAACTGCGCGAGTAAGTTTGCGGAGAGATTCGCGGGACCAGCAGGCAACAAAAGAAGCTGCCGGATGCCCATCGTTGATGAAATTCAAGCTGATTTCAAAGGGAAGGACGCCAAACTCGAATGGACCGTAAGCCTGGACGGCAAGAAGAAGGAATCTGAGAGCTATCGCATTCTAGGCGTACTCCCAGCCGATCCATCTAACGCTCCATCTCCGGCGTCTGCTACTACTTCTGCGGCAAATCCGAAGAACTGAAAAAGGCACAAAGAATTCTCATTCTCCGTGCCTCTGTGTCTCTGTGGTGAAAAAGGTTCTTACGCCTTGCCGCCCTGCGTCTTCAGCACCTCGATTGCCTTGTTGAGCTGATCGTCCGGCTGGTTGGCTTTGTCCTTCTCTTCCTGCGCCTGGTCCTCGGCGTTTTCATCCTCGTCAGGAGCGATGAAGTCATCGTTGTTGTCAGCCACCAGGATGTTTGGCGTGATGGCGGTGTCTTCTACTGCCTTGCCATCGGGTGTATAGTACTTGGCCACCGACAGGATCAGCGCCGACCCATCCGGCATATCAATCACCTTCTGGATCGCGCCCGAGCCAAACGTCTTGTCGCCCACCACGTCGCCGCGCGCATTCTCCATCACCGCAGCGGCCACGATCTCCGCCGCCCCTGCCGTGCCCCGGTTCACCAGCACCACCAGCGGCAGGCTGGGCATCACCGCCTTCTGCGGGTCGGCATTGAACACCTGCTTGGGATACTTCTGGCCTTGCAGATAGGTGATGGTGCCGTGATTGAGGAAAAGATTCGCGGTCGCAATCCCTTCGTCCTCGTCGCCATCGCCCGAGTTGCGCAGGTCGAGGATGATCTTCTTTGCGCCGTCCTTCTGTAGCGCCTTCAGCTTGTTCGCAATCTCCTGCGCGCGCCCTTTGGGAAAGTCGTCCACTTTGATGTAGCCGATGCCAGCCTCCATCATCTTGTCGGTGATGGGCGGATCGGCAACCATGGCCAGCGTCAGCGCCGACTTCACCGGCATTGCCCGCCGCGGTCGCACCACGGAAACGTTGACCACCGATCCCGGCGGCCCGGTCAGCCGGCCATCGATTTCCGCCAGCGACATGTCGCGCGTGGACTTGCCTTCGATCGCCTCGATGATGTCCCCGCTCTCGATCTCCGCATTGTCAGCCGGCCCGCCGGGAATTACCGAGATCACCGCCGCGTAGCCGTAACGCTTGGAGATGGCCGCCCCGATACCGGCCTTGCCTTCCTTGCGCTGTTTGTACTCCTTGAACTCCGTGGGATCCAGATAGCTGGAATCGGCATCCAGCGATTCCAGCAGCCCATGCAGCGCGCCGTTGGTTACCGACGGGATGTTGGGCTCCTCGACATACTCGTCGCGGATGCGCGACAGCACCTCGCTGTAGACGCCGAGTTGGCGATACGAGCCGTCATCATTGGTGTCGGCCTTCACGCCCAGTTGGCCAATCACGATAAACGAGGCAATCAGGAAAGAAAGTGCAAGGACAATAAACTTGGTGGTCTTCGACATGTGCAGTTCACTGAAGGGGCGCAGCTTTAGCTGCGCCGTTGCGAGTCCTTTAAGTTTGTCATCCCGAGCCGACCTCAGTCGGCGAGGGATCTGATTTGCGGAGGGATACCGCCCGCGGGATCACTCCTATTCTATCTCACTTTCGATGCCGGCACTGCCAGGAATGTTCCGGGAAATTAGGGGCGCAAAGCTCCATTTCCAGGCTGCTGAAAAAATCAGTTGCAATGGGCCTTGAAGGGGCGCAGCTTTAGCTGCGCCGTTACAAGCCCTTTATTTTCTCAATCCCGAGGAGGCCTTCAGGCCGACGAGGGACCTGCTTTTCGAATTTCTCGGCAGCCCGTTCCGGCTGGAGGTTGGACGCACGCGAATGGCGATTGTAAGCCGGACATGGCCTTCCGCTATTTGTTAGGCCGGAATTGAACCTATCGCCTACAATACGGCCACGTGACTGACAACCCCAATACTGAAATGATTACACGTGCTCCACCGCCAGCCGCCCGCACCAAGCGTATTCGGGAGTGGGCGCGCGGGATGGTGCCCAGCCGCCGTCGCTTCTGGTGGGCTGGTGGTGTCGTCGTCATAGCTCTTCTGTTCTGGGCGAGTCGGCTGGCGCGCAGCCGGAAGCTTTTCTCTGTTGTCTGGGGGAAGTGGAACGCGCTTCAAGAGTCGCCCACGCTGCCTTGGTCACTGCCGTTGGGGTTAGCGGCGGTCGTAGTTCTGGTCCTCATCCTGTGGAAAGTGCCGCAGTGGCAAGTCGGACGCGTGAAGCGTCTGAGCTCCAAAGAGCGCTTCGATCGCGTCAATGAGGCCCGCAAGACCCTGGCGACGATACTCGGCGGAGTCCTGTTGCTAGCAGGCTTTTTCGGCACTTGGCAGAACATCAAAGTTGCCCAGGAAGCCGCGTCTACTTCCCAGAAAGCCCTTCAGGTCTCGCAGGAAGGACAGATTACTGATCGTTTCACCAAGGCCATTGAGCAGCTCGGAGCAACCGATGCCAACGGGAAGCCGAAGCTGGAGGTCCGTTTGGGAGGAATCTACGCGCTGGAGCGCATCGCCAACGATTCCGAAAGAGACCACTGGCCCATCATGGAAGTGCTATGCACGTACGTTCGGGAAAACGCCCCACGGAACCAGGAAAGTCCTGCCGGTGAAGAGCAGAAAGCCAAGAAAACGACTAAGGAGAATCAAGCGTCAGCGTCACCTTCGCATCCTCGTGCCGATATTCAGGCCATCCTCACCGTTCTCGGCAGACGAAGCCGCAAGTACGAAACGGAAGACGAGCATCTTGATCTCCACGAGACGGACCTTCGCGGGGCAGACCTACAGGGAGACTTCAGCGGGGCAAAGCTTTTCCGGGCAGACCTTCGCGAGGCCGACCTCCACCTCGCATACTTCAGCTGGGCAAACCTTTCTCGGGCGGACCTTCGCGAGGCGGAACTCTTCTGGGCAGACCTCAGCTGGGCAGACCTCAGCGGGGCAGACCTCACCCGGGCCGACCTCAGCGGCGCATACCTCCACGGGGCATACCTCAGCGGGACTCGCGACCTTACTCAGCAGCAGCTCGACGCGGCCAGAGGAAATGCCTGGACGCAGCTACCCGCCGGCCTGCACATGCCCGACAGCTGGAGAAAATAGCCCGCCCCAGCAGCGTAGCGGACCGCTCCCGGCATGAGGCCGCCGTAATGTTCATTTGTAATTACACTTACGATGTACAATATTGTACGAGGTTACACGTGCCGCAAACCATCCAGCGACGCAAGGAAGATACTCTCAACCTGCGGGTGGATCCGGCCCTCAAGGCCGAGTTCGTCGCGGCCACGGAGTCGGAGAACAAGCCGGTTGCCGAGGTCCTACGCGAATTCATGCGCGGCTATGTACAGCGGGCGAGGCGTAGGAAGTTCGCCGCCGAGGCCCGCAGGCAGGCGCGGCTTGTGGCCGACTCTGCCGATGAAGCGGAAGTCATGAACTGGATTCGGGATGTCAGCGGGCCCAGGGAATGAACGTGAAGCGCGGCGACCTGGTAACCATCGCAGTCTCTGGAGACTATGGCAAGCCCCGCCCCGCGCTCATTGTTCAAGCCGACGCCTTCGACTCCATTCCTTCAGTAACGGTAGCGCCGCTCACCAGAGAAGTCTATGACGCTCCCTTGTTGCGCGTCACCATTCCGCCCGGCGCAGGCTCGGGCCTGCGCAAAGTCTCACAAGTCATGATAGATAAGCTCACCACGGTTCCCCGGTCCAGGATTGGGCAGCGCATTGGTTCCGTGGAGGCAAGCACGTTGCACGCCGTGAGTCAGGCCATCAAAGGGTTCTTGGACTTGGAGTGACTCATCGTCGTCCTGCTTTTTCTGATTGGCTTCAAGGGCCGGCCGGTAAGCCTTCAGAGGCTGCTGTGCGCTGACCCTGATAGACTCCTTGCTTCGCGCACTGAGGTGAAGCGACTCAGTGACTAGCGAAGAGCGAAGAGCGAAAAGCGAAAAGCGAATAGCGAATAGCGACCATGTCCCGCATCCTTGACCAATCCCGCGCCCTCCAGAAACGCGCCGAGCAGCTTATCCCCGGCGGCGTCAATTCGCCCGTCCGCGCCTTCCGCTCTGTCGGTGGCGAGCCGCCCTTCCTGGTCCGCGGCCAGGGAGCGCACGTCTGGGACGCCGACGGCAATCGCTACATCGACTACGTCGGTTCCTGGGGGCCACTCATCCTCGGCCACTCCGATCCTGAGGTCGTTGAGGCCATCATCCAGGCCGCGCGCAATGGCACAAGCTTCGGCGCCTCGACTCCCACCGAAGCCGATCTCGCCGCGCTCGTCATCGAAGCATTTCCGGCCATCGAGAAAGTCCGCTTCGTCAGCTCCGGCACGGAAGCGACGATGTCTGCCATTCGCCTCGCCCGCGCTGCTACCGGCCGCAAAATCATCGTGAAGTTCGAAGGCTGTTATCACGGCCACAGCGACGCGCTGCTGGTCAAGGCCGGCTCAGGCGTGGCCACGCTCGGCATTCCCGGCTCCGCCGGCGTGCCGGAGGAGTTCGTTGAGTTCACTCTCGCCCTGCCCTACAACGATGTCCCTGCCGTCGCAGCCGCCTTCGACAAGTTCAAAGACCAGATTGCCTGCGTCATCGTTGAACCCGTCGTCGGCAACATGGGCTGCGTGCTTCCCACGCCCGGGTATCTCACAGCTTTGCGGATCATCACTTCCCAGGCAGGCTCGCTGCTCATCTTCGACGAAGTAATGACAGGTTTCCGCGTAGCCTTTGGCGGAGCGTCCGAGCTGTACAACATCAAGCCCGACATCACGACGTTGGGCAAGATCATCGGCGGCGGCCTGCCGGTCGGCGCTTACGGCGGCCCAGCGAAGCTGATGGACATGATCGCGCCCGTCGGTCCGGTCTATCAGGCAGGGACGCTGAGCGGCAATCCGTTGGCGATGGCCGCTGGCATCGCGACATTGCGCCAGTTGAAGGCCAACCGGGAACAGTTCTATAAGCAGCTCGACGAAATGGCGGGCAAGCTGGTCGCCGGTGTCACGGAAGCCGCCAAACAAGCCCGGATCGCGATGACCGCCAACCGCGTCGGTTCCATGTTCACCTTCTTTTTCACAGACAAGCAGGTCACCGACTGGGCCAGCGCCTCAACCTGCGACACGGCGAAGTTCGGCCGCTTTCACGGAGCGCTGCTCGACGCCGGCGTGTGGCTGCCCCCGTCGCAGTTCGAAGCCGCATTCCTCAGCGTCGCCCACACCCAGAGCGACATCGACGGCACCATCGCCGCCGCCCGCGAAGCGCTGGCGCTGGTATAGCTGGCGGTCCTTTGCTTCAGTCAGGACGGGCAGTGTAGTGCTAGGCGGTAGCAAATGTGACAAGTCCCGCAGGAGTAGGGGTTTTACCGTCCTAGCAACACCGCCGCAGGGCGGAAGTCGACGACCAGAAAACATCCACAATTGCCAGCAAGGCAAACAAAGCATAGCCGATGAGTCGAAATGCCATCCGACTCGAGCGGCAGAAGAGGGCCGAGACTAGTGCGATTGCAGAGAAGGAAACTGCGGCTAAGACAAGCGAAGTCAACCCCATCGAATTGCCGAGAAGGGGCCGGAGAGTTTCTGCAAAGGCAGCCTGAAGGCGCAGAAGGAACGGATAAAGAATATTGGAATAGCGGTACTCTAAGTGTCTGACTGCGAACACCGTCGCCCAGCAGATTGCCAGTTGAACGAAAAAAACAATTGCAGCTAAATGATTCTTGATTCCTTTCATTACGCCCGTGCCGACTGCTCATCCCCGCCCAGCGGCAAAAAGTACTGCGTCCCGCGGATCGGTTCGCTGACCCGCCGCAGCAGCGCCTGCAAATCTTCGCTGCGCTCCACAAAGTCGATCTCCGACGTATTGACGATCAGCAGGTCCGACGACGTGTAATGAAAAAAGAAGTGCTCGTAAGCCTTGATGACCTCTTCCAGATAATCGTCGCTGATGGCCTTTTCGCCGGGCGCGCCTTTCTTCTTGAGCCGCTTCTTCAGCACCTCGGGCGTGGCCTGAAGATAAATGACGAGGTCCGGCGTGGGCACACTCTGGCGGAACAGTTCGTAATAGCGGTTATAAACTTCCAGCTCCGCGTCGCCCAGGTTGAGGCACGCGAACAGCTTGTCCTTCTCGAAGATGTAGTCGGCCACGTAGGTCTTGTTGGGATTGTGCTTGACGTCCAAGCCGCCTAGCTGCTCGTAGCGCGCGATGAGGAATGCGAACTGCGCCTGAAATGCGGCACCGGGCTCGCCCTGATAGAACGCCCGCAAAAAGGCATTGCTCTCGGGCTCGCTGATGCGTTGCGCGTGCAGGGTTTCGGCAATCACCTGGCTGAGCGTGCTCTTGCCGACGCGAATAGGGCCCTCGACTGCAATATACCGGGGTGGTTCGAAGAGGTTCGCCATGATCGGAGAAAGATTACGATTCGCAGAATAACTTGCTTGCGCCTCCATGGCAATTATTTGATTGTGAAACTGGGGGCGAATTTTCCACCGGAGACACCGGGCACTTAGCAATTAGCACTTAACATTTGGCACTTGGCATTTGACACTTAGCATTTGGCCAAGTGCTAACTGCTAAGTGCCAATTGGCAATATCCTAAGAAGTTACAATCATCTAGACCATGCTCCCCATCCTCATCGACGCCGTAGGTTTCGCCGCACTGGCCACGTGGGCGGGTTTTCACACCATGTGGCCCACGTCGCAGTTGTACGGCCGGACGTTCGTCGGCCTGCCGAGCGGCTCCCGCCTGCTGGCGCTCACTTACGACGACGGCCCCAACGATCCCTACACCTGGCGCATGATGGAAGTGCTGGAGCGCCACAGGGTGAAGGCAACATTCTTCCTGCTTGGCCGATTCGTGCAGCAGAAACCGGAGATCGCGCGCGCGCTGGTCGCCGCCGGACACGCTATCGGAAGCCACACCTGGGACCATCCCAACCTGATCTTCGCCTCCGCCGCCGAGGTGCGACGTCAACTGCAGCAGACGCAGCAGGCGATCCTCGATGCGACGGGCATCGACACCAAGATCTTTCGCCCGCCGTTTGGCGCGCGACGTCCGGCATCGCTGCGCCAAATCCGCCGGCGAGATTGTCACCCATGCCGAGCGGCAGATTCGCGGCGGTGACGTCATCCTGCTGCATGACGGCGAATACCATCGCATCGGTGTCGACCGCAGCCGCAGCGTCGAGGCCAGTGACCGTATCCTCTCGCGCTATAAGGCTCAGGGATTCGAGTTCGTGACCATCCCGCAGATGACGAAGGAGCAGCAATGAGCAAAGCTCTTAGCGTGATTGGGTAGAGCGGGCCGGTAGGCCTGCGTCCAGCAGGCAAGAAGAAGCATGGTTTCCGCCGCCCAGATCTTCAGGTCTCGGCGGCGGAAGCAGAATCACGTCGCACTCGCGAGCGCGGGCCTGAAGGCCCGCTCTATGCGGACACAGCAATTCCTAAACTGCTCTAGCCGCGTGTCTTTGCCGGCCGTTCCCCATCCAGTTGCGCCAGCAGGTCGTCAACGCGCGCCTCCAAGATGTTGCGGATAGAGCAGATGCCCAGCACTTTGCCCTGCTCGTCCACGATGGGCATGTGGCGATAATGCCGCTCCAGCATGACCGCCAGCGCCTCACTCGCAGTAGTCGCTTCGGTCGCCATTTCGACGATGGGGCTCATCAGCTCGCGCACTGGAGTGGTTACGGGATCGCGCCCGCTGAGCGCGAACTTGGCCAGCACGTCGCGCTCGGTAAACATGCCCGCGACAATCCCGTGTTCGTCGACGACGGCGACCGCACCCACCGCCTTGTCGATCATGGTTTGTATGGCGTCCTCGACCGTCGCCTCCAAAGACACGGTCGCCGGCCCCTCGTCGCACCATTGCAGAAGACTCATGACAGTTAGAATTCCTTTCCTTGCAAGAGTGCGAGGTTATGTTGCCAAAGCCGCGGGCGTCAAGTGCGGGTTGAGTAACCCCACGCTCAAAGCGGATAATCGCGATATGCTCTACCGTCGCGTTTCCGTGCTGTTGACCGTCTGCCTGATCTTCGCGCTCTCCTCAATGACACTGTGGGCCTCGAAAGATTTCGTTCTGCCGCGTACGGAGAATGCGAACACCTATCCCTGCAAGGACGCTCATCCCAGCGAGAAAGTGACGGCCGCCATCGATCTCTACAACACTTCGCCCAAGGACAATATTTTTATCACCCCGTACAACCAGGAAGGAATCCTGCCGGTATTTCTCATCATCACCAACGACGGTGATCGGCCTATCACCATCAACAACATGCGGGCGCAATTGGTGACGGCGGGCCGCGCGAAGCTCGAGTCGCTGACCAATGATGACATCTTCCGCCGCGTCGCCCACATCAGCGGCAGCAGCACCAGCCCGCAGCGCGTTGGCCCTATTCCCCTGCCCGGCAATACGAAAAACAAAAAGGCGCAGAAGCAGTATGAAGAGATCCAGAGCGCGAACTTCGCGGCTGAGGCGGTCGAGCCGCACACCACCAGGTCGGGCTTTCTGTTCTTCGATGTGGCCGACGTCACGCAGCCGGTGGAAGGAGCGCACATCTATCTGACGGAAGTGCGGGATGCCCACGGAAACGAGCTTATGTATTTCGAAATCCCACTCACCCCCTCGAATGCGGCCAGCACAGGATCGCAGTAATTCCGCAAACCGGTGACGCGTTGGGCGCTGTATTCGGAGCGGCGTCGCGGTAGCCTACCGTGGGCTCGGCTTCGCCTCGGGTCTCGCTGGTTGTGCTTGCGGCGCCGCTCTGCGCTGCTCTTCGCGCTCGATCTGTTGCCGCATATCGCGAATCAGGATCGTCCACATCTGCGAGTTTGTCCGCAGCAGGATCTGGAGATTCTGGTCGCGCAGGAACTCGATCTCACTGCTCATGTTCATGTTCAGGCTCTCCAGCTTATTCAGATCATCTCGCATTCGCGCCAGTTCATCGTTCGCTGGAGCCGTTGGTTGCTGGATGGAGGATTGCGCTGGTCCGCCCACCGCGGGATTCGACTGCTGATTCCCTGCTCCTCTTTGACCAGAGGAACTCTGCGCCAGCAGCGCCGAACTCAATAGCAATACGAAAACAATTTGCCGCATCGTAGCACCTCTGTCGGGTCGATCACCTTCACGGCGACTCGGCAATAGGGAGCAGGATTTCTTTGAAGGGGCACGCCTTCAGGCGTGTCGTTAAGCCAACCAAAAGATCCGGCTTTAGCCGCTGAGGGAACGGATCCTCAGGGCCTAAAGGCCAACGCCTTGGGCCGTCTGACGGCACGGCTGAAGCCGTGCCCTTTCAATACTCTGCCTTACCTACCCTGCCGCCGTTCGCGTGAATTCAGTATGATCGGAAACAGCGCTTTTAGCGCTTTTGAGGAGACGATCTGTGCACCAAACGACGCTGGGCGGTTTTGAACTGACAATCCTCTCAGACGGCAACTATTACATGGACGGCGGCGCCATGTTTGGCGTAATCCCCAAGGTGATGTGGGAGAAGCGCATCGCGGCTGACGAACGCAACACGATTCCGCTGGCGCTGAACTCGCTGCTGGTGCGCACCGGCCGGCAAAATGTCCTCATCGAGACCGGCATTGGCAGCAAGCTGAACGAGAAGAGCCAGGCCATCTACCGCAACCAGGCATTGCTGATGAAGAGCTTCGAGCAAGCTGGGATTTCGCCCGACGAGATCGACATCGTCATCAACACTCACCTGCACTTCGACCACTGCGGCTGGAACACCTACTACAAAGATGGCAAGCCGGTCGCAACGTTCCCCCGCGCCACGTACTACGTTCAGGAAGGCGAGCTGCAACATGCTCACCAGCAGCATGAGCGCGACCGCGTCAGCTACATGACCGACAATTACGACCCCCTGGTCAACAGTGGTCAAATGAAGCTGCTCCAAGGCGACGCGGAAATCGTTCCCGGCGTTTCGGTGAAGGTCTATCCCGGACACACGCGCGATCTGCAAGCCGTCATTATTCGCAGCGGAGGCAAGGTTGCCGCTTATCCCAGCGACCTTGTCTCCGACGCCAAGCACCTCGATCCCACCTGGATCCTTGGCTTTGACCTCTATCCGCTGGAAACCATCGCCAACAAACACCGTTTCTACGATGTCGCCATTCCCCAACAGTGGCTTGTGGTCTTCACCCACGATCACGAATTGCCTTGGGCGTATCTTGACGTGGGCAAAAGGGGACGGCCTGTGGCGCGGCCAATCCAGCAGAAAGTGGGCTGAAGACTCGGCGCTAAAGAGCCATTTACTGCCGGTCCCCTCAGTCCTACTATGTGGGACAGAAGATATTTTCGGGGAGGGTGACGATGGGCAAGAAGAACAAGAAGGACAAGAAGAGAAACAAGCGTAAAGACGACGAGCGGTCCCCGGCTGCCGCTTCGGAGAAGAGCGGCATCAAGCTCGATCTGCGATCGGTCGAACTCCCGGCCCAGCCCAAGCCTATGAAGCCCGGCGACATTCGGGCCTTGCGCGAGAGCCTCAACGCCAGTCAGACCCTGTTTGCGCGTCTGCTAAATGTCAGTTCGAATGCGGTTGAGAGTTGGGAGCAGGGCGTCCGCCAACCACGCCAGGCTACGCTGAAGCTGTTGCATGTCGCCCGCAAGAATCCCGATGTACTGCTGGGCTAACGGCGTCAGTTCATTTCGCAGCCGCCGTTCATCCTGCAGCAGTTGGCCTGTCCGCAGCCAGACTCCGGAGACGCTGCACTGCTGCCCTTGCTGACGGCGAAGGTCGAGAGCTGTTTCTCCAGCTTTGCAGTATGACAATTGGGACATTCCGGCGTCTGCTGGCCGAACAGGATGGCCTCGAACTTGTGTCCACAGGCTTCGCAGCGGTATTCGAAAATAGGCATGAATTACTCCAGTCCGGCGTCATTCGCAGCCCATCGCTGGTTTATCGAATCGGCCGCGACCGTGAAGACATCATTATAGATGCAGGAGCTTGATCAATCCTCTCCAACAACCAATCTGCACGCGGTGCGTCGGAGCTTTACCTTCCTCCCACCGGGGCGGCGCATCAGCACGACTTTTTCGGCGAACCGTTCCGCCCGCGCCGGCCCTTCGTCAGCGGCCACGCCCAGACGATTGCCGGCAACTTCCTACCGCGCCGTAATCTGCTTCCTCCGCCCGAGGAGCGATTGTTCCAGGTC
>JBEKQY010000092.1:0-14034 GCA_049519235.1 Candidatus Korobacteraceae bacterium | reverse complement strand
ATCTGCCCGATCCCCGCGTCGAAGCCGAGACACACTACTACAATGCCAAGCACTCCAAGCTGATCGACCTAGGATTGCAGCCGCACCTGCTCTCCGACTCGCTGCTCGACTCGATGATCGGCATTGCCTTGAAGTACAGCGATCGCATCGACCAGTCGGTCTTTTTGCCGCACGTGAACTGGAGAAACGCGACCAACAGTCGCAACGGCAATGGCCGCCTGCGCATGCCGGCAGCAGCCTCGCTGATTTCGTCGGGCGTGTAGAAGAAGGCGCGGCGTAGCAGCAATATGGAATTTGCTTCCGACACGGAGACGCGACGCCTCTCCGCGGAGGCTCGGGAGTTCTTCGAGAAGATCCTGTGGGACGAACAACCAGTTTTCGTCAGCGATGAAGCGACCGTATTCGACATTTCGACGACAGGCCCAGAGGTATTGTCCGAGCGATGCTTAAGGTACTACGGGACGACTCTCTCGGCTCAGGATCTGGCGCAGCCTTTCTGGCGAGTGTTGCGACAGCTAAATGAAGGCCGAAGGTTCGCCGAGAATCAGGCGCCGCAGGCGCGGTAGAGGTTAGCCCGGCGCTTCAGCGCTGGGTCAGCCTGCCAAGAAAACCTGAGTCCCGTAGGGACGGCACGCCTTGGCCGCGATAACGTAGAATACCGTGCTTACGGCACTCCGATTTTCCATCGGATGCTTCCCAGCGCTGAAGCGCTGGGCCAACTTGCACCGCGCCGACGGCGCTTCCACCCCCGGAGCCATTTCCTCATCCCATGATTGCTCACATCATCGAAGTCGTCGGAGCCTGGATTGTCAGCGTCATCTCAGCGGCGGGCTACCCCGGCGTTATGCTGCTGATGGCCATCGAGTCGGCCTGCATTCCGCTGCCGTCCGAAATCATTATGCCGTTCTCCGGCTATCTGGTGTACACCGGACGCTTCTCGCTGCTTGCCGTCGCCACTTGGGGCGCGCTGGGCTGCAACCTGGGGTCAGTGCTGGCCTATGAGATCGGCTACTTCGGCGGACGCCCGCTGGTCGAGCGCTATGGCCGCTACATTTTTCTCAGCCATCGCGAGTTGGCCATTGCCGACCGCTTTTTCGAGCGCCGAGGTTCCATCGCCGTGCTGCTTGCCCGCCTGCTGCCGGTGATCCGCACCTTCATTGCGCTGCCCGCCGGCGTCGCGCGTATGAATCGGGTGAAGTTTCACATCTACACCTTTGTCGGCTCGTGGCCGTGGTGCTTCATGCTGGCCTATATTGGCATGAAGTTGGGCAAGCAATGGGACACCGATCCTCGCCTGAAGATGTGGTTCCATCGCCTGGATGCCTTGATCCTGGCCGTCATCCTGCTGGGCGTAGGTTACTTTATCTGGTCGCATGTGCAGCATCGCGCGGGAGCCGAGGGGGAAGCGGAAGAAGCGGCAGACTGAACCGGTTACGCGTGTGCCCATAACACCCGCTCAAGTTCGAACCCCGATTGCGCCTCTGAACGGGGGACGCTGATCAAGTAGGAGCAAGGTGCGTCCATGGAACGTCTGAGGATGGTGCTTGCGGCTGGAATAGGCCTTGTCGTTGGTGCGGTATTAACTTTTGTTTGCATTTCCTTGCAGCAGCGCAACGGCAAAGACGCATTTGAGCAGAAGGTCAGATGCGATGAGATTGCAAAACAGTATGAACGCGACAATTCAAGCCAGGCCGGTAGCGCTGAGGTGGATGAGGTGGTGTTTAGCACTGCAAGGAACTCATGCGTGGGTAAGGTGGTTGTAACGGGCAATTTCGAGCGGTACGCAGTAGTTGATTTGCTTTCCCGGGAAGAGGGTTGGAGCGAAATGTGCAACTCCCAAACCAACGAATGTGCGAATCGAGGAGACGAACTCCTTAAGGAGAGGGACAAACATTTCAAAGAGTTTGTCAGTTCAACCGGCGCTCGTTAGGAGTTTTCGGAACTTCACTGCAACTCTTGAACCTTCAATGTTGGCTTGCCGCGGGCTGGTTCCCCGCTTTTCACACATCGAAGCAGCAGCGGAAAGGAGAGATTATGCTCGGTGAGGCTACGAAACTTTCCTCCTCTATAACGGTGGCTCAGTACAAGGCGCTTGAACAAGCGGGCGACAGGAAATCACTAGGCCACTTCATTAGAGAGAGATTCGACGAGCGCTATTTCAGACCCGTAGAAGATTCCTGCAGTAAGAATGGTTTTGCCAGCCTAGCTGTGAGTTGTCTTGTCGTCGAATCTGTTGAGTCGTTCTATCAAGGGCTAGGCGATACTCGGAATGAGAGTCGGCGAATGTTTCGTGATTTCTTCAACCGAGATACTCCTCTGAAGGTCTTCGCAGGCGGCGCGAAGGATTGGTTTTTTGAAGACATCCGTTCCGGAATACTCCACCAAGCAGAGGCGCGTAAGGGTTGGCGCGTTTTACGAACTGGCCCTCTGGTCGACCCAAAAGCCAGAACCATTAACGCCACCCGATTCCTTCGCGTGTTGCGAAGGGAGGTAGCAGCCTATGCGGAGCAGATCGCTGTGGACGACGCGATTTGGCAAAATTTCCAGAAAAAGATGAAGGTGGTTTGCGATAACTGTGTGCCGAACGCGGACGCCCGCCCCTCGTCGCGAGGCAGTAGCCGAGCGGCCCGCCCAACGGCCGTGGATCTTCCATAATCGCGAGGGCGTCCATTCTGCACCTCATCTGAGGCCATTTTGCGCGCCGCCCAGTGCCCGTCACCTGCGAAATGCAGCCAGCCGCTCTCTCACGCTCATCACATGCTGCGGCAGGTCGAGCTGCGATCCTTCCTCCAGGATCGGGATCAGCTTGTCGAACTCCGGTCCCGAGTGCGACCCGGTTAACACGATTCGCACGGGATGGAACAGCTCTTTGCCCTTGGCGCCGGTCTTCGCCTTCACCTCGTTCATGATCGCTTTGAAGCGTTCGGGCGTCATCGCCGAAGGATCGGACTCAACCTGTTGCGCGAAGGCGGCCAGCACTTCGGCGGTCTTCGGCGCGGCCAGCACCTCGGCATTGTCTGGAGCACTCACCGCGGCTGCTGCGTCATAGCGGAAGATCAGTGACGCTCGCTCCGGAAGCTGCTCCAACCTATCCACCGAAGGCGCCAGTAATGCCACAACTTTGCCGAACCACGCTCGCGTGCCCTCGTCGGGATTCTCCGGCAGCAATCCCTCGCGAATGAAGAACGGCTCGGTCAGTCTTTCGATCCGCTCCGGCGGACTCTGCTTGATGTAATGCCGGTTCAGCCAGTAGAGCTTCTCCATGTCGAAGACCGCTGGCGACGGCGTGACCCGCTCCAGCGAGAACTCCTTCTTCAGCTCCTCCGAAGAGAAGATTTCGCGCGTGCCGCCGCTGGGCGCCCAGCCCAGTAGCGCCAGGTAGTTCATCAGCGCCTCGGGCAGCACGCCCATCTCGCGAAAGTTTGCGATCGAGGTTGCGCCGTGCCGCTTCGACAGCCGCTCGCGATCGCTGCCCAGAATCGTCGACAGATGCGCGAACTCCGGCACCGGCCAGCCCAGCGCCTCATACAGCGCCACCTGCTTGGGCGTGTTGGAGAGATGATCGTCACCGCGAATCACATGAGTGATCTTCATCAGCGCGTCATCAACGACGACGACGTAGTTGTAGACCGGAATGCCGCTGGAGCGCAGGATAATGGGATCGCTGACCACTTCGTTGGAAAATTCCACCGCACCGTGCACGATGTCATGGAAACGAATCGGGTGCTCGGGAATGCGCAGCCGGATGGCCGCGGCCTCGCCACTGGCGCGACGGCGTTGCGCCTCAGCGGGATCAAGCGCTCGGCATTTGCCGGAGTAGACCGGCGGCTGCTGATTGGCCAGCCGCTCCGCGCGATCGCGCTCCAGCTCTTCCGGTGAGCAGAAGCACAGATACGCCTTGCCCTCGCTCAGCAGTCGCTCCGCGTGCTCGCGATAGATCGCCAGGCGATCGCTCTGCCGATACGGCGCGAATGGCCCGCCGACGTCGGGGCCCTCGTCCCAGTCAAGACCCATCCACTTCAGATCGTCGAGCAGTTGGCTTTCGAAGCGCGCCTCGCTGCGCTCCACATCAGTGTCTTCAATGCGCAGCACCATCACCCCGCCTCGCTGTCGCGCAAACAGCCAGTTGAACAGCGCGGTGCGGGCATTGCCGACGTGGAGATGACCAGTGGGCGAGGGAGCGAAGCGGACGCGAACTGGGGAAGAAGTGCTCACTCCCTGATGTTAGCAAGCCGAGGGTTCACGTGGACGAAGATCGCCGGCATGGCGGGAAGGCGCACAGGCACGGAGTGCATTGCATCCTGTGTTGGATGGGCCAGCTGCATGAGCTATTCTGGGTGGCGCTGAGGAGAGCTAAGTATGCTTGAGATCAAATCAGTCCGCATGGAATTCCCGTCTGAGGCCAACATCGTTGTTGGTCAATCGCATTTCATCAAGACCGTGGAAGATTTGTATGAGGCGATCGTCACCACCGCGCCCCAGGCGAAGTTTGGCCTCGCCTTCAATGAAAGTTCCGGAGCCTGCCTGACGCGGTCCGAGGGCAACGAGCCGACGCTGCGCGAGATTGCCGTCCAGAACGCCCAGGCGTTGGCATGTGGACATGCCTTCGTGCTCGTTCTGGCCGGCGCTTATCCCATAAATGTGCTGCATGCCATTCGCAACCTGCCCGAAGTGTGTTCCATTTTCTGCGCCACTGCGAACCCCGTGGAAATTATCGTGGCGCAGTCCGAGCAAGGTCGGGGAGTGCTAGGTGTCATCGATGGCGCTTCGCCAAAAGGCGTTGAAGGGCCAGAGGACATCGCGTGGCGCCACGATCTGCTGCGTAAGATTGGGTACAAGCGCTAAGCAGGTGACCGGAATTTGCACCGGCTAAGCTTCAGTGCGCGATGCCGCACGACGAGCAGCTCGAGAAATGGCACAGACGGAAGACCTTCTACGGCTGTCGGATCAATCGCGTGTGACACACAAGCGAAAAGAGCTGCAAGGTGCATTCGTGACTTCAAATCCGTACTTCGATGTCCGGGCGGACCTTTTCGAGGAGCTTCTTTTCGATATTGCGGAGCTTCATAGGGTCAACCCGAAAGCGCTCGGGAGTGATCGCAAGCTCGGCCAGTGGAGGTTCCTCTCCGCGATCGATAATCCTGACAATGCCGAGCCGTCCAATACCGTCAGGGGAATACAACACGGGTCCAAGCTCACCCATCACCAGTTCGAAGCTGACCTGCGGAATGGGTATGGCCAAGTATCTGTAGTGAGCCGGTAGGGACATGAGTTGGCGATGTACTTCATGCATTTGCTTCCGGAACTGCGGGTACCATCCGAAAGACATCTTGTTCAGGTTTCTCGCATAGCTTACCTTCGGTACCGGCGCCTGTAAACCGAAGTCCTTCGGCAGTTTAATCTCCACCGCATGCAAGTCTCCCGAACCGGCCCGATCTACTGCGAGCACGTCGGCCCGGAGCAACGATGAACGTGGCTCGATGTAAATGTGGGGCACGGAAAGCTTTTGCCGAAGCAGCTCGGCAACAGCATTCGCGGCGCGTCCTTCTCTTTGCCGAAGGGTAAGTTGTTGAGCTTGGTTTCTTGTTGGCGCTGGCATGTTCGTTCCTATGACATTCTAAGCAGGCCTTCAGCCCACGATTGGAAACGCTCGGCGAACACCCTCAACGTCTCTGCTTGCTCTTTAGTGACTTGCCTTTCGCCGTATGAGACGTCGGTCTTCGCGGTAACTAACCTCTGCAAATGCTTGATTCCTGCCGTATCAACTCTTTTCATCGTACAAACCTTCGTGATGTCACGCACCGCTTGCATGTGGTCCCGAGTTCGCGAGCGCTGACCTGTCAGCTTGATCCGAACAGCATCTTGAAATGCGATCGCACTGTGCACAGCAAGTAACGCAACTGCAGAGGGATAGCTTGGATCGACAGCACCACAGAGCTTCATTGCATCAGCGAGCTCGACTGCACGGGACTGGTAGACTCCGATGCTGATCTCATCCATTTGACAGTCGCCACCTACGAGTCAAGGCGATATTCCTCTGAGAATCCCATATGCCAAATTTTACCCCCGCGCCGGTTGCCACTCCGGAGTGAGCTGCGCGACTGCCTGCGCAGCTTCCATGCCCGAGCGAATGCAGTCGGGCACTCCAATGCCGTGATAGGCGTTACCGGCGATTGCGAGCCCAGGAATCTCCGCCACCCGCTGCTCGATTTTCGCCACCCGCGCAAGGTGTCCGGGCTCATACTGCGCCATCGCTTCCCGCCAGCGGTACACGCGCGCGAAGAATGGGCGTGCGTCGAGTTTGACGATGTCGCGAAGCTCGCGGTGAACCGTTTCCAGCATCTCTTCGTCACTGAGCCCGAGTACCGCCTCGTCGCGCGCGCCGCCCAGAAAGCAGCGCAGAATGCCTTTGCCCTCGGGCGCGCGGTGGGGAAACTTGTTGTGCACGAACGTGCACGCCAACATGCGCGTGCCTTCGCTCCGCGGCACCAGAAAGCCGAAACCTTGGGGCAGCTTCGCGAGCTGCTGCTTGTAGTAACCGAGTGTGACCGTCACCGACGAACTATAGGTGATGTCGAGCAGATTGCGCGCCAGGCCGCGATCCACGCCATCCAGCAACTCGCCGGCAACGTTAGCGGGAGTGGCGAGGATCACCGCATCGTAACGCTCATCGCCATTCATCTCGAGGGCGACGCGCCAACCACCGCTTTCGGGATAGATGCGCCGAACATGACGGCGCAAACGAATGGCCTCAGGATCAAGCCTGTCGACAATCGCGTCTACCATCTGCTGCATTCCGTCTTTCAGCGAGGTGAACAGCGGAGCCGGCGGCTGCTTCCGGGCAGCTTCGGCCATCTTCCTATGCGCGGCCAGCATGGCTCGGCTAAGACTACCGTACTTCTCCTCCATCTCGACAAAACGAGGCAGGACCGCACGAGCGCTCAGCTTGCCGGCATCGCCGCCGTATACGCCTGACAGCAGTGGATCGGCCAGGCGATCGACCACCTCCGAGCCGAAGTGACGCTCCACCAGTTGCGCTACCGTCTCGTCGTCCTGCATGGGCCGCGGCGGATGCAGCAACTCGCGCGCCATGCGGAGCTTGGTGCGCCACGAGAACAGCGGCGACAGCGCGGTCGGAACCAACCGCGTGGGCACCATGAACATCAGCCCGTCAGGCATCGCGATCAACCGGCCATGTACCACAATGTAGGTCTTGCGTTGCGCGTCGTTGGAGCCGATGAGCTGGTCGGCGATGCCCAGTTCTTTGCAGAGCGCCAGCGCCCAGGGTTTTTCTGTGAGGAAGGAATCGGGGCCGGCTTCGACCAGGCAACCCTCGACAAGATCGGATGAGAGGCAGCCGCCGAGCCGTTGCCCACTTTCAAAGAGCGTGTACTCCAGTTCAGCGCCCGCCGTGCGCGCCTTCTCCAGATAGAAGGCGGCGCTCAGTCCGGAAATACCTCCACCGATAATTGCGATCCGCTTCATGCGGCCAGCCTCAAGAAATCTTCTCAGTTTCGGCCGGGCTGCCGCAAGAGCGTTGCAGCGCCGCGAATCGCGCCCGTGCCAAATCGGCAACCGCGCGCACAAACAGCGGCGAATCGTTCAGCGACTCGGCCCGGTAGAGCTTCATCCCGCGCTCCTCGGCAAACTGGCGGAACAGGATGTCGACATCGAAAAGGATTTCCACATGATCGCAGACGAAGCCGATAGGCTGCACGAATACGCCGTCGTGACCTGCGCCGCGCAGCTTCGTGATCGTGTCCTCCACTGTGGGACCCAGCCACTCCCCGCCCGACATGCCCTGGCTTTGAAATGCGAAATGCCACGAGCCGATTTCCGGAACTTGTACCGCAACCAGCGCGGCAGTTTCGCGCGTCTGAGCTTCGTAGGGATCTCCGTCCGCGATGGTGCGCTGCGGCACGCTATGCGCAGTAAACAAGACCGGCAAGGACGAACCATGCTGCTCGCAGGCGCTCTTCCAGCCCGTGCGCAATCTACCAGCAAAAGCCCCGATCAGCAGCGGATGATCGTGCCATTCTTCGACCAAGTCAATGGCGAATGGCGCACCCGCACCAAAAAGCACCTGCTTGTAAAGACCCACGCTGGTCCTCGAATTATGCGGCGCAAGGCAGATGGCAACCCCCTGCTCGACCGCGTCGGTGGCCATCTGATTCAACGTGTCAGCGATGAACGGATGCCAATTGCGCATTCCGACGTAAGCTGGGATGCCGAGTTTGCGAGCCACGCCGTCCGCTTGCGAGCGGGTGATCCGGGTCAGGGGCGAACTGCCAATCAAAGAATAGCGATGCTGCACTTCGCGTACCACAGCGTCAGACATCGGCCGGCCACGGGAAATGTTCTGCAAAAATTCCGGAATATCCTCAACGCGCTCGGGGCTGCCGTGCGCGATCAGCAGCACCGCCTGCTTGCTCATGGCTCTCTCGCCGGAGTGGCTGTGGCCGTGAACTCATGTACAAAATGAGCGAGGTCTTTGACGTTGTCCACCGGAGTAAGCGGCAGGATGCCGTGACCGAGGTTAAAGATGTGGCCCGGTCGTCCCCCTGCCTGGCGCAGAACAAAAGCGGCGCGCTGTTTCAACTCGCGCCAGGGAGCGAACAGCAGCGCCGGGTCGAGATTGCCTTGCACGGCATGGTTATGTCCCACAATGCGCCAGCCTTCATCCAGCGGAATGCGCCAGTCGAGGCCGATCACCTCCGCTCCGGTTTCCGCCATGGACGGCAGCAGTGTTGCGCTGTCGGTGCCGAAGTAGATGATGGGAACTTTCGTCTCATTCTGTAGCCGCTGAATGAGCTGCGTTGTCGGGACTAAAACATAGCGGCGATAGTCCTCCACGCTCAGGCAGCCGACCCAGCTATCGAAGATCTGCAGCGCGTCGGCGCCCGAGCGCACCTGCTCGGCGGCATAGTGGGCCAGCACATCCACCAGCTTCCTGACCAGCACATCCCAAACCTCGGGCGAGTTGTACATCAGTTTCTTGACTTCTAAATAATGACGCGAGCTACCGCCCTCAACCATGTAGCTGGCCAGCGTGAAGGGCGCGCCGCAAAATCCGATGATCGGCAGCTTCGCACCGAAATGCTTCGTCACCAGGGCCACTGCATCGGCGACATAGCCCAGTTCGGCGGCGCGATCGGTGCGCAGCACCTTGACATCTTCAGCCGTGCGCACCGGCTTTTCGATCACCGGACCTTCGCCCGCAGCAAAGTGAAACGGCAGGCCCATGACCTCCAGCGGCAGCAGCAGATCGGCAAAGATAATAGCGGCGTCAACTTTGAGGAATTCGGCCGCGGTGATGGTGACCTCGGCCGCCAGCTCCGGCTTCTTGCAAATTTCCACCAGAGAATGGTGCTTGCGGACGTCGCGATATTGCTGCATGTAGCGGCCAGCCTGGCGCATGAACCACACTGGAGTGGTCTCAACCGGAAGCCGCCGGCAGGCACGTATGAAGAGGGAATCGGGCGCAGACATAAATAGTTATCGTAGCACCGGCCTCACTGGCCCGCGTGATTAGGGTGACAAACCGGACGGCGCAGAGCGTACTTGCAGCGTGTCCCCCAAGCAACCCTTACCCTATCGCGGGCGGCTCGCACTCTCGCCGACCGGACTGCTGCGTGTCGGCCACGCCTGCACATTCTGATCTGCATTTCTGACTTTTTTCCGCTGGCTCTTCAGCCGCCAACGGACTTTGCCGCGACAAGACGTTTACGGCGTAATTTCAAACACTACTCCAAGTCCCTGCGCACCGCCGCTGGACGCAGTGCCGTACAGGTTTCCGTTGGCATCGAGGATCAGCGTGCTGTAGGGATAGCCGCCATCGCTCCCGTTGGTGAAGTCATGCAGCGAGGTGTAGGTCCAGCTTCCATTGGACAGTGTCAGCTTGAAGACCGCTCCATATCCGTGGGCCCCGTCCGAGAAAGTCGTGCCATAAAGATTGCCCGCGGTATCCATTGCCAGGCTGCCAATGGGTCCGACCACCAAGCGCCCGTTCCCCGGACCGGCGAAGCTATACAGCGTGCTATGGATCCAGTTTCCGTTGGAGGGCATCAGCTCGAACGCCGTGCCACCCTGGCCCGATCCTCCGGCAGTGGTGGCGCCATAGAGATTACCCTCCGGGTCAAAGATAACTCCCGCCCATAGGTAGCTCCCATCGCTGCCGTTGGTGAAATCGTAAAGATCGGTCTCGATCCAGTTCGATCCCGATGGCGTCAATTCATACACCGATCCAAAGGAATCGTTGCCGCCATTGAAGGTGGAACCATAAAGATTGCCGGCATGGTCCATGGTCACGCCACTTCCCGGATACCCATAGGGATTGAAAATAATGTTCTCGTTCCAGCCTCCGGAAGCGTTCAATTGGTACACCGTTCCCCCGTCGCGAAAGCCACCGGCGGTGGTGACACCGTAGAGGTCACCAGCTTGATCGAAGACCATGGCGCCCACCGGTCCGGCGCCATCGGAGCCGTTGAAGCTATGCAGCACGGTCTCCATCCAGGGGCAAAGCACATTCGGACAGGGCGACGCCTCAGGTTGCAGCTTAAACACGGTACCGCAACCAACCCCGTCGCAAGTGCCGCCTCCATAGTAAGTGGTGCTATAAAGGCTGCCGTCGGAAGCGATCACGACATAGGCGATTTGCGGATTTGCGCCGTCATTGCCTCCCGCAAATTTGTAGAGCGGCGTCAGCACCCAGCCGGAGTTCCGATTCGTCAGCCGGTAGACCAGGCCACAGCCAGCGGTTCCGCAGTTGCCACCAGTGTTGCCGCCGAAGTTCGCCGTGCCATAGAAATTCCCGGCAGGATCCATGGTGAGGCCTGCCATGGGCATGGCTCCGTCCGGGCCGCCGGTGAAGTTGTGGATGACGGTGTAGGTCTGCGCCTGCGCCGCTTGCGTCATGACCGCGGCCATTGTCAGCACCATCGCCAGTGCCGCTGCCATACCGAGCAAACGCCGGCGCCGTGCCGGCGGCATCGCAGTCCGCATCGCGGTCAGGCTTGACCGGTGTTGCCGCCCAAAGCGGCGCGCATCGCGCGCTCCGCAATGATCTGGCGCGAACGCCGGGTTGGTCGCGACCATCGCCTTTCTCCAATCGTTACTAAAGAAGCGCTTCCGTTGCCGTTCCAGAACTCCCATACCCCAACTCCTTTTCCCAAAACTCTATTGCAAGACCGCCGTCCATACAACTCCCACATTGTCAGACGGTATCTCTCTTTATTGCCTTCTTCAACTGACCACCGACAACTGGCCACTGCTCTATGGCGTGATTTCGAAGATTACGCCGCCCTGGTTCGACCCTCCGCCCGACGTGACTCCGTAAAGATCGCCGTTGGCATCCATCACCAAATTGCCAACCGGCCCTGCGCCGTCCGCGCCGCTGAAGTCGTGGAGATCGGCATACGTCCAGTTGCCATTGCTCAACTGGGTCAGCTCATAAACGGAACCCTGTTGGTTAGTGCCACCGTTGAATGAGACGCCGTAGAAATTACCGGCCGAACCCTGGATGAGCGGGCCCTCGGGTGCACTCACCATCCCTCTGCTGAAGCCGAAGTTGTAGCTCGGGAAAAGCTCATAGAACCAATCGAAGACCACGCCCCCGGCGCCTCCTCCGCTCGGCCCGCATCCCTGCGCCACGCCATAGAAATTGAAGGTGTTCGGGTCGAGCAGCAGACTGCTATAGATACCGCATCCAATGCTGCTCGAGAACTGCTGCAAGTCGTAATAATCCCAGGAGCCCGGTCCGTTCGGCTGAAGTGTGAAAAAAGTCTCGTTGCCTACGGAAGTTACGCCGTAGAGATCGTTGTACTGGTCGAGGATGATGCCGCCCAGGGGCTGGGATCCGTCATCGTTGGAATTGAAGCTGTGCAGAATGCTTTCTGTCCAGTCGCCGCCTGCTACAGGCGATAGTTCATAGACTGTGCCGCAACCATATTCACATTCCTGATTGGCGCCCCCGTATTGCGTCGTGCCATAGAGATTGCCGGCAGTGTCGAAGGCTACGTTCCCGTAGTGCGGTGCGGCCCCGTCGGGGACCGCTTGGAAACGATAGAGTACGGTTTCAGTCCAGGGCGCCTCGGCCGAGGCGACAGCGTGAACCGATGGCTGTAGCCGGTAAACCGTCCCGCATCCGCCGGCAATGCCGCATGACAGATCTCCGCCCGTTTCCGTGGTGCCATAAAGAACGCCGCTGGGCCCAATTGTGATGCCCGCAGCCGGACTCGCTCCGTCAGTGCCTCCCTGGAATTGGTAGAGCAGATTCAGCGCCCAACCTGAGCCCACGCGCTTTAACTCAAACACCGTTCCATTCTCGTAGGTACCGCCGTTCAAGGTGGTCCCGTAGAGGTTACCGCCTGTCGTGATAGTGAGGCCGTTGTACGGCAGGAAAGGAGCGCCGTTCGATCCATTGCCGGTGAAGTTGTAAAGCACGGTGAAGGTCTGCGCCTGCGCCGCGCTAGCCGTCACCAGCAGAATGAACAGGCCGGCCATTCCTGCCAGCCGAGCGAATCCTGAACTCCGATGTTGCTCTGAGCGCGTCATAACAATTCTCCTTTCATGGGAGTCCGTCGGCTTTGGTGGTGCCATAAAGGTTTCCGGCGCGGTCCAGAGTCAAAGTCGCCATCGGGTCCGAGCCGTCAGGGCTGAGAAAATTGTGTAGCACGGCGAAGGTCTGCGCCTGCGCCTGCGTGGCGGCGACGATCATCAGGACCGCGACTGCCAATACCGCAATCGTTATCCACAAGTCAATATTGCCAAGCCCGTTCCTGTTTTGCTCAGAGCGCATCATGATGAATCTCCTTCTTGCGCGACTCTTTCGGTTTTCCACAACCCTCGTTTTGCCGATTAGCCGAGAGCTTGTGGGTTTGGGAACCGGCCACGCTGCCACAGACCACGCAGCGACACCGTGCTGTTACTCTATTTCCTCCTCCTCAGGCCGTAAGTCAACTTAATTTCGCATTACGGTCTAAAGTGTTGCAGTCACAATAAATAGGCGATCAGGGCAGATGTTTTGTTGACCAAACTGTGATAACATTTTGACCCATTATGCTCCCCGCTGTGCCGGCCAGCCCCTCGTTTTCCACCGACATCCCCCAGGAACGGCCCCTGCACCAGACACCACTGGTGCGCTTCGGACCCTACGAAATCGACCTGGACTCGGGAGACCTGCGCAAGTTCGGTTACCGGATCAAGCTGCAACCGAAATCCTTCCGGGTGCTGCGCGCCCTATTGCAAGCTCCGGGCGAGATGGTTACGCGTGAGGAACTGAAGGCGCAGCTTTGGCCGGAAAACACCTTTGTGGAGTTTGAGTCCAGCCTTAATGTTGCCGTCAGGCGATTGCGGGAGGCGCTGAACGATGAGGCGCAAGATCCGGTCTACATCGAAACCGTGCCTCGCCACGGTTACCGGTTCATTGGAGTGCTGGAGCCGCCAGTGGCTGCGGCCGCGCCGTATCTGGTGCCCGCGCTGGCCCGCCAAGGGGTTGAATCCCCATCCGCCCTCGATTTGCCGGCGCGCATTCCGCCTGCCAGCGTGCAAACTGTGCCGGGCAGAAGTTTGTGGAGGCTGCTCCTGCCCGCTTTGGCGGCGCTTATCGCGTTGGCGATTGGTCATTTCTGGTGGAAGCGCAATCTGGCTGTTGCGCCCACGCCCATCGCATCGTCAATTGCGGTATTGCCGTTTGTCGACATGAGTCCGGAGAAGAACCAGCAATACTTCTCCGATGGGCTCGCCGAGGAGCTGCTCAATCACCTGGCTAAGACGCCGGGATTGCGCGTCGCCGCGCGCACCTCGTCTTTCCAGTTCCGCGATAAGAGCGCCGATCTGCCGGCCATCGGAAAGAAACTGGATGTGGCGACCATCCTGGAAGGCAGCGTCCGCAAAGAAGGCAAACGGGTGCGGATTGCCGCCGAGCTGGTGAAGGCGGAGGATGGTTTTCAGCTTTGGTCGGGCACCTATGACCGCGACTTGAACGACGTTTTCGCTGTGCAGGACGATATTGCACGCGCCATCACGGGCGAGCTC
>JBEKQY010000091.1:0-26469 GCA_049519235.1 Candidatus Korobacteraceae bacterium | reverse complement strand
TGATCGGAATCGTGGTCTCCGATTCGATTCTGATTGTGGAATTCACGCGCGAGTTGCGGCGCCGCGGCGAGCCTTTGCACGATGCCATCATGAATGCCTGCCGCATTCGTCTGCGCCCCATCATGATGACGACCTTCGCAACCTTTCTGGGACTCATCCCGCTGGCTCTGGCGCTGGAAACGGGAAGCGAACAGTACGCTCCGCTGGCCCGCGCCATCATTGGTGGGTTGATGTTCTCGTTCATCGTGACCCTCTTCCTGGTGCCGGCGGCGTATTACCTGATGTATCGCGGAAAAGAGCAACAAGAGCCACGGCAGGAGGTGCAGGCTTGAGACGCAAGACCCTCTGGCTTGTGATTCCGGTTGTGTTGAGCAGTGTTTCTCTGGCAGCGCAGACGGCGCCTCCGGCGCCGCCGCCAACCGCGCCCGGCCAGGAGGCGCCTCCCACGTCGCCGTTAAGCGCACCGGCACAGACGCTGAGGTCTCCGCAAGAACTACCAGAGCAGCAGCCGCAGGCGCCGGCGCCGCAACCGATTACGTTGCCAACGCAAGTGCAGTTGCCCACGACGGGCGCCTTACACCGCTTGACCATCCAGGATGCCGAGGCGCTGGCGATCAAGAACAACCCGCAGATTTCCGTAAACCGCCTGCTGTATTTGGCGTCCCATCAGGTCACTCGCGAGCAGCAAGCGGCTTACTATCCCACCGTATCGGCAAATCTGACCGGCGTCGACGCCAACCAGGGCTCACGCCTGGCTGCCGGCATTATCAATAGCCCAACCCTTCTGACGCGCGCGGCTGGCGGTCTTGTTCTTTCGCAGTTGCTCACCGATTTTGGGCGCACCAACAATCTGGTCGCTACGGCCGCGCTGCGAGCGAAGGCTGCCGACATGAATAGGGCAGCCACGGTCGACGATATCAAGCTGGCGGTCGATCAGGCCTTCTATAACGCGCTACAGGATTCTGCACTGGTGAAGGTGGCCGAGGAGACCGTGCATGAGCGGCAGGTCGTGTCCACCCAGATTACGACTCTCTATAACAACCGGCTGCGCTCGGAGGTCGATGTAAGTTTTGCCGACGCCAACCTGGCGCAGGCCCAGCTTCTGTTGCTGGACGCGCAGAACAATTACCAGGCTGCGCTTTCCATGCTTTCGCAGGTCTTGGGTTATTTTTCGCAACAGCAATTTGAGCTGGTCGAAACCGAGACCGAAGTGCAGCCGCCGCCCGATTCGGCCAGCCAACTGGAGGACGAGGCGTTCAGCAACCGGCCGGAGATCGCGGCCCAAAATTACGAATTTCAAGCCGCGCAGCATTTCCAGAAGGCGGAGCGCGATCAACTGTTCCCGACCATCGAAGCCTTAGGTGTTTGGGGCAAGACGCCCTACGGCAGCACGCTGAACGGCGCTCCAGCATTTACCTACAACTGGTACGGCGCGGCCGGCGTCAACATCAACATTCCCATCTTCAACGGCTTTCTTTATCCGGCGCAGTCGAAAGAAGCCGGACTGCGGGCGCAGGCGGCCGGCGAGCAACTGCGTGACCTGAAAGACCGGATCGCCAACGATGTCCGCACCAGTTGGCTGAATACCATCACCGCTTACAACCGCATTGCCGTCAGCCAGCAGTTCGTGGACGAGACCAACCTTACCCTCAAATTGTCGCAGGAACGTTACAACCTGGGGCTGAGCTCGATTGTGGAGTTGAGCCAGGCACAACTGCAACAGACGCAGGCGCAAATTGAGTTTGCCGCCGCCAAATACCAGTACCGCACAGCGCAATCGGTTTTGCGCTTCCAGGTTGCGGCGCCGTAGGATCGGGGAATGCGAGCCCGCGGGCTCTCGATCAGATTGCCGGCTTTCGCGGCGTGATTCTGATGATGTTGCGCGCGACCTCGACGTGCCGATTGGGATAGGCGGACTCAATCGAGGCGATCAGTTCCGCAAGCGTGGGCGAGCCGCCTTGGCCGTTGACGCCGTCGGCGTCGTCCATCAGGATAACGTGATCGGGAATTCGATCCGCGAGAATTGCATGCAGCTCAGAACCTAACCGATTGGGATTGCCAAGGTCTCCGCCCCAGCCGCAATAGCCCGCGTCCAGCCACCACAGGCAACGCTCATGCAGCCGTGGCAGCAACATCGGCACAGCGCTCTGACTGTCGCCCTGAATGATTTCCACGTGCGACTGCTTGCGGAAGCGCTTTTGCGCCAGTCTCGCCAGCCGAGGGTCGAGTTCGATGGAGTAGATTTGGCGGAAGCGGTTGGCGAGCGCGGCGATCATCTCGCCGTAGTACGTCCCGGTTTCGATGAGGGTGGTCAGCTCGAACGCCTGCGCGTATTCGACGACCGTCCGCTGCTTGATGACGTGCGGAATGCGGCGAGGCTCGCCGCGCAGCTTCCACCACCAATAATCCGGATAGTGGCCCAGTTGCTTGAAGCCGGCGTAGAGCGGCGACTGCTTCAGGAGCGAGCGTAGGGGACTGGTGGGACGCGGTTGCGGCGGCATGGTTGTGAAGTCACAGAGTAGCAGGGGGGCTTCGATCACCGTAGTGCATTGTTCACGATTTGCTGGGCCTCATCCACGATCGCTTCCAGATGGGATTCGTCCTGGAAGCTCTCGGCATAAATCTTGTAGATGTTTTCGGTACCCGAGGGCCGGGCGGCAAACCATCCGGTGGCGCTGACCACCTTTAGCCCGCCGATCTCTGCTCCGTTGCCTGGCGCGCGCGTAAGCTTCGCGGTGATCGGCTCTCCCGCCAGCGTCGATTCCTTCACCAGTTCTGGAGACAGCTTTTCGAGTTTCGCCTTCTGCTCGTGGGTGGCGGGCGCATCGATGCGCGTGTAGTACGGCATGCCAAACTCGCCGGCCAAAGCCTGGAAATGCTCGCCCGGATCTTTGCCGGTGCGCGAGGCGATCTCGGCGGCAAGCAGATCCATGATCAGACCGTCCTTGTCGGTGGTCCACACCGCGCCGTCGAGGCGCAGAAAACTCGCCCCGGCGCTTTCTTCTCCGCCGAAACAGCAGGAGCCATCGAAGAGTCCGGGCGCAAACCACTTGAAGCCGACGGGAACTTCCCAGAGCTTGCGGCCCAGCTTGTTGACCACGCGATCGATCATGCTGCTGCTGACCAGCGTCTTGCCCACCACCGCGCGCCCTGGCCAATGCTCGCGATGCGTGAGCAGATACTGGACGGCAACGGCGAGGTAATGGTTGGGATTCATCAATCCCACGGACGGCGTGACAATGCCGTGGCGATCGGCATCGGTGTCATTGCCGAATGCGAGCTGGTACTGATCTTTTAGGCCGACCAGCCGCGCCATGGCATACGGGCTGGAGCAGTCCATGCGAATCTTGCCGTCATGGTCGACCGTCATAAAGGAAAACGTGGGGTCAATGATTGGATTGACAATCGCGATATCGAGCCCATAGACGGAGTTGATCGGCTCCCAATAAGGCTGCGATGCGCCCCCGAGCGGATCGACCGCCAGCTTCACACCTGCTGCGCGAATGATCTCCATGTCAACGACGTTCTTCAGATCGTTAACGTAGGGCAGGACAAAATCGTCCTGATGCGTGCTGGCCGACTTCATCGCGGCCTCATACCCAACGCGCTTTACGCCGGTATTATTGGTTCGCAGTAGTTCGTTGGCTCGGTCCTCGATCCAGCCGGTGACGTCGGCGTCGGCGGGACCGCCGTTCGTCGAGTTGTACTTGAAGCCACCGTCTTCCGGCGGATTATGCGACGGCGTGATGACAATGCCGTCAGCAAGATGGCCCTTGCGGCCGCCGTTGTAAACCAAAATGGCTCGCGAGATCACTGGTGTGGGCGTAAAGCCGTCATCCCGCTGGATGATAGTCTCGACATTGTTGGCAGCGAGTACCTCAAGCGCCGTGCGCTGCGCGGGAGCGGAGAGCGCGTGCGTGTCCTTGCCCATGTAGAGCGGTCCGCCAGTGCGCTGGCTGCGGCGATAATCGCAGATGGCTTGCGTGATTGCCAGGATATGCGCTTCGGTAAACGTTCCGCGCAGCGACGAGCCGCGGTGTCCGCTGGTCCCGAAGATGACTAGCTGATTGGGATCGCGCACGTCGGGGCGATTCTCGTAGTAGTCGCGCTCCAGGCGAACGAGATCGACCAGCATTTCCTTCGGCGCCGGCTTGCCCGCAAGGGGTGACAGTCCGGCCTGCGTCTTGAGATCAGTAGCCATCGATCATTGCTTGCGGCGGCGCATCGTCGCTGCTGCTCTATGATAATTGCATTCTCAGGATAGCGGGCAGTGCGCGCGCAGGCTGTTGCATTGGTGGATGCGTCCTGCGGCCGATGCATCTTTAAAATCGGTAGAAATTTGTCCGTGGCGACAGTTGCCACGCGCCCATATTACTTAGCACCCAGTCAAAGAAAAATAGTGGGTGAAATTTCTCGATGGTGTATAGTGTGGGCCTTGACACCTGAAACGGGACTCCAGACATTGAACGATGGGAAGCGCACGGCTAACGAAGCTATGCGCCCAGCATGGCTCAAAATTGTTTGCTCACCGGCCTGGATGGTCCTGGTCGGGCTGATCGTGCGCGTGCTCTATATCGTGATCGCGCACTCCTACCGCCGTGTCGCCATTGACCGTCTTGGGGATGTCAACGAGATGGAGCGTCTGGCCTATTCGCTGGCCACGGGCCACGGCTTCAGCTCGCCCTACGCGGTCGATACCGGCCCTTCCGCCTGGAACCCTCCGGTCTATCCCTGGGTGATTTCGCTGGCGTTTCGCGCCTTCGGCGTCTATTCGTATGCCGCCGGGTTCGCCATACTGGTGTTCAATAGCATCTTCTCTGCGCTCACCAGTTGGACCGTCTATCGGATCGCGCGCCGCGTTTTCAACGAAACCATTGCCGTCTGGTCAGGATGGATTTGGGCTTTCCTGCCCTACGCCATCTATTTTTCCGTAGGCTGGATTTGGGAAGTAACCTTGTCGGCGTTTCTGCTGAGCCTGCTGTTCTGGCTCACGCTGAAAATGGAAGACGACGACCGGCTGCGGTCATGGTTCGGCTATGGGCTGCTATGGGGGCTGGCCGCACTGACCAATACGGCTGTGCTGGCGTGGCTTCCTTTCTCCGGCTGCTGGCTCGCCTACCAATTGCATCGCCGCGGCAAGCGCTTCCTGGCGCCCGTGGTGTTTAGCGCGGCGGTCTTCTGGGTGACGTTGATGCCGTGGCTGGTACGCGATTATCGGGTGTTCGGGGAGCCGATCTTCATCCGCGACAACTTCGGCAATGAATTGCGCGTGGGCAACAATCCGCTGGCCGAAGGCTGGGTAGTCCCAAGCTACCACGCCGGCACCAACCCAGCTCTCTTGTCCTTGTTCAAGCAGATGGGCGAAGTGGAGATCAACGCCGAACAGGCCCATGAGGCGAAAGTGTGGATCGCCCAGCATCCGCAGCGGTTCGTGGTGCTATGCTTCCGCAAGTTCTTCTTTTTTTGGGCTGGCGTTCCCGTAACCTGGACTGGTCTTCCCCGGAGCGGGTTAGACCAGATGGAAAACTGGGTCTTCCTGGCGACGTCGTTAGTGGGCATCGGCGGGCTGGTGCTGGCCCTTAAACGGCGGGTGCACGGCGTATTTCTGTTCGCCACGCTGGTGGGCTTCTATCCCTTGGTTTACTACCTTACTTTCCCGCAGACCCGGTACCGGCATGCCATCGATCCGGAACTGGTGATCCTTGCGGTATTCCTGCTTGCGTCTTTTTCAGCTCGCTTCCTACTTCAGCGCCAATCGTGAAGCTGCACGAAGCCGGATTCGATGTCCTGGACAGTGGGGCAATGTACGCCGCAGGACATGTGGGTCCGGGGCGGTTACAGTTTGCAGCCGCTCATGCTGACCGCCGTTACTGGTAAGGCCGGCACCTTGTCGCCGGCATGAGTCGCATTGAAGGCGGGAATGTCTTGCGCATTGAGCTGCGACCACAGCGCCAGGGCTTTGTCGAGCGCATCGCAGGTTTGTTGGACCGCTGCCCGAACCGTGTCCGCCGGGCCCATGTCGGCGCTCTCAACGCTGAAGATCAGCCGGGCCAGATCGCGATTGATCGGCCCGAAGCCGGGTGCGGTGCGAGTACCGTTCTGGGTGGCATCGATTTTCCTATCAAGCGCGTCAACCGCTTCCTTCAGCTTCTTTAGTTTGTCGCTGCTGATTGACTTCTTCCGTTCGGCCAGCGCCGCGCGCAATCCTGCGACCTGATGATAAGCGTCGAAGCTCGCTTTCATGCCGCGGCTGGCGTCGAGTGCCAGGTCGCGCTGCGCCTCCAAATCCGACTGCGAAGCACGAACGCGAGGATCGAGCTCAATGGTCAGCGGATGCCGCAACGTCTGACCGGCATAGCGCAGCTCCACTGTGTACTTGCCAGGGACAACCAGCGGACCTTGAGGCTGTAGTCGCGGCGTGAGCCCGGGCACCGCGTGGTCGGCCAGGGTGTACTCCGTATAGCCCAAGAGGTTGCCGTAATAGCCATAGGGGAGAGTGAGCGGAGGCGCATATCGCAGGTCCCAGGCAAAGCGATTCACGCCAGCCGATTTCGTCAGCGCCGCGGGAGGAGCGAACCAGTATTCCGGAGCGTTCGCCGGCGGAAGATTGATCGGCTTCGGCTCGCTAGTGAACTGCGCGACCTGGTTGTTGTTCTCGTCGAAAATGCTCAGCGTCAACTCGCTGCTAGCCGCGTTCTTCAGGAGATAGTCGATGATTGCGCCGTCGGGCGGGTTCTGGCCGGCAGGAGTCTCCGGAGGATACGGCGTGTCCTGATAATTGTCCCAGCGCACGCGCATCCCGTTCGCGGGCGGGAATAGGTACACGTTCGCGGCCGTGATCTTCGTATCGATCTCGCGTATGGGAGTCACGTCGTCCAACATCCACAAGCCGCGTCCGAAAGTTGAGATGGCCAGATCGTTTCCATGAACCGTCAAGTCGGTGATGGGAGTCGGCGGGAGATTCAGCGCGAGCGACTGCCAATGCTCGCCATCGTCCCAGGAGACGAACACACTGGTATCGGTTCCCGCGTAGAGCAGACCTTTGCGCTTGGGATCTTCCCGTACCACGCGGACCATTTCATCTGGCGGGAAGCCATTGACGATTTTCTGCCAGGTGTGCCCGTAATCATGGGTGCGAAAAATGGCCGGAGGAGTGGACTCGCGCGTCCCGCCGACGGTCAGGTAGGCGGTGGCAGGGTCATGATGCGAGGCCTCGACATAGAGGATGTTCGTGTGCTCGGCCAGTCCAGCCGGAGCGACATTTTGCCAAGTCGCTCCTGCGTCGCGCGTGAGCTGCACCAGCCGGTTGGTGGTCCCAGCCCAGATTTCACCTGCTTGGACCGGAGAAGGCGACAGCGAGGTAATGGCCGGTGGATGCTCTTGGCCGGGTGGGGGCTTCTCTCCTTCTTTCACTTCTTTCTCCACATAGCCGGTCAAGTCAGAACTGATCTCCTGCCAGCTGCGGCCGCCGTCGGAAGTCTTCAGCACGGACTGCATTCCCAGATACAGTACCGATGGATCCTGCGGTGAGAAGACAAGGGGCGGCATACTTCCGGCGCGATATTTTTGCCCCCGCTCAAACACGGTCGTGATTTCGCCCGTGCTCTTATCGAACCGCACGACCGAGTCGTACCATCCGTTGCTGTAAACGAAATCCGGATTCGCCGGATCGGGCGCGATGTAGGCATATTCAAAGCCGCCGATGGAATACCAGTCCTGAAGCAGGATCTCGCCGTAGTCGCTGCGGCTCAAAACGCCGGCAGTGCCGCTGTCCTGCTGCGCGCCATAGACGCGATACGGAAAAAGGTTGTCGGTCGAGACGTGGTAGAACTGCCCGGTCGGCTGGTTATACCAGGAAGTCCATGTCTTGCCGGCGTCGACGCTGACAATCGCGCCCTGGTCGACACCAAGAATCATGCGCGCCGAATTTTGCGGATCGATCCACAGGACGTGGAAATCGTCACCGCTGGGCGCGCCAACATAAGCCTCGAAGGTCTTGCCGCCGTCGGTGGAGCGATAGAGCGAGGTCTGCGCCACATAAAGCACATCGGGATTCAGCGGATCGGCGAAGACGCGGCTGAAGTAGAGACTGCCGATGACGCGCGGGTCTTTGCTGGATTGATACCAGTTCGCCCCGCCATCGTCGGAACGAAACAAGCCCTGATCGAGAATCGCGTACAGGCGCTGCCCGCCGGTTCCGGAGGCAACCGTTATGCCCAGTCTTCCGCGCGCTTTGTCAGGCAGGCCTTTGCCCTCCAGAGGAGCCCAGGTTGAACCTTCATCGCTGGACTTGACGATGTCAGAAGTGCCGGCCATTTCGGAGGCGGCGGAACCCGATGCCGGACGATAGACCACCGCGTAAAGCACGCGTGAATTGTCCGGGTCGGAGCACATGTCCACCACGCCGATTGTCGCGTCGTTGGCATACACTTTCTTCCAGCTTTTTCCGCCATCTTCGGTCCGGAAGATTCCGCGATCGGCTGTCCACGCCGATGTTGCCAGTGGCTGCCAAAAGATTCCGACTCCGACCGAGTTCGCTGCTACCACCACGATGTCGGGATTCTGCGGATCGACAATGATGACCTGGATGTACTGCACGTCCTCCAGCCCCACGCTGTTCCAGGTCTTACCACTGTCGGATGATCTGTAGAGTCCGCGGCCCGGCGTTTGCTCGCCGGTTCCGACGTAGATGATGTTGGCCGCAGACGGCGCGACTGCCAGAGCTCCGATGGAAGCAACGCGCACGTTGTCGAAGATGGGATGCCAGACGCGTCCGCCGTCGGTGGTCTTCCACACTCCGCCGCCGGGTGTGCCGAAATAGTAGGCATTGGGATCGCCGGGCACTCCCGCAACCGAGGTCACTCTGCCGCCACGAAAGGGGCCGATCAGCCGCCAGCGCATTCCGGAGAACAGGTTGGCGTCGGGCTGCTGCTGGCAAATCAAGGTGAGCGGCAATAGGGCGATGAACAGAAGCAGGAGAATCGGTCGGAGGTGCGGGCGGCGCGGCGCTAAGCTCAGTGACATCAGGGTCTCCAATGCAGCTCACCAGCATACAGATGTTCGCGCCGGCGAGGCTACAGTTGCAGCGCGAGAGGCAAGCTGCATATCCATGTAACATTGTTGGGTGGTAAACCTCCGGCTGATGAATGGCAAGCAAAGACGCGGCTTTGCGTTCTCCGAGGGACGAGGGAGATGAACACTGCCCGTTCCATCCGCGTTCGCGGCGTCGTGCAGGGAGTAGGCTTTCGTCCGTTTATCTATCGCCTGGCGCAGCAGCACGGACTGGCCGGCTGGGTGCTCAATGGCGAAGAAGGCGTTGCGATTTATGCCGAGGGTCCGGAACAAAAGCTGGGGACATTCATCGAAGCGATACGGACACAAGCTCCCGCTGCCGCTGCCATTTCTGAAATCGAAGTCCAGCCTGCCGAGCCCACCGGCCTAACCGGATTCACGATTCGCGAAAGCGAGCGCCGCGAACGGCCCACGGTGCGCATCTCGCCGGACTTGCCGGTTTGCGATGCCTGCCTGCGAGAGCTGTCCGATCCGGCCAATCCACGTTATCAATATCCCTACATCAACTGCACCAATTGCGGACCGCGTTACACCGTCATTCTCGCTCTTCCTTATGACCGGCCCAACACAACCATGAAGCCGTGGCCGCTCGACGCATACTGCGATGCCGAGTATCACGATCCTGCGAACCGGCGCTTCCACGCTCAGCCGGTCGCCTGCCCGGGTTGCGGACCGCACTATTTCCTGAAGGGTGCCGAGGGTGCGACGCGCGGCGATGAGCCGGCAATTCAGCGCACTGCCGAGCTTTTGCGCCAAGGGAAGATCGTCGCGGTCAAGGGACTGGGCGGATATCATCTGGCGTGCGACGCCTGTAATGCAGCAGCAGTGGGCGCGATGCGCGAGCGGAAGTATCGCAAGGAGAAACCCTTCGCGGTGATGGTCAAGGACATCGAAGTGGCGCGGACGGTTATCGAACTATCACCGGAAGCTGAAACGCTGCTGACTTCCATCGCGCGTCCGATCGTTCTGGCTCCCGCAAAGGCGGACTTGCCGGGCGTGGCTCCGGACAATGACGATCTCGGCGTCATGCTTCCCTACACGCCGTTGCAGCACCTGCTGTTCGCCGCCGGCGCGCCCGATGTTCTGGTGATGACCAGCGCCAACCGCTCCAGCGAACCCATTGCCTACGATGAACAGGATGCCTTCGACCGGCTCGGCGGCGTGGCCGACGCATTCCTGGTTGGCGAGCGGCCCATCGCGCGGCGGGTCGATGATTCGGTCGCGCGCGTCGGTGCGTTCGGTCCCGCGATCTTGAGGCGGTCACGGGGTTATGCTCCGGGCGCGGTGGCGAAGCTGCCCATCGAGCGTCCTCTGCTTGCTGTTGGCGCTGATCTCAAGAACTCGATTACGTTGGTGGTCGATGGGCAGGCGTTCGTCAGCCAGCACATTGGCGACTTGGACCACTACCAGGCGTTTCAGGCATTCCAGGAGACCATCCGCGATCTGGTCTCGATGTACGAGGTGAGCTGGGATGACTTGCTGGTGGTGCACGATGCGCACCCACAATATTTGTCGACGACATATTCGCAAGGTCTACCTGCGTCCGAAAACCTCGCGGTGCAACATCATCGCGCCCATGTCGCCTCGGTGCTGGCCGAACCCGGCGAATGGGACAAGCCGGTGTTGGGAGTCAGCTTCGACGGCACGGGATACGGCGATGACGGCAGCATCTGGGGCGGCGAGTTCTTCGCCGGAAGTGTGCGCGAGGGATTCCAGCGAGTGGGCCATCTGCGGCGCGCCAATCTTCCCGGAGGAGACGCAGCGGCACAGCATCCAGTGCAGGCTGCGGCCGGCTTCCTGGCGCAGATCGAAGGCTTGCCCGACCTGAGCGCAGCACCGTTCGATTTCCCGTCGCGTTACCAGCACGCGTTGGAGCTTGTGCACAAAGATGTGCGCAACTTTACCACCACTTCCATTGGACGGCTGTTTGATTCGGCCGCAGCCCTGCTGGGCTTTACTCGCGCCGTAACCTTCGAGGGACAAGCCGCGATGTGGCTGGAAACTTTAGCTCGCAAGGGCGATGGCTCGGAGGCCTATCCCTTTCCCTTCGCGAGCAGGGAACTGGATTTTCGCCCTTTGCTGCTGTCGGTCGCCGGGGACCGGAAGCGCGGCCGGAAGCAACCAGAGATAGCGCGGGCATTCCAACGCGGAGTTGCTCAGGGCGTGTGCGATGCGGCAAAAGCGCTCTGTCAGGGGTGGAAGTTAGATACGGTTGTCCTTTCCGGTGGCGTTTTCCAGAACGAGTTGCTGTTGTCTGACCTGCGCGATCTGCTGAGCGGCGAGGCTTTGGCGGTTTGGACCAACCACGCCGTTCCACCTAACGATGGCGGCATCAGCTTGGGACAGGCAGCTCTTGCAGCATTCGGCGGAGACGGATCGCGGTGACGGCACGGCCGGCGGCTTCGTGTACATCGTCTCCCGCAACCGCGCTAACACGGCACATTGTAACTCGAAGCCGCAAAAGGTAATAACCTGGCGTACCGCGAAAAGCGGCGCCCAGATTGTCGAGCAAGATGCTTAATACGTCGATCCTTCTATGAGCAGGTACAATGAGTAGTTCCTATGCTGGTAACATTTCTAACTGTGGCAGGCGCTGGCCCTCTGGAGCATTCCGCGCGACATCTGCTGTGGAACCTGGCGGTATTCGGCTCCTTCACCTCCACCGTTTATTTCGGCATGGTGATGATGGCGGCCTTCCGCTACGTGCAGGTGTCACGAAAGCTCGGGGCAGGGGTGGAGGCCACTCCCGCGCAAACTCTGCCGCCAGTTACGATCCTGAAGCCAGTCCACGGCATGGAGCCCAGGCTGGAAGCAACTTTGGAAAGCTTCTTTCGGCAAGATTACCCAGAATTTGAAATCATCTTCGGCGCGCGCAGCCGGAACAATGAAGCTCTGGCGGTGGTGGAAAGGCTTCGCGCGAAGTATCCGGGGGTGCGCACCCAGGTGGTCATTTCCGGCGACCCATCCTGGCCCAACGCCAAGGTTTTTTCGCTGGCGAAAATGATCGCATTATCGGATAACGATTACCTGGTCATCAGCGATAGTGACGTCCTGGTTGGGCCCGACTTTCTGCGCAACGTGATACCGCCGCTGTTGAATCCGAAGGTTGGCCTGGTCACTTGCCTGTACCAGGGAATCCCGGCGCACGGATTCTGGTCGCAACTGGAGGCGCTGGGCATGTCGGTGGAGATGCCATCGGGCGTGATGGTGGCCGACATGGTTGAGGGCATGAAGTTCGCGCTGGGAGCGGCGATGGCCGTGCGGCGTGACGCGATCGAAGCGATTGGCGGAGTATGCGAAACTGCCGACTTCTACTCCGACGATTTCGTGCTCGGCCACAGCTACGCTGGATGAAGAGCACCCGGTTCTCGCGCCCCTGGGGACATGTCGGCTCCGGTCTGACATACGCCGTCCCGTTCGGCTTGCTGGCGCTGCTACTTGGGTTGGGCCACCAACAGAGGATTCATGCCGCGGTGGCGCTGCTGGCGATGGCATGGCTCAACCGGATGCTGTTGGCCGTGGTCGTGGGCTGGGGAATTCTGCGCGACCCACGCTGCCTATCGCTGTGCTGGCTCTATCCGTTGCGCGACCTGCTGGGCTTTTGCACTTGGGTCGCCAGCTTCACCGGCAATAAGTTCTTCTGGCGAGGCGAACCGTACGAGTTCGGGCAAGACGGACGAATCAGGCCCGTCCAGAGGTCTCTCGATTTTCTGGGCGAGCGGCTTCCGCAGGCGCACGACTGAGCTAGACTCTCTCCAGCTTTCCCTTGCGCAGCCGGAAGCGCAGGCCGCGCCATTCCACCTCGTTGCCGGCAAAGCTGGCGATCCAGATCAGCAGGGCGACGAAGTCGCGCAGCGGCAGCAGCCACAGATCTCGCGCAACGCGTCGATCCTTCAGCACTCCGCAGCCGACAATCAAGGCCGAAGCGAAGCGCGTTACGGTTGTAATCGCCAACACCAGCCACGTCCACCAGGCAAACGGATCCAGCAGCACGGCGAGCACGGCCCACACAAGGCCGAAAGTCGCAATCAGTCCGGAGTATTGCGCCGGGCGACGGTCCTTGATGTTCCGCGCCCAGCGCATCTGGTGCAGCCAGAATTCACGAAAAGAATAATGAGGCAAAGCGGTTTCGACGATCGTGTCGGCGAGTTCGATCTTGTATCCGGTGGCGGCAACTCGCGCGCCCAGTTCGTAGTCGTCGCCCAGATAATCAAGCAGCGACTCAAGGCCGCCGATTTCGCGCAGTACAGTTTTTGTGGTTGCGATCGTCGCCCCCAGGCCGAAGCGGATGCCGCCTTCCATGGCGCGCGCGACCAGGACTCCGCCGGTGAAGTCGGTGCTCAGGCCAAGCGCCTCCAGCCGGGAGCCGAGAGTGCTGCCAGCCAGTCCGCAATAAAGCGCCGTCGTCATTCCCGTGGCTGGGTTGGCCAAGGGCGCCAAAACTCGCAACAGGTAATCGCGGTCGACCACGATGTCGCTGTCGTTGATGATCACATGCTCATAGCGCGCTTGCGGCAACATCTGGACAAGGTTGCTGACCTTGCCGTTGAGGCCCAACACCTCTGGGCAGTGGACAACTCGCAGATTTCGCAGCGGGAATTCTTCGTGCAGTTGCTCGACCAGGGAGACGGCCGGGTCGTTAAGGTCGTGCACTCCGAACAGCACCTCATATTCGGGATAGGCGAGCAGGCAATGGCTGCGGAAAGCCTCGTACATGTGTGGGTCCAGCCCGCGAAGCGATTTCAGAATGGTGACCGGGGGCGCGAACTTGCGATCGATGACCAGCTTGCGCTCGCGTTCATAGCGTTTCGCTGCCCATATCGACATGGCGAAGTGGATGGTTCCAGCCACGGCCAGCAGGCCGCAGACTGCCGCCAGCAAGATGGGAGCGGAAGGCATGGAGAGCTGTTCAGATTAGCAGAATGCGAAACGCCTGCGGCGCAGCAAAGCAATTGTAACGGTGAACGATCAGTCCTTTATTGGTTTCCTGGTTGCGGACGATCCAGGAGCTACTGCGCGGTGTCTCAGGGCCGAACCTAAGCATGTCAGCCCGCTGTATAGCCCTGGAATTTCCGTTAGAGCGTGGCATGGCCATGCGCGGCGACAGATCCCCCGAAAACAACATATTCATGTGTCCTATTTGACTTCATGGGGTTAAGATTAGGAGCCGCGCGGAGGAAACCAAATGGATCTACCGTATTTGATTGCGTTGTTAGCTGTGGCTTTCGTCGTGCTCTACCTAATTCTGGCCAGCTTCTTCACCGTGAGCACGGCCGAGGTCGCCGTGATCACGCGATTCGGCAAGTTCCTTCGAATCGCCGAGCCGGGGTTGAACTGGAAGCGACCGTTCTTCGATGCCGTGGCCGGCATAGTAAGCCTGCGTGTGAATCAGATCACCCTGACCATGGAGACCAAGACCAAGGACAACGTGTTCGTCACTATTCCTATTTCCGTGCAGAATCGGGTTTGTCCCGAGAAAGTCTACGATGCTTTCTATAAATTGTCCGATCCGGTGGCGCAGATCAAGTCCTACGTCGAGCAGGTGATCCTGGGGCATGTTCCCGGAATGACGCTGGACGAGGTGTTCGCCACGCAGTGCAGTATCGCAGCGGCGGTCAAGCAGGAGCTGGACGCGGACATGGCGTTATTCGGATACGAGATTGTCAATGTGCTGGTGACCGATATTGTTCCCGATGCCAAAGTGAAGTCGGCGATGAACGACATCAACGCCGCACAGCGCGAACAGGTGGCGGCCAACGCCCGGGGCGAGGCGGAGAAGATTCTGGTGGTCAAGAAGGCCGAGGCCGAAGCGGAGAGCAAGGCCCTCCAGGGACAGGGCATCGCGAACCAAAGGAAAGCCATCATCGAAGGGCTACAGGCCTCGATCGAACAGTTCCAGAAGGTAGTGGAGGGGGCGTCCGCGAAAGAAGTCATGCAGTTGGTATTGGTCACGCAGTATTTCGACACGCTGAAGTCCATTGGCGAGAATGACAAAACCAGTACGTTATTTCTGACTCACTCACCCGCCGCTGTCAAGGACGTTTCCGACCAGATCCTCCAGTCCATGCTAGTGGCGGAGAGGGCGAACGGCTAAGAGCGACACAGCTTGGGCTAGCGCCAAACGCCTGGACTGCGCCGCCTGGTGAAACGCTCTCTCGCAAAGTAAATGGCACCGGATTGTATCGATGTCCGCGTTGCTTGCCTTGGATGCGTTCCCCGATAGAACAAATCCTGGCCGCACGCCGACTCCTGTGTCCTTCGCATTCGCGCGGGGCTGGCCAGAAGGCTCAGCCCTGACAGTGTGCTTGGCTTCTATTGCGCCAGATAGCGCGCCACCGCGAAGTTATTCTCGTAAAAGCCTCGTTGTACAAGGGCTCCGGTGTTCCCAGCGGCAACGATCTTGCCGTCGCTTTGCAGCACAAGGGCACTAACGAATGAGATGGGAGCCTGACTCAGGGTCGTGATCACCGTGCCGTTGGTGCCGAAGCTGGTGTCCAGTTGCCCGTTGGTGGTGTAACGGGCCAATGCGAACGACGATGAAGTGAGGCTAGTCCCTTGGGGATTGCCATTGCCCGCCTCACCCGCCACCACAATCTCGCCATTGGATTGAATCGCCAAGGCGAAGGCCGCGCCATAAGGGAAGGAACTCCCAAATCCGGTGATGATGCCACCACCGCTACCGATGCCAGCCCCAGGATTGAAGGTAGTGTCGACGCTTCCACTGGAGTTATAGCGGACCACTCCGAAGCCGGTCTGGTTGCTGGCGGCGGTTACGCCACCGTTCAAGGTTGTCAGGAGCGCGCTGGTGATGGTGCCGGCTACGACGATCTTGCCATTGCTTTGCAGCGCGATACCGGCGGCTGAAGCCACACATGCAGCTTGTCCCGAGATAGCGAAGGTGGTATCCAGCGTGCCGTTGGTGTTGTAGCGTGCAATCGCGCCCGCTCCCGGACTGGGGAAGTTCGGCGCCTGCGAAAGTTGGGCCGGCGCTCCTACCCCGGTGGTTACCAGGATCTTGCCATCCGATTGCAGCGCGATTGCGGTTGCAATCGACGAATTTAGAGCAGCGTAGCCGTTGGTGCCGAAGCTTGTATCCAGTTGGCCGGTGCTGGTATAGCGCCCAATGAGACCGCCGCCGGTCATCAGGATTTCGCCGTCGGTTTGCAAGGCCATAACACTGAGTGTGCCCGCTCCGGAGGTGAGTGATCGCGAGACAGCAAAGCCGCTGTTGCCAAAGGTGGTGTCGACAGAGCCGTCGGGGTTGAACCGGCCAATCGATCCGTCGAGCAAGAAATCTCCCACCGCGGCCGCCAGTATTTGTCCATTGGGCTGGATGGCAAGGGCCGTGACGGCGGCGCCGTCAGTAATGCCAAAGTTGCTGGTGACGATGCCACCCGAGCCGAAGCTGGAGTCGAGAGTGCCGTTGGTATTGAGGCGCTGCAGTGCGGCGACCGCTTCGTCGCCGTTCGGTATCGTTCCACCAAGTACGATCTTGCCGTCGCTCTGAATCGCCACGGCAACGTCTGTCGTCGTATCGTATCCCGTGTAGTTCGTGGTAAAGACTCCGCCTGTCCCGAAGGTCGGATCGAGACTGCCGGCCTGGGCGAAGGCAAAAGTCGACGAGGCGATGACGGCAATAGCCGCCAGAACTGCAAGCCGTCTTCCAGTGCTGAGACCGAACTGCGAGCGGCTGTCGGATGACGGCGAAAACCGTTTCTTGCCTGCGAATGGTTTCATGGACGTTCTCCTCACTTGTCGATTGAAATTGCTGCCGGTTCTCGGGAGGCTTTTGTGCCTTACCTTGTCTTTCGACAGAACCTGACGCCGATACCGGAGAGTAGAGACTTCTTGCTCGTCGAGTTTGTCATCATCTTGTAACGTTTTCGTTAAACTTTCAGAACAGTTGGAAGTTGACCTGGAGCAGCCGGGGGGCGATCCGGAATATGCTGAGAGCGGGGGATTGACCGTTCTCGGAGCGTCCCCGGGCTTTGACCCGCGACCTTCGGATCGGCGATTGCGGTCGAGTGTCGGATAATTCCGAACCTGGCCTCCTTAAATCGAACCATCCTGCGCCCGATGCCGGAAGTGCCGCCTGCGCTATCATGTTAATTGTTCTATAGGGACCACACTCATGATCAACGGTAAACGGGTCGCGGTCGTTATGCCGGCCTACAATGCGGAGCTGACACTCGAGGCGACGGTCCGCGAAATCCCCGACCTGGTCGACATCCGTATCCTGGTGGACGACTATAGCAAAGACAAGACCGTGGATATGGCCCACAAACTCGGGCTCATGGTGTTTGTTCACGACAAGAACTACGGCTACGGCCGCAACCAGCAGACCTGCTATCGTGAGGCGCTGGCCGCCGGTGCCGATGTGGTCATCATGGTCCATCCCGATTACCAATACACGCCGCTGCTGATTACCGCGATGGCCAGCATGGTGGCCTACGACGTTTACGATGTGGTGTTGGGGTCGCGCATTATCGGAGGCCAGGCCCTGCGCGGCGGCATGCCGCTGTACAAATACATCTCCAACCGCTTTCTCACCGCGTTCGAAAACGTGTTTCTGGGCGTCAAGCTCTCCGAGTATCACACCGGATACCGCGCCTTCAGCAGCAAAGTTCTCACCACGCTGCCGTTGATGGAGAATTCATCCGACTTTGTCTTCGACAATCAGATGCTGGCGCAATGCGTGCACTTCGGCTTCCGCATCGGCGAGGTTTCGTGCCCGACGAAGTATTTCGAGGAAGCGTCGTCGATTAATTTCCGCAGAAGTGTAAAGTACGGATTCGGCGTGCTGGGGACCTCTGTCCAGTTCAAGCTTCACAATTGGGGGGTGATGCGTCTGCCCCGGTTCAGCCCGGAGGGGAGAAAGCTTGAACTAGATCCTGCTATGAACGTGAAGGCGTCGCCGATGATCAGCCGTTCCTGAGCAGTGTCGGCCGGCGGACGTCGGTTCACGGACGGGCGAGTCGCATCTAGCCCTCAACCGTTTTTTTGGTCCTGCAATAAGGTAAGCGCCAGCCCCTGGACCGCGAAGAAATCCTTCGCCTCGTGCAACTTTCGGCGGCGTCGTTTCGTATCAGCATTCGAACCCGTTCGTTCATGTGCGTAGAATAGGTGAAGGGCTTCCCGGGATATTTCCTGCATGACAGCAGCAGCGCAGCGACGGCGGCTTGGGCACCAGCATTTCCTGCGCGAGCCGACGCTCATCGCGCTGCAGACCATGCGTGCCCACAAGCTGCGCTCCTTCCTCATGTTGCTGGGCGTGATCCTGTCGGTTTCCACGCTTATCCTGGTGATTGCGCTCATCGCCGGTATGAATGAGTACTTCGCCACCCGCATCGCCAACCTCGGATCCAATGTTTTTCTGGTCATGAAGTTTCCTATCATCAGCGATTCCAAGGAGATGCTGAAGGCGATGCGACGCAATCGCAACATCACCTGGGAGGACTACGAGTCACTGCGCGACAACCTGAAGCTTCCCAAGGCAGTCGGATTGGAAGTGCGCCGGGCGGCCGATATTCGCAGCGAGCGGCAGAGCCTGAAAGACGTCGATCTGCGGGGCGTGACCGCCAACATTGGCGACATGGATGTGGAAGAGGTCGCAACCGGGCGTTACATGACCGACAGCGACAATGAGCATCGCGACATGGTCTGCATGATCGGCGCCGACGTTGCCGACAAGCTCTTCGGCAATACCGATCCTTTGGGCAAGATCCTGACCGTCGATGGGCAGGAGTTCCAGATCGTGGGCGTGGCCAAGCGGATCGGCAACACCTTTGGCCAGTCGCAGGACAACTTCGTGTACATCCCGATTGAGACCTGGCTCAAGATGTACGGGCGAAACAGCGACGGCATGGCCATCAACATTCAGGCGCGTGGCCCGGAGTGGCTGGCGCGAACCCAGGAGGAAACTCGCGTGCTGCTGCGGGCGCGCCGCCATCTGGCGCCCAACGACGAGGACAACTTCGGCATCCTTGCCAGCGACAGCCTGATGGGCCTCTGGAAAAACCTCACTGGCACGCTCGCCTCGGGCATGGTGGGACTGGTTTCCATCTTCCTCGTCATCGGCGGCGTGGTCATCATGAATGTGATGCTGGCATCGGTGACCGAGCGGACGCGCGAGATCGGCATTCGCAAATCCTTGGGTGCCAAGCGGCGCGACATTCTCCTGCAATTTTTGGTGGAATCGACGGTGATGGCGCTGGTGGGCGGAGCTCTCGGCGTGCTGATCGCCTGGATGATCGCGGTGATTGTGCGTACCGCGACGCCTGTCCCGATGGCGGTTCCCATCTCCGCGGTGGTGCTGGCGATCGGCATCTCCTCGGCGGTGGGCGTGTTCTTCGGGGTCTATCCCGCGCGCAAAGCCGCGCGGCTGGACCCGATTGAGGCGTTGCGGTATGAAAATTAGTGGCCAGTGGCTAGTGGCCAGTGGCCAGAGCGACCAACGACCCACAGCGTAATGAGGATGAGTGGTGGCTAGTGACCGGAGGGGCCTTCGCACATGAGAGGATCCGAATGCAACTGAAAAAGTACCAACAACTCATAGCGTGGCAAAAGGCAATTGACTTAGTGAGTGACGTTTATTCCCTCACCTCGGCATTCCCGCGCGACGAGATTTACGGTCTTACCAGTCAATTGCGAAGGGCCGCTGTATCGATTCCCAGCAATATTGCGGAAGGGCAGGGACGAGCAACAAAGGGGGAATTCATTCAGTTTCTGTGTCACGCCCGTGGCTCACTCTATGAGGTGGAAACTCAGATCGTCATCGGCAGGAATCTTGGCTACTTAACACTCGAACAGCAACAATCAATCTCGGAGGCGCTCGGCGAACTTGCACGAATTCTGAATGGATTGATTGCATCATTGCAACAGAAACAGTCTCGGAGTTCACTGACCACTGGCCACTGATCACTGGCCACTGTTTTTATGCGTTTGCACTTTGGCGAAAATTCGCGGATGGCTTTGGAGACGGTTCGCGACCACAAGACGCGCTCGTTTCTGACGGTGCTGGGCGTGGTCATTGGGGTTGCGGCCATGATCTTCGTGGCCTCCATCCTGGTCGGGGTGAGCCGCGACATTGAGGGCTATCTCGACGACTACGGCACGAACACGCTGTGGATCTTTCGCTGGGACTTTGCCATTCGCTTCGGGCGCATGAGCGCCGAAGAACGCAACCGCAAGCCGCTTACGCTGGCTGACGCGCTGGCCATTGCCGCCGAGTGTCCGCACGTCAAGGCCGTCACCGTGGATGCTATGCCGCGCATCGATCCTGACCAGCAGCGGCCCCCGCTCCGCGCTGCGCGCTATGGAAACCATGAAATTACCAACCTGGACTACACCGGCACCAATCCCTCCTACCAGGATGTGTACAACGCGCACGTCGCTCAAGGTCGATTCTTCACCGACTTTGAAGAGCTGCACCGCGACGATGTAGCGGTTATCGGCTACGACATCGACAAGAACTTTTTCCCCGCCCACGATGGGATCGGCAAAACCATTCTGGTGGACGGCGTTTCGTATCGGGTTATCGGGGTGTTCGGGAAGCGCAAGGGCGGGCTCTTCAAGGATGAGAGCAATGACCGCACGGTTAAAGTTCCGTACAACTCCTACAAAAAGCATTACCCTGCCGACGATGAACTCTTTATCGGCGCCGAAGCTTATCCCGGCTACAAAGACGCCGCCGAGGACGAGGTCCGCGGCTTGTTGCGCCGCCGGCGCAATGTGCCTTTCAACAAGCCCGACAACTTCGGCATCAGCAGTGCGCAAGCCGTCGCGGACAACTTCCGCCAGATCATGAGCACGGTTGCGCTGATGACCATCGTGGTCAGTTCCATCGGCTTGCTGGTGGGCGGTGTCGGAGTGATGAACATCATGCTGATGTCGGTGACCGAGCGTACCCATGAGATCGGCGTGCGCAAAGCCATCGGCGCCCGGCGCGGCGACGTCGTCCGCCAGTTCCTGACCGAGGCCGTCGTCCTCACCGGACTGGGTGGATTGGCAGGAGTGCTGGTGGGCGTCGGTGCCGCGGCTGTCTTGCCGCTGATCTTCCCATCGATGCCAACCTCCGTGCCCATCTGGGCGGTCATTGCCGCTGTGCTGATGGCCATGAGCGTCGGACTGTTCTTTGGGATGTATCCCGCCGTGAAGGCATCGCGCCTGGATCCCGTCGAAGCGTTGCGCTACGAGTAGGCAAGGGCCAACGATAAGAGTCCGCGCTTCGCGCTGGGCGGGTCACGCGCAGCATCATTACGAATTGTTGAAGGCCCGCTTCGGACGCGGTGCCGCTTAGGGAAGGTCTGACTGGGTCCGGGATTGTTATACTGAAACCAGTATGGGAATCGTGAAGAACATAGCCGCCATTGCCAAGGGCATGAGCGTTACCTTCATGGAGATGTTTCAGCCCACCATCGTCGAGAACTATCCCGATGGTCCGGGCCCCACGCGCGGAGCTATGCTCCAGGACCGCTTCCGCGGCATGCACGTCTTGCAGCGCGACGAAAATGGTCTGGAGAAGTGCGTGGCCTGCTTCCTCTGCGCCGCGGCGTGTCCCTCCAATTGCATCTACATCGAAGCCGCCGAGAACACCGAAACCAATCGCGTCAGCGGCGCCGAGCGTTACGCCAAGGTCTACAACATCGATTACAACCGCTGCATCTTCTGCGGCTATTGCGTCGAGGCTTGCCCCACCGACGCCATCACCCACGGCCACGGTTTCGAACTGGCAACCTACAATGCCAGCAACCTGGTTTACCGCAAAGAGCAACTCCTCTCCGGCACGCCTGCGCACGAGGGCGCGAACGCCATCTTCAATCAGGCCGACAACTACCGCCTGGCCCCGAAGAAATAGCTATAGCCTGGGTAACCGGTCTCCGCCCGGGGGCTGTTCCTGGCTGCTGGGTACGCGATTTGGGCGGCGGAACCGATTTGCCACTTTTGTCGCATATCGTCCAATAAAAGTTTTGCAAAACGCTTGACGCTCCGCTAAGATGTATTAATATACGCTGATGCGTATATTTATCCGATGTCGAAACTGTCGCGCCAGGCTGTGATTCGGGAGCTGATCTGTGACCGCGAGGTCGGCAGCCAGGACGAACTGCGGCGATTGCTGTTCCGCCGCGGACATCGCGTGACCCAGGCGACGCTGTCGCGCGACATTCACGAACTCGGACTGGTGAAGACGGAGGAAGGTTACAAGCTGCCGCAGGGAGAAGGCCCTGAGCTGTCTCTTCCTTCGATTGAGCGTTTGATTCAGGAGTTCGTCTACGACGTGAAGACGGCGATGAACCAGGTGATCATCAAGACCAGCCCGGGCAGCGCTCAACCGGTGTCGGCGGCAATCGACGCCGAGGAATGGGACGAAGTTGTTGGGACCATCGGGGGCGACGACACGATCCTGGCTATCGCGCCGAACCCCAAAGCGGCCGCCCAGCTCGCCCAGCGTTTGCGCCAGTACTTTGCGTAGGTGGAAGAGCGGGCCTTCAGGCCCGCGTCGGCCGGAGTTTTGAGAATAGGGCTTTAGCCCCGGCTGACAAGAGATTTGTGAGACTCGCTTCAGAAAAGAGATGAACGCTTCGCTACAACCCGCGGTCTTTGGCGCCACCGGATATTCCGGATTTGAGCTGGTGCGTCTGCTGGCGCGCCATCCTGGTGTCAAGAAGCCCGTGCTGCTGCGGCGCAATGGCGAGAGCGCCGGTTACGCCGATCTCAGCGAAGCCTATCCGCAACTGGCGGGCAACGGCGGATTTCCGTTCCAAAGTTTCTCCTGGCAGCAGATGAAGGACGCTGGAGTGGACGTCATCTTCTTCGCCACGCCGCATGAGTTTTCCCGCGAGTTGGTGCCGGAGGCGATCGCGCAAGGCTTTCGCGTAATCGATTTGAGCGGCGCATGGCGGTTGAAGCAGGCCGAGAATCGCGCGGTATATGGTTTTCCCGACAACCCGAAAGACGCCGCCCTCGACTGCTCTGCGGTTTACGGTTTGCCGGAATTGCACTTCAGCGAAATCAAGAACGCCAATCTGTTGGCCAATCCGGGCTGTTATGCGACTTCCATCATCCTCGCGCTAGCGCCTTGGATTCGCGCCGGCTTCGTCGATATCGAGCACGGCATTGTCTGCGATGCGAAGTCGGGCGTTTCCGGGGCAGGGAAGACGCCTTCAACCAAGACCCATTTCGTGGAAGTTGACGGAGACTTCTCCGCCTACAGTGTTTTTGGACACCGGCACTCGGGGGAGGTGCTGGAGCAGCTCGGGATTGGCGGCGGGTCGCTGCAATTCACGCCGCATCTGCTGCCGATCCCGCGCGGCATCCTCTCCACCATTTACGTGAAGCTGGCCAAGCCGGTGACCTCGGAAGAACTGGAGCAGGCGCTGCGCGGCTTCTACGCCGGGAAGCCTTGGGTGCGCGTTTTCGGAGCGGCACGCCTGCCGCAGATCAAGTTTTCGCTGAACACCAACTACTGCGACATCGGCTTCTCGCTATCGCCCGATGGCAAGCGGGCCGTGCTGGTTTCGTGTCTCGACAATCTGCTAAAGGGTGCGGCGGGACAAGCGGTGCAAAACATGAACCTGATGTTCGGACTGGACGAGAAAGCGGGGCTGCAATGAAGCTGGTGGTTAAAATCGGCGGCGCGGCGCTCGACGACAAGCAACTCGTCAGCAAGTTTTCCCAGACCATCCCCAGCCTGTGCCGCGAGGGCCACAAGCTGGTCATCGTCCACGGCGGGGGCGCAGCGCTCACTCGCACGCTGAAGCAACTCGGCTTCGAGACCAGCTTCGTCAACGGACTGCGTGTCACCGATTCCCAGACGCGCGACGTGGCCATGATGGTCCTTGCCGGTCAGCTCAACAAGCAGCTCGTCGCGGCCATCGGCGCCGCCGGTCAGCCTGCCATCGGAATCTGTGGCGGCGATCTGCGCATGGTGCTGGCGTCGAAAAAGAAGCAGCCCGACCTTGGCTTTGTGGGCGAAGTGTGCACCGTCGACCCGCAGTGGATCGGGCGTTTCTGGAGCGCGGGAGTTGTCCCCGTCATCGCCAGTCTGGCGCTGGGCTTTGACGGCGAGTACTACAACGTGAATGCCGATCAGATGGCCTCGGCCTTCGCCGTGGCGTGCGATGCCGACGCTCTCGTCTATCTCACCGATGTTGCGGGCGTGAAGGATGCCGAGGGTACAGTGATTCGCTGGCTTGACGTCGATGCTATTGCCGAGATGGTGCAGCGGGCGACGATCAGCGGCGGCATGCTGCCCAAGCTGGAAGCTTGCAGCAGCGCGCTGAAAAAGGGCGTGACGCGCGTCCGCATTTTGCCCGCAGCACGGGCCGAGGTCCTGCCCGGATTTTTCACCCAGCCCATCGACTGCGGCACCGAGGTGATTGTGAGCAACTAGCAACTAGCAACTAGCTACTGGCAGTTGCTAGCGGCTAGTTGCTAATTGCTAGTCGCTATTTGGAGGTTCGACATTGATTGCTACTACGATTCCGCCGGCAGCGGGCCCGAGTTCTTACGCTTATCGCAACGTGACCGGCCGCGACCTGATTTCGATCCAGGATTTCTCGGCTGACGAGCTCGCCTGCGCGCTGGAGCTGGCGGCTGCCATGAAGGCCCGTCCCGCGGATTTTCGCGGCATTCTGTCGGGCAAGCAGATTGTGCTGTTTTTCGAGAAGCCCTCGTTGCGTACGCGGCTGACGTTCGAGGCGGGCATCAGCAGTCTCGGGGGAGCGTCGTTCTTTGTCGATCAGACGCAGTCGCGCCTGGGCGCTCGCGAGAGCCTGAGCGATGTCGCGCATAACCTGGAGCGCTGGATCGACGGCATCGTGCTGCGCACGTTTTCGCATGAGACCGTGACCACCATGGCGCAGCACGCTTGCATTCCGGTGATCAACGCGCTCAGCGAACTGGAACATCCCTGCCAGGCGATGGCCGACATGCTCACCTTGCAGCAGCACTTCGGCGATCTGCGCGGCGTGCATCTCGCATACGTTGGGGACGGCAACAACGTCGCGCATTCGTTGATGCTGGCAGCCGCCAGTTTCGGCGCGTCAATCTCAGTCGGTACGCCGCGCGGTTACGAGCCTCAGGCAGCCATCACGGAAGCGGCCCGCGAACTCGCCGCGGCTTCCGGTGCGAGGGTGCAAGTGCTCAACGATCCCATCGAAGCCGTTGCCGGGGCCGATGCCGTTTATACCGACGTGTGGGCCAGCATGGGCCAGGAAAACAAAGCTGCCGGCCGTAGCCAGATCTTCGCGCCATATCAAGTGAACCAGAAACTCTTCTCCTATGCCGCCAAACACGCAGTGTTCATGCACTGTCTGCCGGCGCATCGTGGAGACGAGGTCACCGCGGCGGTCATCGATTCGCCGCGTTCCGTTGTCTTCGATCAGGCGGAGAACCGCCTGCACGTTCAGAAATCCATTCTCGTTTTGCTGCTGGAAGGCGGTGTTCACCGCTTTCCGCCGAGGAGCGCCAATGCGTGAAAAAGTCGTACTCGCTTATTCCGGTGGGCTCGATACGTCCATCATCATCCCCTGGCTGAAAGAGAACTATGACTACGACGTCATCGCCTTCGTTGCCGATGTTGGCCAGGGCGACGACCTCGATGCGGTCGTGGAGAAAGCTTACGCAACCGGCGCTTGCAAGGTCATCGTCGAAGATCTGCGGCAGGAGTTCCTGACCGACTATGTCTTCCCGGCAATCCAGGCAGGCGCTGTCTACGAGCACAAATACTTGCTCGGGACCTCGCTGGCCCGGCCGATCATCGCTAAGTATCAGGTCGAGGTGGCGTTGCGCGAAGGCGCAACCGCGGTCGCCCACGGCTGCACCGGCAAAGGCAACGACCAGGTGCGCTTCGAGCACGCTTACCAAGCGCTGGCTCCGGAGCTGAAGGTCATCGTGCCCTGGCGCGAGTGGTCGTTGCAGTCGCGTGAAGATTGTCTCGACTACGCCGAGCAGCATGGAATTCCCGTGGCCCAGAGCCGCGAGAAGATCCACAGCCGCGACCGCAATCTGCTGCATGTGAGTCACGAAGGCGGCGAATTGGAAGATCCCAACAACGCGCCCTTGCCGACCACGTGGACCTGGACCAAGTCCCCGCAAGACGCGCCCGACACGGTCGAGAAGGTGACCATCGAGTTCAAGCATGGCTTGCCGGTTGCGGTGAACGGGGTGGAGCTTGATCCGGTCGCAACCGTCGAGGTGCTGAACGAAATCGGTGCGCGCAACGCTATTGGCCGCGTCGACCTAGTGGAGAACCGTTTTGTCGGCATCAAGTCGCGCGGCTGTTATGAGACGCCCGGCGGCACGCTGCTGCTCACCGCGCAGCGCGAGCTGGAGGCGCTGTGCCTCGATCGCGAACTGTCACACTTCAAGCAGCACATCGCGCTGAAGTATGCGGAG
>JBEKQY010000090.1:0-14091 GCA_049519235.1 Candidatus Korobacteraceae bacterium | reverse complement strand
ATTTCTCAGGCGTCCGATCACGTTTGTTACTGGCGAGGAAAAGCCCCACCCGAGCAAAAGATGCTCGGATGGGGCACCCCCGGAATGGTAGGGGTGGGCCACCCGCCAAGCGCATCGATCAATATCGAGGACGCAATCGCTTCGTGGCGACTTATCGCTGGATGAGAGGGTGAAGCGCACTATCTTCGACATCAGTTAAGTGAATCTAGCAGGATTGCCGGGTGTCGGGTGCCCCACCCAAGCTTCGTTTGCTTGGGTGGGGATTTTGGCTTCAACTACTTCGGATTGGGCATGCTCGATCCAGCCGGGCAGTAGGTCACCACGTACCAACGGCTCGAACTCACCGGACAGCCTACCTGCTTGTCGTCGGTCGGATGCTGATAGGCGTCCGGACAGCTTGCCGCGAAGCATTTTCCGCTCTTCACCTGCGTGCCTTTTTTCGTGAACGAACAATTCTGGTTGGTCGTCCATTCAATCGGCACGTTGTAGAAGATGACGGCGGCCTTGTCCACGCAGTCGTCGGGTCCTCCCTTGGGACAGAGATTCGGCGGCGAGTGCGGGCCCGAGCCATAGTTGGTGCTCAAATTGACGTAGTCATTGCCGCCTGCGTTGGGCGTGAACTCAAAGTGGGTGCCGAAGGTGCCGTCCTGCACCATGCCGGTCCCGCAGCAATTCTTTTGCAGCACGCAGATGCCGCGCCCGCTCAGGCTGGGATTGCAATAAGCGGCATACTTGGCGTCGTTGCCCTCCCACATCCAGCCTTCGCGCTGCGTCGTTCCCGGAGGCCCGCCAAGGTCGGTCCAGCCGTCGCAGTTGGGACACTGGTTGTCGGTCAGGTTCGGATAGGGGATGATGCGGTTCTGCCCGCCTTGATTGAACGAGGAAATGGGAATGGATTTGTCCCCGCCCGGCCCCAGCTTGCCAATTTGCGGGCCAGTGGAATTAAAGGTCAGGCTGTACTGGCAGGAGTTCACAAACTTGACCTGCCCAGCAGTCTGGCCGGCGCACATAACAGACAAGGAGAGAACCAAGCCCACAACTAGAGATACAGCGCTGGTCCTTCCCTGTGCAAGGTTCTTCAAAGCAGAGACTCTGTTCATAAGGTCCTTTCCACACAGCAGTTTACTTCTCCACATCTGAAGTAATGGCATTGTAGTGCGCAGCGCCAGTTTTGCAAGAACAAAGCGGAACCAAACCCGCCGACGAGAAATCTCGGTGTCTCCGTGCCTCGGTGGTTACGCCTTTTCCGCCGCCCACTCCCGCCGCTTTTCCGCTTCGGCCTTCGTGAACACGCCCGCTATCCGCGTGCCGCAGTTCGTGCAGCAGCCGTTCTTCAGCCGGTTTGACATCACGGAATGCCACGAGCGCGCAATCACCGTCTGCTTGCAGCCGGGACAGATCGTGTTTCCGCCGTCGGAGTAGATGTTGCCCTCGTAGACATACTTCAGCCCCATCGCGATGGCGATGCCGCGCGCGCGATGCAGCGTCTCCGGCGGAGTCGGCGGCTTGTCCTGTAGCTTGAAGTCGGGATGGAACGCGGTGAAGTGCAGTGGAACATCGTCGCCCAGATTTTCCAGCACCCAGTCGCATAGCTCCTCGAACTCGGAGTCGCCGTCGTTCAGCGTGGGGATGATGAGGTTAGTGATCTCGAACCAGACACCGGTTTCGTGCCGCAGCCACTTCAGCGTGTCCAGCACAGGCTGCAAATGAGTGAGCGTGATCTTGCCGTAGAAGTCTTCGGTGAAGGCCTTGAGATCGATGTTGGCGGCGTCGATGTAGCGGTAGATGTCGAAGAAAGCCTCGCGTGTGATGTAGCCGTTGGAGACCATCACGTTGTTCAGGCCGGCGCTGTGCGCCTCGCGCGCGATGTCGATGACGTACTCGCCCCAGATGGTCGGCTCGTTGTAGGTGAAGGCGAGGTGCGGCGCGCGGTGCTCGAGCGCGACTTCGACCACGTGCTCCGGACTCAGTGCCAGCGCGTTCACCTGATCGGACTTGGCTTTGGAGATGTCCCAGTTCTGGCAGAAGAAGCAGCCCATGTTGCACCCGGCGGTGCCCATGGAAAGAATCTTGGTCCCGGGAAAGAAATGGTTGAGCGGCTTCTTCTCGATGGGGTCCATCGCCAGCGCGGCCGGGCGTCCGTAGCCGAGCTGGATCAGCCGCCCGCCTTCATTCTTGCGGATGAAGCAGAAGCCATGCTGGCCTTCTCCGATGTGGCAATGGCGCGGGCAAAGATAGCAGTGGAGGCGGCCATCGGCCATCGTCTCCCACCAGCGCGCCTCATGAACTTCCGGCTGTAAGGCTGTTAACTGCATGGTTACTGCTCTTACTCAATTGTACCGCTGAAAGGAAGCTGTGAGCTATCAGCCATCAGCCGTCAGCGTTTGAATCGCTATTCGCCAGCTACCTTTACTTGGCGCCAGTCACCCCGACGCGTGATATTTCCCCTACCACGCCACTCCAGAACCCGATACAGTTTTCTGTGCGATAACCTGGAGGTCACTCTATGTCTCTCTCTCGCTTTGGTCGTCAGCTTTGCCTGATTTCCTTGATCCTGCTTTTTGCGATTGCAACGGCATTTGCCATCAATCCTCCAACCATGCGTCTCGACTACTACCACACCGGCAATGCCACGCAGGAGATGTTCAGCTTTGACCGCGTGGTGTATGAGCCGCTGCTGTGGCCGGGCGACATGTCCAAGACCATCGACGACACCAACCTGGGCAACTACTTCTTCGAGGTGCGCGATCTGGCCAGCGGGAAGCTGCTGTATTCGCGCGGCTTCGGCTCCATCTTCAGCGAGTGGTCGGAAACCGACGAGGCCAAGCAACTCAACCGCACCTTCTCCGAGTCGCTGCGCTTTCCCGCTCCCACCAAGCCAGTGAAGATCGTGCTGAAGGAGCGCAAAGAAGGCAGGGAGATTGACTTCCACGAGGTCTGGACCACCACCATCGATCCCAGGGACAAGTTCATTGACCGGACGAACCCGCCGTCGCCGGGGCCGCTGCTGACCATCCAGAAGATGGGCGAGCCGGAAACCAAGGTCGATCTGCTAATCCTGGGCGACGGCTACACCGCCGGCGAGCAGGGTAAATTCGCGGACGACGCCAAGCGCGCCGTCGAGATCCTGTTTTCCACCTCGCCTTTCCGCGAGCATCGCAAAGATTTCAACGTTTATGGCCTGTGTCCGGTTGCGAGCGAACCGGGAATCTCGCGGCCTTCCAGCGGGCAATACCGCCATCCGCCGCTGGGCACCTCGTACGACACCTTCGGCAGCGAGCGCTACATCCTGACCACGGACAATCGCGCGCTGCGCGATGTGGCCTCGTACGCGCCCTATGAGTTCATCGAAATCCTGGCCAATTCCCAGACCTATGGCGGCGGCGGAATCTTCAACCTGTACGCCACGGTCGCCATCAACAGCGAGTGGGCGCCCTACGTCTTCGTCCACGAGTTCGGCCACCACTTTGCCGGATTGGCCGATGAGTACTACACCTCCGACGTAGCCTACGAAGCGGCAACCGAGCGCGTCGAGCCGTGGGAGCCGAATGCCACTGCGCTGCTGGATCCGGCGATGCTGAAGTGGAAAGATCTGGTGGTGGCTGGGACGCCTGTGCCCACCCCGTGGCGCAAGGCGGAGTTCGAGGCGTACGAGAAGGAGGTCCAGGCGGAGCGCCGCAAGATTCGTGCGGAAAACCGTTCGGAAGGGCAGATGAACGCGCTCTTCGAAAAAGAGAAGAAGCACGAGGACGAGCTGCTCGGCACCGACAAGTATTCCGATCGCGTGGGAGCGTTTGAGGGCGCGAACTACGAGGCGCACGGCTTCTATCGTCCGCAGGAAAACTGCATCATGTTCACGCGCTATGACAGATTCTGCGCCGTGTGCCGGCGCGCCATCGAGCGGATTATCGGCCTGTATGCAGTGCAGTAGAAAGGGCGGGACATTTGCGGTTCTTAGCTGATAGCTGACGGCTGAAAGCTGACGGCTGAATGTGGCGCGGTAATTCACGCGGTGCGGCGGGTGACAGGCGATGGCGAATGAAGAGCATCTGGCAATCCTGAAAAAGGGAGTTGCTGCCTGGAATGAGTGGAGAAAGCAGCATCCGGACATAAGGCCGGACCTCCGCGAGGCGAACCTCGTCGGGGCGGACCTCAGCGGGACGAACCTCATCGAGGCGAAGCTCTACTACGCGGATCTCAGCTCGGCGGACCTTAGCGGGGCGGACCTCCGCCGGGCGGACCTCAGCTTTGCGAAGCTCGAAGGGGCGAACCTTAGCGGGGCGAAACTCGTCGAGGCGAACCTCGACGGGGCGAACCTCAGCGAAGCGGAACTCCGCGAGGCGAACCTCAGCCTGGCGATCCTCAGCGATGCGAACTTCAGCGCGGCGAACCTCAACGGGGCGGACCTAACCTTAGCGAACCTCCGCGGGGCGAACCTCAGGAGGGCGGGCCTCAGCAGGACGGAACTTTACGGGGCGAACCTCAGCCGGGCGAGCCTCAGCGAGACCGACTTCGGCGAAGCCACTCTGTCTTGGACAGTCTTTGCCGACGTCGATCTGAGCACGGTCAAAGGCCTGGAGACCGTAGAGCACGGTGGACCCTCCACCATCGGCGTAGATACGATCTATCGCTCTCAAGGCAAAATCCCCGAAGTCTTCCTGCGCGGCTGTGGGGTGCCGGACGACCTCATCGGATACGTCAAGTCGATCGCAGGTGCGATACAGTTCTACTCCTGCTTCATCAGCTATTCGACCAAGGACCAGGAGTTTGCTGACCGTCTGTACGAAGGCTTGCAGAATAAAGGCGTGCGCTGCTGGTTTGCGCCTCACGATGTGAAAGCCGGCGAGAAGCTCCACGAGCAGATCGACCAGGCTATCCGCCTGCATGACAAGCTGCTCCTGATCTTGTCGGAGCACAGCATGAACAGCGAGTGGGTGAAGACGGAAATTTTCAACGCCCGGGAGCGTGAGGTTGCGGAAAAGAAGAGGAAGTTGTTTCCCGTGCGGCTCGTGCCCTTCGAAACTCTGTATGAGTGGAAATGCTTCGATGCCAAAATGGGTAAGGATTTGGCGCGGGAGATAGCCGAGTACTTCATCCCGGACTTTGCAAACTGGAAGGACCACGATTCGTTTCAGAAAGGGTTCGATCGGCTGCTGAAGGACTTGAAGTCACCGGATGCAGGCGCGAAATCCGCGGCAACAGCTAAGGACTGATGGCTGAGAGCTAACAGCTTAGAGCGGTTTCAGAGTTAGTGTAGTCCGGCGAGCACGGGTAGAGCGGCGCTTTAGCGCCGCGTTTCCTGCGGACAAAAGAACCCCCAAGCCTTATAAAGTAGGCGGCCTGGACGCCAGCCTGAAGGCTGGCTCTACCCGGTCTGTACTAACCCTGAAACTGGCCACTAGCCACTGAAAAGCCCGGTGGGCGCCCGGTTATTACTGTTGGGGTTCGAGCGCCCACCTTGGATTTGGGTTACTGCTATAGACGTGGAGCGAAAGAAAAAGTTCAGCGCCGATCGTGATCTTTGCGCGGTTTTACAATTCTTCACAATCGCGATGGTCGCGGCAGCAGTGCCCTGATACAAATCGGAATTCTCACCCGGCGACGATCTCGTAGGGCCGCATCATCTCGTTGTCCTCGTGCTCAAGAATGTGGCAGTGCCAGACGTAGCGCCCGGCGTAGCCTTCGAAGCGCACGATAATGCGCGTCACCATCTTGGAGTGCGCCCCAACCGTGTCCTTCCAGCCCGCCTCGTAAGGTTCGGGAGGCGTGCGCGGGCCGAGAAAACGGAATTCCTTCTTCGTCTGGTAGGTCCAGGGTTCGTAGTGCTGGCGATCGAGGATTTGAAAGCGCACGGCGTGCAGATGGATGGGGTGAGTGTCGTCGGTGGGATTGATGAAGCTCCAGATCTCGGTGCTGTTGAGTGCCGGTTTCTCGCTGATGGGATCGTGCCAGTAACTGCCGTTCAGCAACATGAGCACCGATTCACCCGTAAAACTGGTGTACTCGTCCAATGTGAGCAGGCGAGTTCTTACGGCTTCCGATTCCGGAATCTTGGGGACGGGACGCAGCTCGGTGGGAAGGGAACTGCTGTCGCTGACTTTGTTCGCCGAGACGCGAAATTGCATGATCACGAAGGAGTCACTCTTCAGCACGATCTGCTCGCCCCGGCTGTCGCTGAAGTCGATGACGAGGTCCGCGCGCTCGGCGGGCGCGAGCGAAATTTTCTTCAGCAAGAGCGGCGCCGGCAGCAATCCCTGGTCGGTGCCAATTTGCTGAAAGCCCAGTCCGTTCTGCAATGAGAGATGGTAGAAGCGTGCGTTCGACCCGTTGAGCACGCGGAAGCGATATTTTCGCGGCTCGACTTCGAGATAGGGGAAAAGTTTCCCGTTCACCAGAATTGCATCGCCAAAGAGCTCCGGGACCCACGGCGCTCGCTCATTGCCTGAAATTGGATAGTAGAGCTGGCCTTCGGGCGTAATCATCCGGTCGAAGATCAGCAGCGGCACTTCGTATTTTCCGCTCGGCAGATTGAGGGCGTCTTCCACTGCATCGCGAACAAAAGCGGCGCCGAATAAACCTGCATAAATATTCAGGCGATTGATGCCCATGGCGTGATCGTGATACCACAGCATCGCCGCGTCCTGCTGATTGGGATAGTGATAGAGGACCGATTTGCCGGGCACGAACCAGTCTTCGGGAAAGCCGTCGCTATCGGGCGGTACACGCGCGCCGTGCAAGTGGGAGACGATCCGCACCTGCGGATTGCCCTCGGCTCCGTGCAGGCGGTAGTCGATGGGCAGGAAATGCTGTTGCGGTAGTTCGTTGGCCCACCCAACGAGCAACTCCTCTCCGCTGCGCATTTCCAGCGTTGGGCCAGGCACAGCCGGGCCGAACGACCAGAATCGCGTGGGCTTGAGGTCGCGGTGAATTTTCATATCCACGGGCTGCGCCGCAAAACGGTAATAGGGAAGTTTTGTCTTGGGCGAGGATGGCAGCGACCGCGTCCCGCTGGGCTTGACGACCGCAGGAATAGGCAGCGGGTCTACAAAGTTTGCCAGCGTGCTGGCGTTAAGCGTGTTCGCCGGCACCGCCGTTGAGTGCATCTGCATTATGGCCGACAGTGTCTTCGGTCCACCTAACCACGCGCTGCCGGCCGCCATTGCCGATTGCTGCAAGAAGCTTCGACGTGAACTCACCAGGTCCCCTTGGTCATATTTTACAAGCGTAAAACGGCAAGGATGCAGACGGTGCTGCATCCATTGCCGTGGTTTCCAAAGTTGTCAAGACTGCGAGCGCCCGGCAGATCACGGCGTGGCGCACCCCCTCATCGTGACCTCGCCAGTCTGGTCATTGAGCAGTTCATAGCGTAAACAGGTGTTTGGCTGGACTGAGAGCATGGACGCAATGGAGTTGGCGATGCTATCGAACGAGCCATTGCCAATTCTCTCGCCGTTAAGCCAGTTGTCCTCAACGAAGCGGATGATCGAACTCTGGTCCAACACGGTGTGATCGACAAAGTTCTGCCGCGCGTAAGGTGAGATCACAAGCAGCGGGATACGCGGGCCATAGCCGCATCGTCCCTGGGCATGCGGACCGTCGATGCCCGCAAGCTGAGGCGGCACGGTGCCGCAAAGACCGTTGCCGGTCAAGCCATCGGCGCTGGTCTGGGAGGTATTCACGATCGGACCGAGCTGATGATCGTACCAGCCGTCCGAGTCGTCCCAATTAATCACCACCGCCGTAGACCCCCAATATTGTGTTTGCGCCAGGAAGTTGATGGTGTCCACGATGAAGGTTTGTTCATCGATCGGATCGGAGTAGCCGGGGTGTCCTTCCTGGTAGCCAGGCGCCTTCAAGAAGCTGATGGAGGGGAAATTGCCGGCATTGATCGCGTCGAAGAAGTCGTGGATATCATATTGGTGGTTGCCCGCATCGCCCTGGTGCCCGATGCTGGAAACCGAGGTCGGACGCGTATGCTGCAGGTTCTGCGTGGAAACGTAGTATTGGAACGGCTCATGGTGCGGGATGTAATCCTTCTTGTTCACCCCGGTGATCGTAGAGGTGTGGCTCCGGTTGCAGCCGGTCGTGCCGTTGGGATTGGTAATGGTCAGATCGAAGCCGCCCTCGAACCAGCCCCAAGTGATTCCGGCAGTATTCAATAGGTCGCCGATGTTGCGGCCACCCATCTGCAGGACTTCGCCACTGGTGGTGGAGCAGGCATCGCCGATCGGATCGGCGTCACTGATGAGCGTGTAGCCGCCATTTCCGTCAGCGATGATCGCTCCCGTGCCGTTTTCGTTCTCGGTCACCCCATTGGTCTGGCCGGCGACCAGGTTCAGCGCGCCGTCGGTGGAGGGACCGAAGTTGGTTCCGTAGGCGTTATCGTTCAACGAAAAATATTGAGCGTAATTCCATAACGCCGTGACCGTATTGCCGTCGTAGTAGCCCATCGTCAGTCCGGTGGTGTCGACGATTCCGCCTCCGCCTGGGGGTGGTCCGGCTACTCCGACGTATAGCGGAAACAAGTCCATCAAACCGCTGTCAAACGACTGCTGCTCAGGCGTGTAATCGTGATTCTGATCGGCCGTCGCTGCCTCCAAGAGATCCAGACGGAAGGGATTGGTAGCTCCGGTGCCGTTGGCCGGGTTCAGGTTCGGATTGGCAACGCTGAGCGTGCCCGCAATGCCATTGACCGACGGCGTTCCCGCAGTCGCTGTGAAGGGCGGCTCGCCCGAAGGATTGGTGGCATTGGGATAGGTGCCAAAGTAGTGGTCGAAGGAGACGTTTTCCTGGAAGATCACCACCAGGTGCTGGATTGGAGTTGCGGTTGCTGGTCCATTCGCTGCCGGCTTGGCAGCAGGCTTGACCGATGCGGCGTTTGCATTCACCAGCGGTCCGAAGGTCATGACCGCCATTAACGTAGTTGCCAGTATCTGACGCATATTCTCCTCACCCTTTCATCCTCAGACATGGTTTCTAAGGTTGAACCTTTGATACGTGGGCAAGATCAACCTCCGTTGAACTGCGTGTGAAAAAAGCATGAAAGGGCCAAGAAAATTTGGCTAATTGAACGAACCCATTGCAATTGAATGAATGTGACCAGCCTTGCTTCCCGAGGCGAGTTGCCGGACGTTAACATTGAGCCTATGCCGCAGTCCGTTTCTTCGGTGAGGCGAGCCACTGTCGTGGTGCTGGCGTTTGCTGCCCTGGCGGTGGTCGCGCCGTTCAGCGTCCGCGGAGTGGCCTGCGGACACGATCTCACCTTCCACATGAATAGCTGGATGGAAGTGGCCCAGCAATGGCGCCAGGGCGTCATTTATCCGCGCTGGGCTGGGTATGCCAACTACGGCAGTGGCGAACCGCGCTTCCTTTTCTATCCGCCGCTGTCGTGGATTCTGGGTGGCGCGCTCGGCATCTTTATCCCGTGGCTGTTTGTCCCGGTGGCATTCGATGGCTGCGCCGTTTTTCTCTCCGGGCTGGCAATGCACAAGATGGCGCGCCAGTGGTTCGACGAGCCGGACGCGACGCTGATCGCCGTCGCTTATGCGGTGAGCCCGTACATGCTGCTGACGATTTACGTCCGCAGCGCCTTTGCCGAGTTGCTCGCCGCTTCCTTGTTGCCGCTGTTGGTGCTGTGGATTGTTCGCGACCGTCCCCCGCGCGCGATGTTTATCCCGTTGGCGCTGACCATCGCCGCAGTGTGGCTGACCAACGTTCCCGCGGCAATCATCATGACGTATGTCGCGGTGTTGCTGTTGGCAGTGGTCACCATCTTCCGCCGCAACTCTCGCGTGTTTCTTTATGGCGTCGCGGCGGTGGCCATGGGACTGCTGCTGGCTTCCTTCTACATTGTGCCGGTGCTTTATGAGAGAAATTGGATAACGTTGGGGCAAGCTTTATCCGCAGGTGTGCGGCCAGCGGAGAATTTCCTCTTCGCCCGCACGGGCGAGCCCGAACACGACGCTTTTCTGCGGACGCTGTCATGGCTCGCAGTTGGGGAATTGGCGATCACCGCTGTGGCCATGTTCGTCGCCCGAAAATGGCGCGCGCGAAATCCCCGGCTTTGGTGGTCGTTGGTCATCCTGGCCGGTGTGTCGCTGGCCTTGATGTTGCCCGTCACCAGCTTGGCTTATCGCCTGATGCCCGATCTGCGCTTCCTGCAATTCCCCTGGCGCTGGTTGCTGGTAACCGGCATCGCTTATGCCGTCTTCGTGGTAACAGCCGCGCCGCGATTTCGGGGCAAGGCATTGCTATACGCGGTGTTGTTTCTTGCGCTGATCGCGGCTTGCAATATGGCGCTGCAACCGCAATGCGATCCCGAGGACACGCCCTACATGATCGCCAACCTCTTCCACACCGGCTACGGCTACATGGGAACCGACGAATATGTTCCCGCCGGCGGCGACAATTACGAGATCAAACCCGATTTTCCAGAGTATCGTTTTCGCTACGAAAACGGCGGCGCGGCCCCCAACGGCGCGCGCGTAACGCACTTGCACACCAACGCCTATCGCAAGCAGCTCACCATCGAGTCGCCGCAGCCGGTCGAGCTCGTGCTTCGCCTGATGAACTATCCCGCCTGGCGGGTGAACGTCAATGGCGCCGCGGTGACGTCGCAGTCGGACGATCCCACGGGACGAATGGTGATCGCCGTCCCCGCCGGACACAGCGACATTGACGTTCGCTTCATTCGCACCCCGGATCGCTGGCTGGGCGACGGCCTCAGCCTCGCCGCGCTCATCCTGCTGTGCGGATTCTGGTATGTCGAACGTAAAACCGGCTTTTTACCACAGAGGCACAGAGACACAGAGTAAGGCTTTTATTGATCGTTGCGAACGAAAAGTCCTACGAGCTTGTTTCAAGAATGGCGCTTTGAAGGGGCGCGGCTTCAGCCGCGCCGTTCCGAGCCCTATAAAACCTGGGCTTCAGCCCCTGAGGGAATGCATCCCTGCTGGCAAACGATTTGTGAAACACGCTGTACGTAACAAAGCCATCCTAATAAATAGAATTCGCGTTACATCATCGAATTCGATAGACACCGAGTCCGAAGCATTCGATTTGATTTTTCTCTGTGCCTCTGTGTCTCTGTGGTGAAATAGAATCTTCGATGAAGCGTGTACTTGTAGCCACCTCCAATTCCGGCAAGATTCGCGACCTGGTCGGCGCGGCCATCGCCCACAAGGTGCAAATCGAGATGCTGCCGGGCTTTTCGTCGCTGCCGTCCGTCGTCGAGGATGGCGCAACTTTCGAAGCCAATGCCCGCAAGAAAGCCGAGCATTACAGCACGTACGCGGAAGGCGAAATCGTTATCGCCGATGACTCGGGACTGGAGGTCGATGCGCTCGGCGGCGCGCCTGGAGTGCGCTCCGCGCGTTACGCCGACGACGAGCATCGTTCGCCGGAAGACCAGCCGCCCGAGCCCGCGGACAATTCCAATTCCAACTCGGACGACGAGGCCAACAATGCCCGCCTGCTGCGCGAGCTGCACGACGTGCCCGACGAATTCCGCACCGGCCGGTTCGTCTGCGTGATCGCCGCCGCGCGCAACGGCCACACCCTGGCGACGTTTCACGGCCACGCGGAAGGAATTATCCTGCGCGCGCCGCGCGGCTCGAACGGCTTCGGCTACGATCCCCTGTTCTACTTTCCAGAGATCGGCAAGACCTTTGCCGAGCTTACTGCCGAAGCGAAGGCTGGCTACAGTCATCGCGGCGCGGCCTTTCGCGCATTTCTCCAGTGGGAAGACGAAAGCGCCGATCGCCATCCGCACCAGCAAGACTTGAGCTAGCCTGGTGAGTCACTCATTTGCAGCGCCTAAACTGTCATCCCGCGCAAGGCAACTTACATCACCGTTGAGGCGCGATCTTGCCGGGGCGTGATGTGCTGGTTATAATCCGCGCACTGTTCGAATAACCCAAGGAATGCAGCATGCCCATAGGAACAGCAGTCCACGACCGAACCTTTGCTCTCTGCCAGAGCCTGAATTACCGCGAGTGGTCGGGCTTCTACGCGGTCAGTGTCTACGAGACGCATCATGAGCACGAGTACAACGCTATTCGCAACGCCGCTGCCCTTATCGACGTCACACCGCTGTACAAGTACATGATTGCCGGGCGCGATGCCACGCGCTTCGTCAACCGCGTCATCACACGCGACATCAACAAGGTCGCCGTCAATCAGGTCATTTACTGCTGCTGGTGCGACGAAGCGGGCAAGCTCATCGACGACGGCACTATTACCCGCTTGGAAGAGAACCGCTATCGTTGGACTGCTGCCGATCCCAACTTTCGCTGGTTTCGACAAAATGCCATCGGGCTCGACGTACAGATCGAGGACATCACGGAGCAAGTTGCCGCCCTTGCGCTGCAAGGACCCATGTCGGGGAAGTTACTGAAGAGCATTGCCGAGGCCGACATCGAAAACCTGAAGTACTTCCGCAAAACCAGCGCGAAGATTGGCGGCGTCGCGGTAGACATCTCCCGCACCGGTTACACCGGAGATCTGGGATATGAAATCTGGATTCTGTGGGAAGACGCAGGCAGAGTGTGGGACGCCCTGATGGACGCGGGACGGAGTTTTGACGTTCATCCTGCTGGCATGCTGGCGCTGGACGTCGCGCGCATCGAGGCCGGACTAATTCTCGCCGACGTGGATTACATCAGCAGCAAGAAGGCCCTGATTCCATCGCAGAAATATAGCCCGGCAGAAGTCGGGCTGGAGAAGCTGGTCCACTATGAAAAGGAGAACTTCATAGGGCGAGACGCGCTGCAAGAAGAAAAGAAGACCGGACCAAAACGGCAATTGGTAGGCCTTGAAATCGAGTGGAACGAAGTCGAGGCGCTGTTCGACCGGATGGGTCTGGCGCCGCAGACACCAGCCACGGCTTCACGTGTTCATGTACCGGTGTACAAGGGGCGGGAGCAGGTCGGAAAGGCGACCTCGACTACCTGGTCGCCGTTGCTGAAACAACTGATTGCCCTGGCCAGCGTGGAGTCGCGCCATGCCCAGCCCGGGTCAAAACTGCATGTGGAGATGACGGTGGAAGCGGAGCGCCATAAGGTAATGGCCACGGTGCGCGAGCTGCCCTTTTTCGATCCGCCGCGTAAGCGTAAAACCCCCGTCTGAGCAGCTACGCGGCCCAGGCGAATTGGACCAAAAAAGAAAACCGCCATGGGCGGCGGTTGCGGGAATTCAGCCGCGAGCCTGTCATCATCCATGTCCGGTGGGGATCTTGACAGTTGACTCTTCGGGCGGGTAGAGCAGCCGCTCCACGGTACGGTCCATGGTGTCCAGGAGGCTGTCTTCCAGAGCAGGTCCGCGCGCATCCTGCAGCGCGGAGTTCCAGTCCTTGGAGCGCAGCAAGAGCGCCTCGGTAACCTTGCTTTTGGAGGGCGCCGCCGCCAGGGTGTAGCCAAACCATATGATCACCGCTACCAAATAAGCGGCGCTATTAATCTCACTCAGGACGGCGCGCCGCACGATGCCGCGATGACTGGCGCCGGTGGCTACCAACATATTTACTGCTGCAAAGAAGCCAAACCCCAGGGAAATCCCAAACAACAGGCTGCGATGGGCGATGCCGAGATATTCGCTGAACAGCAGCAGGAAGAAGACCAGGCCGCACTGCATCAAACGGAGGCTGCGGTCCGCCAGCAGGATCACTTCCTGGACCGCATATTTTTCCGGCTTGTGCGCGGCATTAATCGCCCACATCACTCCCACCAGAAACACCACCAAGGCCGACCAGCGAAAGAGAATTACCCCCAGATCGCGCAATGCCTCATAAGGGCGGAACGCATCCTTGAAGATTTCTTGCAGCACCGCGAACGAAAGCAGAACGCTAAGGCCGAGATTCACATAGTAAGCGTAATAGTAAATCGCATATGAATACACATTGACTATGGCCAGAAGCGGGACCGAAACGACTTGTAGTATTGTGTAGTTGAAAAAGAAAGGATAGTCCCGTTGCAGTCCACGCCTGAACATGCACACCAACACTCCAGCCTGGAGAACAGGCGCAGCAAACCAAAACACGTAATCGATGAAGTGAAGATGCATAACTCCACCGTAATAATAGGCGTGGAGTCAGCG
>JBEKQY010000089.1:0-14832 GCA_049519235.1 Candidatus Korobacteraceae bacterium | reverse complement strand
GGCCTTGCAGTACGGTCCTACCGAAGGCTATTGGCCATTGCGCGAGCTCATCGTCGCCCACATGGCGCGATACGGCATTCTAGCCACGGTCGACAACGTGCTCATAACCTCCGGCTCGCAGCAGGCGCTGGACCTGATTGCCAAGCTGCTCATCAATCGCGGCGACCGCATCCTGGTGGAGTCGCCCACCTACCTCGGCGCATTGCAGGCCTTCGATCTGATGGGGGCCGAGTATGTCACCGTGCCCATCGACCACGACGGCTTGCAGACCTGCAACATGGAACAGGCGCTGCGCTCCGGGCCGAAGTTCATGTACATCCTGCCGAACTTCCAGAATCCGGGCGGAGTCACGCTGTCGCGCTCGCGCCGCGATGAACTGGTATTGCTGTCCGACAAGTACGGCATCCCCATCATCGAAGACGATCCGTACGGACAGCTTCGCTACGAAGGCGAGCACATTACGCCGCTGGTGGTGCTGGACCGCACCAACCTGGCGCGCGACAGCGGCTATAAGCTGGGCAACGTGATCTATCTCAGCACGTTCTCCAAAGTGCTGGCGCCGGGATTGCGGGTCGCCTAGATTGTGGCGCCGCCGGATGTCATCGCCAAGCTGGTGCAGTTGAAACAAAGCACCGACCTGCATACCAGCACCTTCACCCAGATGGTCATCTACGAAGCCGCCCGCGACGGTTTCATCGACGAGCACGTGAAGCTCATTCGCGCCACCTATAAGGTCCGTCGCGATGCCATGCTGGAGGCATTGAACGACTTCTTCCCGCCGGAGGTTTCGTGGACGCATCCCCATGGCGGACTGTTCCTGTGGGTCACTATGCCGCCGGGAGTTGATTCGTCGCGGCTGCTGGACCTGGCGCTACGGCAGAATGTTGCCTTCGTTCCCGGCGAGCCGTTCTTCCCCAATGGCGATGAAGGTTCGCACATGCGGCTAAATTTCTCTAACGCTCAGCCGGAAATGATTCGCGAAGGCATACGGCGCTTGTCGATCGCGGTAGCTCACGAATTGGAGCATCGTGCTGCCGGCGTGATGGTGTGAAGAAGCGCCGCCCTTCGGCTCCGCTCAGGGTGAGCTTTTGGCTGTGTCGCAAGGTCGCTCGTTACACTTCGGCTTTAGTCCCTGCCGGGTCCGCTCGATAAGGGCGAAGGCCACAAGCCGAAAAGAATCAATTACTATCTCACTCGTTCTAGTGAATGGGTGTATCGTTTCGTCAGTAATGATGATAGAGCGGCTAGCAGTTCCGCTTTTTGATTATTCGAATCGCAACATAGGAGCCAAGAATGAATAGGGCAGTATGGATTTTATGCATAATGTTATTTCTCATGATGTCGCTGGGAACGCTGTATGCCCAGAAGCCGGTAGGGTCGAATCGTCCAGCCAGTGTGCCGTCCGACTATGTGATTACGCCGTTCGGCTACTTTCATCCATCCTGTGTCCGGCAGGCCAGGGACGGAGAGACCGTGCTGGGCGATGGTCGCATCCGATTTGCGGACGGGTCGGAGGAAACGACCGCTCCGTCCTGTGGTTTTCCGCGCTATTCGCCCACGGGAGAGCTTGTAGGTGAACGTTCGGCAAACACCGAACCGCTCTCGATAAGCTGGAGCTGGATTGAATCCGGCCAGGTTGCCACCAGTACTACCTATGACGCAGTTCTGGCCACTTGGACCGTCCCGCCGACGCCTGCTACGAACGATGGCCAGACTTTGTTTTTCTTTCCCGCTCTCACTCATAACCACCTTGCTCCACCCAATGAAGAGCCAATTATCCAGCCGGTGTTGGGGTGGAATGATGGACAGTCCGGGGCGGGGCCATGGAATATTGCAAGCTGGAACTGCTGTCCGGCTGGGATGACATGGAATAGTAACCCCGTGACGGTCAATCCCGGCGACCAAATCCAAGGCATGGTTGTGACCGGCTGCGGAGCCCTGGAAGTTACGGAATGCTCGAAGTGGAACATCACAACCCAGGATGTGACTACCGGGGGAAGCACAACCTTGAATGTCTCTTACCCCAGTTTGATGAACTTCCCGTGGGCCCAGTCCGGCGTGCTGGAGGTCTACAGCATTTACCAATGCAGCGACTATCCTCCGGATGGCTCCATAACCTATAGCAACGTCGCGTTGTTCGACAATCACTTCCGGCGAATCACAAGTCCGGGTTGGTCTCCCGAGCTTTTCGTCACCCAGGGCCAAACCACTCCATGGTGCAATTATGGTGTAACAGTAACGGACACGACCGCGACGCTTACCTATTAGCCTCACAATAGAACTCCGACGGCGGGCTGCCATGCCCGCCTTGTGCCCCACACATTCGCGGTGTTTGCGAATGTGTGGGATGAAACTATCGCGTGAACAGCAGTCCGATGGTTAATGGAGAACACCTCTCCCACTCAACCAAAAGGAGGTTGAGTGGGCCACCCTGCCGGGCACGCTCCGGCTCCGGCCTTGGACGAACGTTCCGTCAAGTGTACCCAGCCTATGCCGCCACGTATGTTTTTCTTCTCTTGCTGGCCGCATATGACTTGTGGTCCACGCGCAAGATTTCATCGCGCGACGATCTGGGGCAGCGCCTTTCTGATCGTTATGGGGCAGATGACTCGCTTCATCGGACCAAGCGCGCCCTGGCATGCGTTTGCACACTGGGTGCAGAGTTGGGGAGTTTAGAAAGCTGATTCTGTTTGAATTCCGGCATCTTGAGACGCGGGCTGACGGCAAGCCTGCTCCACTATAGAATTCCCGAATGCCCGCCCGGAAAAAGATCAATGTGGATTATGGTCTCCAGCCTTTTCACCAGGCGCGGGTTGGATTGGGTTTTCATCTGGCCACCGACCCTGGGGTTGGCTTCCACACTCACTCCGGCTGCCGAATCGGGTTCCAACCGTGGTATCCGCTCACTGGTTGTCGTTAGCCTCCGACTCGTCTTGCCCATAGCGGCCGATCCTCGGCGGCACGCCGCCGGCGCGCTTCAGCAGCTTGCGCAGCCTTTCGGCGGGGTCCGCAGCTGGTTTTGCATCTACGGCTTGGGGCTTTGCGGGAAGCGTGGCCGGGCCAAACCAGAAGCGCGACATGGCCTCCACCGCGCTGACAAACTCCACCAGATTGCCGGGCTTGCGCACGTAGCAATTGGCCCCCAGCTCATAGCAGCGCTCCACGTCGGAGGCAGCGTCCGAGCTGCTGAAAACCACCACCGGAATCCGGCGCAGGTCGGCGTCCCCCTTCAGTTCGCTGAGCACCGCGCGGCCATCCTTCAACGGCAGGTTCAAGTCCAGCAGTACCAGGTCCGGCACCGTGTCATCGCTGTCGTGCTGGCGGAGAAAATCGATGGCTTTGAGGCCATCGACCGCGACCGCCACGTGGCAGGGCTGGGGACTGTGATTCAGCACATCACAGACCAGATAAGCGTCGCCGGGATTGTCTTCCACCAATAGGATTTCACGTGTGCTCGCCATCGTCGCTCTCCGTTTCTTTTACCGCTTGCCGCTTGGGGAGGGTGAACCGGAAGGTCGCGCCCCGGCCCGGCTCCGATTCCACCCATATCTGGCCGCCGTGCTGCTCGACCACCTTTTTGCAAATCGCCAGCCCTAAACCGTTGCCGGGATACTCTTCGCGCGTGTGCAGCCGGCGAAAAATGACGAAGATGTTCTCGGCAAACTCGGGGGCGATGCCGATACCGTTGTCGCTCACCGAGAACACCCAGTGCGCTCCTTCGTCCTCCGCCGCCACCTTGACCTGCGGGGCCTCGGCGCGGTGGAATTTCATCGCGTTGCCGATCAGGTTCTGGAACAGTTGCAGCAGCAGGCCGAAATCGGCGGGGATCACCGGCAGGTCCTCCCGGGTGACGACTGCCCCGCTGTCGCGCACCGCGCCCGCCAGGTTGCGCAAGGCCTGGTCGACAACCTGGTTGCAGTCGGTCGGCTTCGCCTTCAAACCGTCTTGGCCCAGGCGCGAGAAGGTCAGCAGGCCCTCAATCATGGTCTGCATGCGCATCGCGCCCCCGATGACAAACTGCATGTACTTCTTGCCCTCGGCGTCCAGCTTATCGCTATAGCGTTCGGCGAGCAGTTGGGTGAAGATGGCCACCATGCGCAGCGGCTCCTGCAGATCGTGGGAGGCGACATAGGCAAACTGCTCCAGGTCGCGGTTGGAGCGCATCAGTTCCTCTTGCGCCCGCCGCCACTCCTGCCGCAGCCGCTTCTCCTGCAAGGCGCGGCGTACCGCTGTCGGCAGCCGCGCCAGGTGTTGCTTCAGGACATAGTCGGCGGCGCCTTCCTTAATGCACTCCACCGCCCGCGTCTCGCCCAGTGGCCCGGTCACCAGAATGACCGGGATGTCGAGGCCCTTCTGCCGCAGCAGTTCGATGGACTCCGTACCGTGCAATTGCGGCAGGTTGTAATTGGCCACGATCACGTCGTAGCTGCAGGCTGCAATCCGCTGGTTGAATGTCTCCTCCGTGTAAGCCACGTCATGGATGACTTGGAAGCCGTTTCTCTGCAATATTAGGGAAATCAGGGCCACATCGTCGGCATTGTCCTCGAGTACCAGGACGCGCAGATGGGTCTTGTCCTGGTCGCGGTTGGGCTGGCACTTGTCCATGGTGTCAGCGTTGGCCAGATCCGCCATGGGTTGAGCGTCAGACTTCGCAACCGAGGCCACGCCTTGCAGATCACAGATTTCCGGGTGACTTGCCAGGTCAATCCGCAAACGGGGGCGCTCGGGTGTGGGAGTGGTGTTCATCCATATCTGTTATCGGAAGAGGTTGCCGGGCACTTGAGGGAATCGAAAAGGAGGCCTAGCTCGATGCCGCGAAGTAGCTCAGCCCGGGGCCTTGGGGTGCAAGGAACTTGTCGACGATATCGCCCACCGTCGCCGAAGGTGCCCATCCCCTCGGCTCTGCTCGGGGTAGGCTCTTGTCCGCCGCATTTGCCGACGGGATAGGATCCCTAGACGGTTAGGGTTACTCAAGGACGTGTACTTTCGTAACTTGACGACTGTAGCGGACGCGCTATGCTGCTAGGTTGGGCTTAGTGTCCAATGCCTCCGGGGAGTTTTCCGGTGGCTCGAGTTCTTTGAAATATGCGTCGATCTTCAGCCGGAGTGGCCCCGTTGACATCCTGCCTTGCAGGAAGTCGCTTGCCAGGCCAGAAGCGACGGGCACGCGATGAACCGCACAAGTTGTTAGAAACAGGGCGTTTACGCCGCGCTGTAAACCGTTTGATTTGAATAGTTTGCGACGAAGCGCACAATTGATTGAAAACAAGCGACTCAGGTACCGAGATAAGTGTCGTGTTTTTAATACTTTAACTTAAACCCTTTGTTATCAGGACCAAGAACAGAGGGGGAGGGGGTACCCTAGTCAAACGCCGCAATCCTACTCCGTCTCGGCCAGCGCCATCACCAGCTCGCGGTCGCGGGGGCCGTCCACCTCGATCAGGACAGCGCGCTGGCCATGTCCCCAATAGAAGCGCAGTTGGCTGGTCAGCAACGACAGGGTCAGTGATTCTCTATTGCGTCAGTTTCGCGGGAGGCCTTGCTGGTGCGGAACGAGGACCGCTGAGGCGTCAGTCGACAGGGATGGCAGGAGCCAGCGGAACAGAAACGTGGCAGCGAACGCTCCGGCGAGCTGCGCGGCGATGAAGGCAGGCGCGTCGGCGCGCCGGATGCCGGCAAATGTATTGGTCGCCGACCGGGCCAGCGTGACCGCGGGGTTCGCAAACGAAGTCGACGGAGTGAACCTTCTTCGGCCATGTCACGCAAGTAGGTCCTCGGCCATTTGAGCACGCGCCGAAGTACCTGTGCACAGAATTAGGACTCGCTTCTCGCTCCTCGAACACTCTTTCCGTACGGATCGCAGATGGATACCACTGGCTCGCCAGTTACGGCGTCCCCAAAATATCGCCGCTGGAAGAACAGTGAGACATTGACCAACGCGATCATTACCGGCACCTCGACCAGCGGCCCGATCACAGCCGCGAATGCCGCGCCCGAGTTGATGCCAAACACTGACACAGCGACGGCGATTGCCAGCTCAAAGTTGTTCGAGGCCGCGGTAAAGGAAAGCGTCGCGGTCTTCGAGTAGTCCGCTCCCAGCTTCTTACCCATGTAAAAGGAGACCAGGAACATCACCACGAAATAGATCAACAGCGGGATGGCTATTCTTACAACGTCAAGAGGGAGGCGCACGATGTACTCGCCCTTGAGGGAAAACATGATGACTATAGTGAACAGCAAGGCAATCAGCGTCAAAGGACTGACGCGCGGCACGAAACTGTGGTCGTACCAGTCGCGCCCTTTCAGTCGTACCAGCACGGCGCGGGTGAGAAAACCCGCCAGGAACGGGATGCCGAGGTAAATGAAAACACTTTTCGCGATCTCGCCAATGGATACATTCACCACCGTGCCGTGCAGGCCGAGTTTGGCGGGTAGCACGGTTATGAAAATCCAGGCGTACACCGAATACAGGAACACCTGGAATAGGGAGTTGAATGCCACTAGTCCAGCGGCATAGTCGGTGTCGCCCTTCGCCAGCTCGTTCCACACGATGACCATGGCGATACACCGGGCAAGACCGATTAGGATCAACCCCGCCATGTATTCGGGATATCCGCGCAGGAAGATGATGGCGAGGACGAACATAAGCACCGGCCCAACCACCCAGTTCTGTATGAGGGAGAGTCCCAAGACTCGTTTGTTGCGGAAAACTTCCGGGAGTTCCTCGTAGCGGACTTTCGTGAACGGCGGATACATCATCACGATCAGCCCAACCGCAATCGGTATCGACGTGGTGCCGATGCTGAATCGGTTGAGGAAGGTCACGATGCCGGGGACGAGCCAGCCTGACAGCACGCCGAGCAGCATTGCTCCGAAAATCCAGGCAGTCAGATACCGGTCTAGAAAACTGAGTCGGCTGGTTATCTTCATTGGTGAACCTTCAATCCAGGCGGCTCGCGATCATTGCTGGCCGATCTTATTGATTTCTTTCTGAATTGCGAGCCGGTCGAGACTGGAAATCGGCAGGCACAATAGCAGACTGATCCTGCGCTCAAGCATGAAGAAAGCTTCGCGATAAGCGCGCTCGATCTCGTCGGGCGAACCGGTGACTGCGGCAGGATCGGGAATTCCCCAATGCGCCGTCATCGGCTGGCCGGGCCAGACAGGGCATACTTCTTTTGCGGCGTTGTCGCACACCGTGAAGACGAAGTCCATCTCGGGCGCACCGGGCTGGGCAAATTCTTCCCAACTCTTGCTGCGCAATCCGTTCGTGGGCAGGCGGGCGCCTTCAATTTGGCGTAGCGCCTCCGGCCGCAATGTGCCTGAAGGGTGGCTGCCCGCGCTGTAGGCGGTAAAGTTCGGCCTGCCTTTGAAGTTCAGAATCGCCTCCGCCATAATGGAGCGCGCGGAATTTCCCGTGCACAAAAACAAAACGTTGTAGCGTCCCTGCACTGTCGTTAACCTTTCGTCACGTTCGCCTGCGGCTTTCTGGCTCGAATGAATGCGCTCATGAACTTGCCATCCACCTGAGGAGCGATCGCGTCCACGTCGATGCCTTCGCCAGCCAGAAAGGCCCGCGCATCTTTGATCTTGTAAATCCGCGTGGGCTCGATCTCGATTGCATCAAAACCCGCTTCTGCAAGTTTCGACACGTATTCGGAGTCCTGCAATGCGCCCGCGATGCAGCCGACCCAGAGCAGTACGCTCTTCCGCACCTCGTCCGGCACGTCACCGCGCAAGACGACATCGGAGACCGCGAAACGCCCGCCTGGCTTCAACACGCGAAAGGCTTCTCGCAACACGCGGCCCTTGTCGGCCGAGAGATTGATAACGCAATTCGAGATGATCACGTCCACCGAGTTATCGGGCAGCGGAATGTTTTCGATCTCGCCTTTCAGGAACTCAACATTCGTAACTCCCGCCTTGTGCTGGTTCTCGCGCGCCAGTGCCAGCATCTCGTCTGTCATATCCAGGCCGTACGCCTTGCCGGTAGGTCCGACACGCTTTGCCGAGAGCAGAACGTCGATGCCTCCGCCCGAACCGAGGTCGAGAACCACGTCACCTTCGTTGAGTTGTGCCAGCGTCGTAGGATTGCCGCAGCCAAGCGAAGCCCGGAGCGCCTCTTCCGGTATCAGATGCGCTTGCGCGGCATCGTACAGGTTGGTGGTAATCGGATCGCAGCAACCGTCGAGCGCGGCGGATGCGCCGCAGCAGGAGCTGCCTCCGGTGTGGACCCGCAAGGCAGCTTGCCCGTATTTCTCGCGGACGGCTTCTTTGATATTTTCGGTGCTCATCAATTCTCCTATTTGCAGATGGTCACGACCCGTTCGGGTTTCACTGCTCGGTTGCGGGTGCAGCACTCGGCGTAGAGGAAACCGAGCAGCTCTGCCAAGGCGTCGGTGCTCGCCGTGTACCACAGAAATGTTCCTTCACGGCGGACCTTGACCAGGTCCTCGTTCTTCAGCTTTTCCAGATGATGAGAGAGGGTTGAACTTGGAATATCCAACTCGCTCCCGATGTCGCCGACGACCATCCCTTCCGGGTGAGCAGAAAGCAGCAGCCGCATGATGCGCAACCGCGGTTCGGTGCCCATGGCGGAAAGCATATCGGCATAACGAGTAACCTGCGCCGCGTCCGGTTGCGACATTTTGGGGTGCCTCTATATTTCGACTATTGCAGAACTACAGAAACATGTCAAAGAGTGGGGCATCGCGCGTGGGAGTAGTGGTTTAGCGGCGCGTGGGCTGTATAGGTCTCTATCTCCAGGCTGACTAACATTTCTCGGTTCAGGAAGTCTTCATCAAATAACTACCCCACCCAAGCAAAAGAAGAGAAGCCTGGGTGGGACGCCTGGCGGTTAAACTGCAATTTCGTATTTGGCCTTCTCGATCAGTGTTTCATTTCTTCCTGGCCGGCGCTGGGAGTGCAGGTCTGGAGTCCTCCGCCTTTTGGAACGTCCGGACACGCCAGCCCCAACGACCACACGAAGTCGCGCGCAATCCAGCCCGCCGGTATTTTATATTGTGGCCCAACCGGCCCGGGAGGCAGCTTGGTTATGCCATCGATGCCGTTGTTCTCGATGGATGAGTAAGAATGGCAAGTGATGCACTCACCCGTCATTTTTTTCATGCCCACATTCTCGCCCTCGATGACCGAGTTGCTAAGAATATTGGGTGTTCCATCCAGGGGATTGGTGAACGTGGTCTGAGCGCCATCCAGGCGGTAGTTAAGGAACTCCTTAGGCAGGCCCGCCTGTGTCATCAAGGCCGTCAAGTCGGCGGTTGGCTTGGTGAAACCTTTCGCGCCTCCATTACTGTCGGCCGGACTTGATCCCCAGGGATCTTTGCACGGCCCAAAGATCTGACAGCGCCACGGGTTGGTAACCATGTTCTGCGGTTCGAAAGTTGCCCATATCCAATCTTTCAGCAGCTTAGAGTTGATGTGCATACCCGCCATCGCATAACAGGTTCCATCGATCATCTCGACATGAACGCCGGTCGGCGGATTGGTGCAGGTGAACGGAGTTTGGAAACTGGCAGCCGGAATCCAGTCCACCTTTACCTCAACTGCGGCGTCCGGAAACTCGATATCGGTTTTCATCTGAGCTGCTTTGGTCTGGGGCGGCCGGGTCTGATACATCTGACCGGTACCGGTAATAAAACCTTGAGCGGCCGGATTGATGTGCACCTCCTCGCAAATCGTCGCTCCCTTTACGACGTGAGGTGGTAGTGGTTTAGCCTGCATCGGGTTGCATTCCGAGTTCGGGGCGAGTTCAGTGGTGTGATGCATTCGCGCCATAAACACCCCAGCTAGAGGGCTGCCATGCAGCCGTTTGCCGACCATCTGCTGTCCCGCAACACCAGCAACACCGCTTGCCGGATAGAGGCTAAGTTGTTCAACCCAGGTCTCCCACACCTCACCATTGTTTGCCGGACAATTGGCCGCCACAAAAATTTTCCATGCCGTTTCCGCCACCGCTTTGGCGTCGTTGGGATCCGGCCTCGTAGTGGGAAACACGCACGCCGGATTTACTTCTTGGGCGCTGGCAGTCGCGACCAAGAAGGATTGACTATGTGTACTCCCCGCTTGGAAGTAGGTCTTCGCAGCAACTGAAAGCAGCAAAGCAACAAGAACATAGATTCCTTTTCTCATGTTTCCTCCTTTGTAACCTGACAGGGTTAAGGGGTTAGGCTCCTTCGATTTCGCTCGGTGAGAGGCACCTGGAAGTGCAATGGTTGGTGGGCGGGAAGGAAGGAGCTGGCGCACTCCCCGCCTCACGCAAAAGTGTCGATTCGGAGGCCAAAACAAGTCAAGTCCTAAGTTGGTAAACATACACCTTGGTGCCCCAATCGCGTTCCGATTTGGAATCGGCCGTGCGGCGTAGGTTCCCCGAAAGGGCGGGGAACAACCACCCCTCAGGCCCTCATCTGGGCCAAAATCGAGTGCACCACCTCATTTAAGTTTGGTAAGTTGGGGCGGGTGGCCCAGCCAAGCCGATTTTGCTTGGCTGGGGCTTTTGGTCGCGCTTGCCTACCAAGGGCAACAGCGGTAGCGTATCAAGTATGAGCGATCTGCGAACTCAGATAGAAGGTCTTTCTGCCGCCGAGAAGGCGGAGCTGCTGGATGTGGTCTGGGAAAGCCTGGAAGCCGACGCGCTCGCGCTGAGCGACGAGCAGCGCGCTGAGTTGGACCACCGCATCGCACGCCACGAACAAAACCCCTCCGACGTCATCCCCTGGGAGCAAGTCCGGGCAGGCCTCTTCAAGAAATCGTGACACTCCCAGTCGTCTGGCTGCCTGAGGCCGACGCGGAGCTGCGACACGCGCGCGGCTTTCCTCGGAGGTGACACGACCAAGTCGCCAGCCCGAAGGGCGACACAATCGTAGCCCAGCACGTGAGTGCTGGGAAAGCTGGCCATTGATGCAGGAGTCCCGTAGGGACGACACCCTAATCGAAGACCTCCACCGGGTTGAATGTCACGCCTGACTTAACCAGCAGCGCTAGGATCCTCCTCGAAACTGCGACCCTGGTGATGCTCCGCCTGATTCTGAATGTACCGCCTCACAGCGTCGACGTTCGACGAACTTACCGAGAAGGCACCGTAGCCTTCCTGCCACCCCGGCCAAGGGCCAGCTTTGCGAAGCCAGCACGACGAGTTCGATTTTAGCTTCTGTACCGCCTCGGACACGGACACGTCGGCCGGCAGGCGGGCCAGGACGTGACCGTGGTTTTCTGTTCCGCCGATCGCTAATGGTTCGTAATGGAGATTACGAGCCACCCCCGCCATGTAAGCCCACAATTTGGCTGGTTCGGCAATTGCCGACCGGCGCTCCTTAGACGAGAAGACAAGGTGAAACAAGGTCGAGGTGTAGGTATGACCCATGTGCCGTCCCTGCGGGACTCATAGTGATTTTCTCACGCTCACCCAGCACTCACGTGCTGGGCTACGATTGTGTCGGCCTTCGGGCTAAATGGTTGCGGGTCAGCGTGCCTACCTCACAGGCGGGAGGGGGTTATACCCAAATCAGACGCGGCAATTCCTACTCCGTCTCGGCCAGCGCCATCACCAGCTCGCGCTCGCGGGGGCCGTCCAGCTCGATCAGGACAACGCGCTGCCACGTCCCCAACAGAAGCAGACCGGCTTCTACGGCCAGTTGCACCGAGGTGCCAATTATCGCCGAGAGGATGTGGTCGGGCACATGCTCCGGGTTGTGCTCGTGGCGATAGTCGAGCTTGGGGACCATGATCTCGAAAGCATCGAGCATGTCGAGATCGGTGCCGGGATCGAGGTCGCAGGTGGTGAGCGCCGCAGTGGTGTGCAGAAGGTTCAACTGGCATAGGCCGGTTTTGTCCGCATAGTGCTTCCACAGGACGGCTTCCAGCTTCTGGGTGATGTCGATAATCTCGCGCTTCTTGTGCGTCTTGATCGTAAGACGATGCATGGCTCACCTATCCTTCGGCGTGAACAGCTCCAGACGGACGCGCCAGGAGACCGACTGTCCGGGCTGTAGCAGCACCATGCCGGTGTCTGCCGTTCCCCAATCCTGGTTGTAAGGATCAGGTAAATTGAATTGCGGCTCAATAGCAACAAAATTCTTGGTTGGCGGAGCGTATACCTGGATGGACTTGATCTGCGGCGAAAGGGTAATCAGCCGCAGCCCATAGTTCGCCGCCGGGTCGATGATCTGGGAAACCGTTCTGCCCTGCGCCTCGTACGCGAGCTTGGAGAAGTTGTCGTCCAGGTACTGCGACCCCAGCGCCCGTCCGCCGGGCGCGGAGAAGTCGTAAGCAGTTCCCTTCACCGGGACGCGCTGACCGGTGGTAAAGGAATCGTCATAGTTGTTCATGACGGCGCGTGTTTCGCTGGGAATGTGCAGTCTCACCTGGCGGCGATTGCCACTGGGAAGGACGAAGTAGGGATGCCAGCCGATGCCCATGGGCAGCGGCTCGTGCCCAACATTCCTGGCCGTGACCGTCATCTCGAAGGCGTCATGGCTCAATTTCGTGGCGACGCGCAGGTCGGTGTCCGACAACCAGTGTCCACTGAAGTTGCCGGCATGCAACACGGCGGAAATGGTGGATTCGTCGCGGCCGTTATTGACCGCGACATCCTGGAATTGCGATTGGCGAATCAGGCCGTGAATAGCGTGCTTCTCGGCTCCGGGGTTGTTGCCACTCCAGTTGGCGGGCAGAGTGACCGTCTTCCCGGCGACGATTGCGGTAATCGTCTTGCCATCGGCAGAAAGCTTGCCGCGCGTGCGATTGGCGAAGGGCAGCAGGATCGCCCCGCCGATCTTGAAGATCTCGTTGCCGAACTGGTCGTCCCCTGTGGTCAACAATTGCTCTGCTTCCGGCAGCGGCGGCGAGTTCAGGAGATCAATCTCTCCTTTACCCGGCAGATAGGCCCTGATCTGGAGCACGGCCATGCCGCGCTCGGGAAGGATGACTGCGTCAAGAAATTCGGGTTTGGTGCGATCGCTCGACGCCGGGCGATGCAGGATGATCGCGTCGAGAGATTGCGCCTCGCTGCCCTCGCTCACCGGCGGCCGCTGAAGTGTGACCGCGGGCTCTCCACCAATCGAAATCGCAGGCGAAGACTCCAGCGTTGCTTTGCTCTGAGCTATTGCTTGGTCGCCTGCTCCCATCAAGCCAATCAGGATGGCAACCTTGAACCATCGGCCATACCATTTGCCAGGATTCATAGTCCGAATCCTATGTATCAAACGGCGACAACTCAAGCGCGACCCGCCGAATGACACCAAATCGGGACATGACTTCGTAACATCTGCTCGCCTGTCATTGACAGCAGTCACTCCAGGGACTACATTCCAGTCGCGAGATGCTTGTTCTCCCCAGCACTCAGCCCTTCAAGGCTCTTGCTTTCATTTCCCTTGATACCAATCGGAGACGACTTATGAAATTACGCAAGGTGTTACTGATGGCCCTCATAACCACGCTCTGGATGGGCGTGATACAGCTTGGCTGGTCGTCCCAGCCGGCCGACCCAACCTCCAAAATCGCTCCCCGGGTGCTGTCGGAAACCGCGAACGGCGGCTCGACCGAAGCCCTGGTCGTGCTCGCCAAACAGGCTGATCTCAGCCCGGCCTACAATCTGTTCACCAAGTCCGAGAAGGGCCGCTTCGTAGTCAACGCGCTCCGCTCCGTGGCCAACTCCACGCAAGGCCCAATTCTCAATCTGTTGCGGAAGAGCGGCGTTCCCTACCAGTCGTTCTTTATCGTCAACATGATCAAAGTTACCGGTGATCGCAGCCTGATGGAGACGCTGGCTGCGCGGAGTGACGTCGCCCGCATCGATGCCAATCCTTACGTGCGCACCGCCCTGCCTTCTCCCACGGGCCAGGACTCGGGCATCGGACCCCTGACAGTTGAGTGGAATGTAGAGCAGGTGAAGGCGCCCGAGGTTTGGGCCCTCGGTTATCGCGGCGAAGGCCTGGTCGTCGCCGGAGCCGATACTGGAGTCCAGTGGGACCATCCCGCATTGAAGAACCAATACCGCGGCTGGAATGGCCAGCAGGCGGACCACGCCTTCACCCTCAGCGAGATGGTAGGTGACGATGGTCAGGGCAATCAGATCGGCGTCGCGCCTGGCGCCCAGTGGATTGCCTGCCGCAACATGGACCCCGATGGCACCGGCTCGCCGGCACGTTATACCGAGTGCTTCCAGTTCATGATCGCTCCCTGGCCCATCAACCAGCCCCAGAACGGCGACCCCACCAAGGCCCCGGATTCCGTCAATAATTCCTGGATCTGTCCGCCAAGTGAAGGCTGCTCCTATGACACGCTACAGAGCATCGTGGACGCTGTGCGCGCCGCCGGAATTTTCCTGGTTGCGGCCGCGGGCAACGACGGTCCCGCTTGCTCCACCATCGAGTATCCGCCCGCGATCTATGCCAGCTCAGTGACCGTCGGCGCAACCGATTCGAGCAACAACATCGCCAGCTTCAGCAGTCGCGGCCCAGTCACGATTGATGGCAGCAACCGCACCAAGCCCGATCTCTCCGCACCGGGAGTCGATATCCGCGGCGCCGTGCCCGGCAATGGCTATGAGTCAGGCTGGGACGGAACTTCGATGGCTGCTCCTCACGTTACCGGAGGCGTTGCCTTGTTGTGGCAAGCCAAGCCCAGCCTCGACGGGAACGTCAGCGCGACCGAAGCGACCATGGAGCATGCGGCGCAGCATTTGACCGATCCGGTGGCCTCCGGCAACTGCCGTGGTCCAATGGTCTTTCAGGACAACACGTTTGGCTGGGGCCTGCTGAACCTTCTCCAGGCAGTGCAATCGCAGTAGGCTGGACGTTCTGAGGTCACCAC
>JBEKQY010000088.1:0-14174 GCA_049519235.1 Candidatus Korobacteraceae bacterium | reverse complement strand
GGCTGGGCAGCAGCTCGGCTTGCTCCGGGTGATAAGGCTTGTAGCTCGGCATGACTCCTTATCTCTCACTTCACCGAGCAATTCAAGTATCATTCCGGTTGCGACACCAGTCTCTGAAGCCCGGCGCTTCCACCGTCGATGGGACTTTTCTTTTGCAGCTGTCAATAAAGTCGAGTTGACTTTGCGGCGTTTACGGAGGGCCTGAAGGCCGTCCCCTTCGAGAGATCAGACTTAATCAGAGTTTCCTGAGGAAGCGGTGACGGGTTGGGCGACCTCAATCCTGGCCTCGCGCAGATATTTGGCCGCCTCTTCCGGCGGCGTGGGGTTCTGATAGAAGCCCGTTCCCCACTCGAAGCCGGCGATCTTGGTCAGCCGCGGCATGAACTCGATGTGCCAGTGGTAATAATCCATCGAGGCTTCCTGCACTGGAGCGGTGTGCACAACGAGGTTGTAGGCGGGATTGTCCAGCACCTGGTCGGCGCGCAGAAGCAGGTTTCTTAGCGCCTTCGCCAGGCTCTCATACACCTGCGACGATGAATTTTCGAATGCCGATTCGTGGCGCTTGGGCAGTATCCATGTCTCGAAGGGAAAGCGCGGCGCATAGGGAGCAACCGTCAGGAAGCCATCATTTTCCGCCACCACTCGAACTCCCGACTCGGTTTCCTGCCGGATAATGTCGCAGAAAACGCAGCGCTCCTTGTAGATGAAATATTGCCTGGAACCTTCCAGCTCTTCGAGCACATGTTTGGGCACGATGGGAAGAGCGATCAACTGGCCGTGCGAATGGTCCAAGGTCGCTCCCGCCAACTGGCCGTGATTCTTGAAAATGAGGATGTACTTGAAGCGGCGGTCTTTCTTCAGATCGACGATACGGTCGCGATAGGCCCATAAAACATCCTCGATGCGCTTCTCCGACAGATTGCCCAGGGTCAGGTCATGGTCGGGGGTTTCGATGATGACCTCGTGCGCACCAATGCCATTCATCTTGTCGAACATGCCTTCGGCCTGGCGGTTGAGGTTGCCCTCGATTCCGAGCGCGGGAAATTTATTCGGCACCACGCGGACAGTCCAGCCACCAGTGTTAGGCGAAGCCCCATTAGGGCGGTAAGCCAGCACTTCAGGAGGAGTTTTGCTTTCATTCCCGATACAGAAGGGGCAGAAGCCACTTTTCATCTTGACCGGCTCATGGGTGAAGTCAGCGGGACGCTTGGCGCGATCGGTGGAGACGATGACCCATCGTCCGATGATGGGATCTTTGCGTAATTCAGGCACGGCGGACCTTTCCGAAACTCTTCAACTTCTATGTTACCGCTTCTTAATATCGGCTGATGTAATGATTTACTTTGCCGGAGCGGCAGCAGGAACACTGCCGACGAGCTTTTCCACGTCGGACATTTCCTTGGGAACGCTGGCCGACAAGACCTCCGGGCCGTTGGGCGTGATGAGGATTGTGTCCTCCACCCGGAAGTGCCAGTGCTTGTCGGGAAATTCGACAATAGGCTCAACCGTGACGACTTGCCCGGCTTGAATCGGGCCTTTGGGCAGCATGACGTCGTGAGTCGCGAGGCCGACGAAGTGACCCGGCCAACCGTACCATTGCGAGCCGATGCCTTCGCGATCGTAGATTTTCTTTCCCTCAGCCTCGGCCTGCTCGTAGGTATTGCCGACTTTGAGCATATCGATGACGGCTTTCTGGCACTCCAGATCGACGTTGTACCACTTGGCCTGCTCCGGCGTGAACTTGCCGTCGATGTTGAAGGTGCGAGTGATGTCCATAGTCATGTGGTCGAGATCGGCAGCGAAGTCGAAGACAACGATGCTGCCGGGCTCGATCTTGCTGCGGTTGAAGAAGTAGTGCCAGGTGTTGGCGTTCGGTCCGGAGCCGACGATCGCCGGATAAGCCAGTCCCTGCGCTCCGGAATTGCGAAAGACGAATTCGGCCTCGGCTTCGATCTGATACTCGTACATGCCGGGATGGGCCATGGCGATGGCTTGCATGTCGCCCTGGGCGCTGATGCGGCCATTGCGTCGCAACACTTCGATCTCCGCCGGACGCTTGATGTTACGCATTTGGTCGATGGCGCCAGTGACGTCGCGGAAGTTGGCGGCGGGATAGCGCTCGCGCAGCTTGAGGAGCGCATCGCGATCGCCAGGCAGATTTTGTCCGTAGGGATTGTTGTACTCCGCGGCGTAGTCGCGTCCGGTTTCAAAGCGAGCACCATCCGGTTTGTCGGCGAAGGCTAGGCGGAGCCAGAGGTCGTTATCAACGCCATTCCCAAACAGGAAGCTTAAGGCCGGATCCAGGCTGGTTAAAGGTGCTACTACTGGGTAGCCCAACTCCTTCTGCTCGTCTTTCGACAGCGAGAGCAGATTTGCGCCGTACACCTGGACCTCGCGCGGACTCTGCTGCGGCTCGAAGATGGTAGTCCGTTGCGTCTGGACATCCATCAGCATGATGGCACCGGGATCGGACAGCCCCGTGTAGTAGTAGAAATCATTGTCTTCGCGATAGTGAGCGGCAGGAGGCTCCTGCGTCTTGGCGAAGAGCAAGACATAACCGGTCTTTAGCTTGGCGGCGAGTTCAGTGCGGCGAGCAGCAAATTCTTTCGGGCCGCCGAGGTCCTGCATGGCGGCTCGGTCGGTGTATTGGGCGGTTGCGGTCAGACTGCCGAACAGCATCAGGAGAGAGAGAGCAATTCCGGAATGTCGAATCATCGCGTATCGCAGTGTAGTACTTGACGGAATGGGTGCGCAATGAGGGAGGACGGTTTGCGGAGTAGACTGAAGGTCGCCGAACCGAACAGAAGGTAAGCGGGGGCGGGAAGGAAAAACATGCCGAGAAAGCTTATTTGGTGCGGAGAGCAGGGCGAGTGTGCCTTTACTGAGCCGTTCATAGAGTGGACGGCCCCCATCCAGGAGCTCCCAGGCCTACTCCAAAGAATAGAAAAAACAGGTGACGACCGATCCTTTGTGCTCCTAAGCGCCGTTGTCGTGGAGAGATACGTTGTCGAGTTGATGAACAGCTTGTCGCCCGGCTTTGCTAGATTGGCTGAAAACCGCGACTTCACATTCTCCCTCAAACTCGAAATTCTGAAGGCTCTGCGTTTGATACCGCCTCACATTCTCCAGGCCGCGGATCTCGTACGAAAGATCAGAAATGACTTCGCACATGATTTCAATACGGATGATCTCGCGAAATGTAACGCTAAACATCGGGAAGCAATGCGACAGACGGCAACCGAAATGTACGGGGAGCACCGTGTTCTTAGCTCGGAACGTGACGATTTCAAGAGCGTAACGCTCCTGGCCCTAGTCGGCCTTCAGGCTTACAGAGCCAACTTCAAAAAGCTTAGGGTAAAACTCAGCGACCCCCGGGTTATCGAGGAGTGGAAGAAGGAGTGCCACGAGGAACTCCTCGAAAAAGTTAAGGGTATGCAATCGGGCACGCCGACACGCATAGAGGAAAGGAACGGCTGGCGCTGCACTCATTATGAGGAAGGTCTGGTGAACATTGAGGCTGTAGCCAGCGAGGACCCTCCCTCCACGCTCGGCATTGACCTGACAAACGTCAATCTCAAAAAAGTTTAATCCGCTCCGAAACACGACGAGCGCAGTCATCTCCTAAACTGCGCTCGTTTTTCGCTGCGCATGTCGTTTTCAGGTTGTGGAGAGCAACCCTACTGGCAGCTCTCAAAGGGTGCACCGTTCTAGCCCCTCTTGGCTAGGGCGGGGCAGCTTCGATGGTGCCAATTGCGGGTGACTAAGCCTGGCGCAAACAACTGCGAACGCTCATGCTCCCGTCGGTTTGCCGGCTGTAGAGCTCCTCGCAGTCTGCCTGCCGGCAGTGATGTTGATGCACTCCTCGAGAATATCCATCGCGATGTCGGCCTGCTCCTTGGTAACGATGAGGGGCGGGCATATGCGGATACTGTTGGGGCCGCATCCCAGCAGCAGCAGCCCGTGTTGGAAGGCCAGTTCGACAATGCGATCGCGCTCGACGCCCCCCGGCGTCTTGGCTTTTTTGTCGATGACGATCTCGACGCCGATCATCAGGCCGCGGCCACGGACGTCGCCCACCAGGTCGAGGCGCCGAGGCCATTCGGCAATGCGATCCATGATGTGCCGGCCGACTATGTCGGCATTCTTGATGGCCTCACGCTCCAGAACATCCATCGTTGCCATGGCAGCCGCAATGCAGACGGGATTGCCGCCAAAGGTGGAAGCATGCGATCCCGGCACCCAATCCATGATCTCGGCCCTCGCCATCATGATGCCCAGCGGCATGCCGCTGGCGATTCCCTTGGCGATGCAAACGATGTCGGGCTCAACGCCAGTATGCTCAATGGCCCACCATTTGCCAGTGCGGCCAGCTCCGGACTGAATCTCGTCGGCCACCAGCAGAATGCCGTGACGATCACAGATGCGCCGTAGCTCCTGCATAAACACCGTTGGTGCCACGACATAACCGCCCTCGCCCTGAATGGGCTCGACGAAGATCGCGGCTACCTCCTCCGGCGGAAGCGTCGTCTTGAACAGCTTCTCTTCGATGAAGCGGGCACAGCCCAGCGCGAAAGCGTCGGTTTCCTGGGGACCGCCACCCACGCAGCCGCGATAGACGTCGGGATAGCGAACGTGGGTGACGCCGGGAACCAGCGGCGCGAAGCGGCGGCGCTGCTGCGGCTTCGACGCGGTCAGCGACAGCGCGCCCATAGTGCGGCCATGGAACGCTCCGTAGAAAGCGATGATGTTCTGGCGCCCGGTGTGATAGCGCGCCAGCTTCAGCGCGGCTTCAATCGCCTCGGCACCCGAGTTGCCATAGTAGATCTTGTGCGGCCCCTTCATGGGAGCGACACGCGACAAGCGCTCGCCGAGCGTCACCATGCTCTCGTAGTAGAAGTCGGTGCCGGACATGTGGATGAGCTCGGCAGCCTGCTTCTGGATAGCGGCAACTACCTCGGGATGGCAGTGGCCAGTCGAGGTCACGGCGATGCCGGTGGAGAAATCGAGGAACTCGTTGCCATCGACATCTTCCACGATGACGCCGCGGCCGCGCTTCGCCACCAAGGGGTAGGAGCGGGTGTAAGACGGCGAAACATATTGCCGATCGCCTTCCAGAACCCGAACGGCGTTGGGGCCGGGCAGAGCGGTGCGGAGCTGAGGACCGGCAACCGGAATAAGAGTATTAGCGGACATGATGTTTTCCTCCGAAAGGCTTGCGGTACGGTTGTGCACCGGAGCTTTGGTCAACCCGCGAGTGCAGTCTGGTAAGACTGAGACAACGCGGGAGAGAACGGAAAACAGGAGTGTTAGTCGCCGGAGAAGAGATTGGGGCGGACCATGCAAGGAGCCAGCTTGGAGTCGGTACGCGTCGCGACCTGCCGTCCTCGGCAAGTCCCGCCTATGGACTTGGCGGCGTGGAAGACGGCACGCGACCAGGCAGCACGCACACTGGCGCCGCACGCCGGATTGAACTGGGCTGCGAAGGCGTTTGGCTGGTTTGCACGGCTGGTCAAGGCAAAGCTCCTACTCTGATTATAGTCAGCATAAAAGCAGCGCGTAACCCCCAAAGTTGGGTAACTGTAACCCGCTGGGCCAAGGACAGATACAGGCGCAGCGATCCGCAATCTCTGGGCATCGTTCCGGGCACTCGAATAGCATTCCTGGCGAGAGATAGCAGTAGTTCTTCGGTAGTGCGCTACTTTGACAGTTCAAACCAGCGCACTACCGGTTCTTCTTGACTTTATACAATTGTGAAATTAAGAATACTAACTGGAGCGCGCTTTCTTATCCGCGGCGGTATCGAGCGGAGCGCCAGGCTGCCAGGATGGCGAAGACCAGCCAGACAACGCTCCCGGTTCATTTGAAGCCAAGACAAGGATTAAGAGCTTCGAAGGAACAGTCAGGCTGATAGGTCTCCATCCTCGGAGCGCATCCGAAAGGCGCCGGAGGGGTAGCTCGCCCTCGGCGCCAACCTGCTGTGGAACTCGGCGCGTCGATAAGTTTGTGACGCGGCTGCAGCCCTCGCCATTGCGAAGGAAAATTCCTACTCCAGCGTGGGATGTGAAAGCTCTGCTGTCGGAAGCAGGTGCGGGTAAACGGGTCCGCCGATTTGCCAAAGGCCGGGTGATTTTCCGGGAAGGCGAGCCCGGCGATGCTGTGTTCTACATTCAACACGGACGAGTCAAGCTCAGCATGGTATCGAACGAAGGAAAGGAAGCTATCCTGGAACTGGCCGGAAGCGGAGATTTCATAGGCGAAAGGGCGCTTACGCGCAGTTATGTTTCGCGCGGGATTACAGCGACCGCGATTACGGATTGTGTGCTGCTGCGCATGGAAGTGAAGGAAACTTGGCGCCGCTTGCGGAAAGAAGAATCCTTCTTACATTTGTTTGTATCTTTCCTGCTTTACCGGAACAGCCAGCTCCAGGAATCGCTGGCCGACCAACTGTTCAACCAAAGCGAGAAGCGGCTGGCCAAGATCCTTTTATCGCTCGCAGGCCTTAAGAGCAAGGAAACACCTGGAGCCGTGGCGCCCAAACTGACGCATCAGACCCTGGCCGAGATGGTGGGCACAACCCGGCCGCGGATAAGCTTTTTCATGAATCGCTTCAAGAAGCTACGACTGATCGAATACAAGAGGAAAGAATTGTATGTCAACAATGCGCTTCTGGATTTTGTTGTTGGCGGGTCACCGTAGCTCTTGCCGCCCCAGCGCAAGCTGACGGGCAATCGCAATCGGACACAGTCCTCCCGACTTTGGCTCATGTGAGCTAGCAGCGTAAGTGTATCCGGGTAGAGCGGACCTTCAGGTCCGCGTCCGGCCACGCCCCAAAGCCTCACAAGGGAGAACTGCTTTACGCGGCGCTGAAGAGGCTGTTACGAAACTCGATGTTAGCGTGAAGCGGTGGAACAAATAATAGCTAACCGGATCCAACACGAGGGCTGAACTGGGAAACAATGGCCGATATGGCAACCAATCCGAGTAATAAGTGGGAGGGATCGACATTCGGTCGGAGCGTTTCATGAGTTTCGTAACAGCCTCTGAAGCGCCGCTCTACCCGAGCCTCGCGGATACAGCAATCCGGAAACCTGTCCGGCCCCAATGCCCTATTCGCTGCGGGTGAAGCTGTCCCGCAGCGCTTCTTCCACGGTGTACTGAAGCACGCGCGGATAGTCCGGACCGAGGAATAGCTGTAGCCGCGTAGTGTCCATGGTGTAGGAGCCGATCAGGTAAGGCAAAGCATCGGGCGGGATGGAAGAGATCCCAAATCTCCACAAGAAGCGCAGGACGGCGCGGAACGCGGCAAGCGAAGGAATTCGTTTGACCGTAGCCTGGGCAATGTCCGCGCACCGCTGTAGGGTAAGCGGCTCGCCCCTTCCGGCCACATTCATGATGGTGATAAGGGGATCGGTTTCCGAGCGATGCAACAAAACTACCAGCAGCCGCGCCATGTCGTCGACGTGGAGAAACTGCAAACGCTTCTCCAGATATTCAGGGGCGCGCGGAAGGATGAGCGGCAGGCGGCGGCCCTCGGCACGCATGCGCGCAGCGCGCTGGCTGGCGCCCAACGGCGTACCGCGCAGCGCTCCCACCATATAGTTCTGCGTGGTGGCGCCAGTAAAGATGTGGGGGCGCAGGAGATAGGTGCAGCAATCGCCCAGGCTTTCGGCGCGATAGCGGACGACCTCATCGCTCTCGCGCTTGTGTATTGCATAGGGCAAGGTGTGAGCGCGGAGCGGAGCGTCTTCTCTCACCGGGCCAGCGGTCTCCGGCCCATAGGCGGCGGCGCTGCTGGGAAAGATAAACTGGCGAACGTTTCCGCCAGTGCGATTGACGACGCCCACCGCTTCCATCACGCGTGCGGTGCCGGCAACATTGATTTGCCACATGCGTTCCACGTCCAGAACGCCAGTGCGTTGCGGATCGAGAACGAACGCCAGATGGAGCACGGACTGCGCCCCAGTCGTGCGCAGCAGCTCAATGAGTTGGCGGCAGCAGGCCTCGCGGCCTAGGTCCATTTCTTCAAATTGGCCAAGCGAGGATCTCTGGGGTGGGCGCAGGTCCACGCCCACCACGCGAAAGTCCGAGAGCAACGGAAGCAGCCTGGTTCCCAGATTGCCCGAGATGCCCGTAACCAGGACAGTCCGGCTTGAGGCCATGACTACTGAGGCGACGGTGGTGACATAGCAGGCGGAGTCCCCGGCGCTCCCGCACCGGCGCCGGGACCAGAACTGTGCGGCGGGGGCGGCGGGGGCGGCGGAGCGCCTGCACCCGGCATCCCCGGCCGCATCATATTGTGCGGCGGTGCCGGCGGAGGCTCAGGCCCGAAGTAAGCCTCATTTAATACCGGGGTCACAGCGTCCTGCACCGACTGGATTTTGTCTTTGAACATTTGCTGCTGTAGGGTTTGCGAGATGCTGGCCTTCACTTCACTCAAGGGAACCTGGCGCTCCGACACGACCTTGTAAATGTAGACTGCGGTGGCATCGGAGAAGGACTCCGAAATCTCGTTGGGCTTCAATTCGAAGACGCTGGCATGGGCCTGCGGCAACGATCCCTCGCGGCGCGCCCCCACATTCACATCGGGAGGAGGAGTGGTGACGCCGTTGTGGTCCATGATCTCTTTTTCCAGCTTGGTCGGATCTTCGCCGGCCAGCCAACGCTCCCTGATCTTCTCGCCGTAGGCTTTCTGTTCGGCCTCGGTGGGCTTGGGCTTATCGGCAGTCGCCTGCGCCTGATAGACGGGAATAATGATGCGCTGCAACGTCACTTCCTTGTATTTCTTGACGTTCTGGTCGTAATACTCCTGGATCTGCTGATCGGAGGGATGTGCGAATTCTTCCATGTAATGCTGATTGAGCGATTCGGCCAGGATCTGATTCATGGCGAAACGGTAGATCTGCAGGACCTTGGGGTCATTTTCCAGTCCAAGTTCGCGGGCCGCGTCAGCAAAGGTCAGCAGCTTGGCATATTGGGTTGCGAATCGGCGCCGCACCTCGGGAGGCACCGGTCCCTTGTCGGGCGGTTGCAGCGCATCGGTGAGCTTTTCAAACTGCTCACGGGTAAGGCCGCTTACACAGCCGGCGGGCGGTGTGCCGCCGGATTTCGGCTGGCAGGCGCCCTTCAGCGTGAGAACCGGGTCACTCATCGGAACATTGCTGGCCGGGGGCGCCGGGTTGGCCGGCGCTGGATTGGCTTGCATCCCAGGCATTGCCATGTTCTGACCAGCAGGCGCTGCTGGGGGCGGCGGTGCTTGTTGAGGGGACGGCTGTTGACCGTAGCTGGTGCAGGTGATGGCACACGCAAGCGCGAGTGCCCACAGTGTAGTACGTAGCATGAAGTGGTGTTCCTCCAGAATAGTCACCGCCTGAGGCGGAGCAGATGGATGCAGAAAATCGTACCACATTGTAAGCAAAAGCGCGGTGAGCAAGCGGCAAACCTGGGCCCCGGCCCGACGCCGGCGGTTGGCGGATTGCCAGAGGAACGTGAATAATCGGAGCATATGACGGACGCCGCCACCACTGCGGACATGCAGCGCGAGAAGAAGGCCGTTGCCCGGAACTCGATCTTTGCGGCGGTCGCGATCACCCTGATGAAGGTGGTCGTCGGCGTTGCCACGGGTAGTCTGGGCATTTTGTCGGAGGCGGCGCACTCCGGGCTTGACCTGGTTGCGGCGGCGGTCACCTACTTTTCCGTGCGCGTGTCCGATAAACCTGCCGACGCCGATCACCAATATGGCCACGGCAAGGTCGAGAGCTTCTCCGCCTTCGTCGAAACCGGCTTGTTGCTGCTTACCTGCGTGTGGATTGTGTATGAAGCCGGCAGGCGCCTGTTCTTTCACTCGGTTGAGATCGAACCTACGGTCTGGGCTTTCGCGGTCATGGGCATCTCGATGATTGTCGATTTCTGGCGCTCACGACGATTACGCCGCATTGCCGACAAGTACGCCAGCCAGGCGCTGCAAGCCGATGCACTGCACTTCCGCACCGACATCTGGTCCAGCGCCGTGGTGATACTGGGCCTGACGCTGGTGCTTGCGGGCCGGCGATACTCGCTGCCGTGGTTGTCCAAGGCCGATCCCATCGCGGCGCTGTTCGTGGCCTGCATCGTGGTATATGTGAGCTGGCGGCTGGCGCGCCAGACCATCGACGCCTTGCTGGACGCGGCGCCCGCCGGCATCCGCAGCCGCATCATGGAAGAGATCTACCGCGTCGATGGCGTGCTGGAAGTCGACAGGGTACGCATTCGCCGGGTCGGCAGCCGCTATTTCGCCGACGTTTCCATCGCCATGTCGCGCAATGTGACCTTCCAGAAGTCGGAGCAGGTTTCCAACGAAGTGGCAACCCGCATCCGGACATTACTGCCCGACGCCGACGTGGTGGTCAATACCGTAGCCCGCGCCAGCCACCAGGAGAGCCTCTTCGACCGCATTCGCGCCGTGGCTACGCGCAACAATCTGAATGTGCACGACATCAGCGTGCAGGACCTCGGCGGCACACTGCATGTTGAGCAGCATGTGGAACTGGACGAGCGCCTCAGCCTGAAGGAAGCCCATGATCGCGTGACCCGGCTGGAAGCCGAGATGAAGCAGGATGTGCCCGAGATTTCCAGCATCCTGACCCACATCGAGAGCGAGCCGGCAACCATCGAGACCAGCGATGGCCTGCTGCTCGTGCCCAGCTTCGAGGAGCGGCTTCAGGCGGTGACGGAGAATTTTCCCGAAGTCGTCGACATGCACGACTTCATGTTCAAGCGAGTGGCTGGAAGGCTGTATCTATCGCTGCACATCACTATGCAGGACAACTTGCCGCTATCGCGCGTGCACGACATCCAGACCGCGGTCGAGGGCCGCTTCCGTCAGGAAGTGCCGGAGCTATTCCGCGTGCTGATCCATCCCGAGCCGCAGACGGACAACCGGCGATAAAGACACGTGCGGCTTCGGAATCATCGTTGCGGCTCCAGCGCGTCTCTCTGCTCGGCTGGGAGTACATCAACCTCACCGGACACTACACACGACGCACGGATAGACGGGCGTCAACTCGAACACCGTCCCGCAACCGTAACCGCCGCAATTGCCCCCAGTGCCGCCGAGCTGGGTCGTGCCATAGAGATTGCCAGCGGCGTCAAGGATCAGGCCAGCGTAGGGCCAAAACCCGTCCGTGCCGTTGCCGAAGTTATGCAGCACCTGCTCCGTCCAACCCCCGCCCGCTGTGGGCGTCAACTCGAACACCGTCCCGCACCCTTCGTCGACGCACTGGTAGGTGCCGCCGTTGAGAGTCGTGCCGTAGAGATTGCCGGTAGCATCGAAAATCAGGCCGGCGTAGGGATAAGCCCCGTCCGTGCCGTTGTTGTTGAAGCTATGCAGCACCTGCTCCGTCCAGCCTCCGCCCGCTGTGGGCGTCAACTCGAACACCGTCCCGTCGCCGTAAGTGCCTCCCGCGTCGGTCGTGCTGTAGAGATTGCCGGCGGCATCGAAGATCAGGCTTGCAGAGGGGTTTGCCCCGTCCGTGCAATTGGTCTGCGAGCAGAAGCTGTACAGCACCGTCTCCGCCCAGTTACCGCCCCCGGCGGGCGTCAACTCGAGCACCGTCCCGCCAGCGTTAACGCCGCCATTGCCGGTCGTGCCGTAGAGATTGCCGGCGGCATCGAAGATCAGGCCCGCGTAGGGCTCAGCCCCATCCACGCCGTTGTTGTTGAAGCTATGCAGCACCTTCTCGTTCCATTCGCGGGTAGCCGCCCAGGTGCTCGTCACCAATAGGGTCACAGCAAAGATCGCCAAGGCCCTTAATCCCATGGAAAATTTCTTGCCTCGCATAAGTTGTCCTCCTTTAGCCGATAACTTCCGTGAACATGGCTGCAGCCTGCGCCTGGTGTGGTTTTATCCGCCCCGCGTCGCGCCGCTGACTGGCGGGAAATAGCCGTCAATATCGATCACCACTTGCAAGATAAGTGTAGGAGGAAGCTGCGGCAGATCAAGACAATAACCAGGATTCTTCCCGTTTTCGTCCACCGCTTCCCGAAATGGAACGCCGAGGGAAGTCTTACGCTTCCAGCGTGTAGCGGTTGGCGGCGAGACGGTACAATCTGCGCCACACCAGACGATTCACGGTGACAACAATAATCGACATCATGACGGTCGAGCCCAGCAGGAGGGCGAAGTTGCCGGAGTCGGTGGCGCGGGAGATGGTCGCGCCCAGACCGACGGTGGTGTACGTCTGGTCCTTCAGGCGGAAATACTCGGCAACGATGCTGGCGTTCCACGCGCCGCCGGAAGCGGTGACCATTCCAGTGACGAGATAGGGGAAAATTCCCGGCAGGATGACTCTGCGCCAGCGCTGGCCGGTGGTGAACTTGAACACCGCCGCAGATTCTTTCAGGTCGGTCGGGATCGCCATTGCGCCGGCGATCACGTTGAACAGGATGTACCACTGCGTTCCCAGCAGCAGGAGCAGGATGGAACCCACGCCCAATCCTCCGCCGATGCGGATCAGGACCAGCAGCACGATGGGAAACAGCGCGGTCGCCGGAACCGAAGCTGCGATCTGCGCCAGCGGCTGCGCGATGCGCGCCAATCTTGGATTGAAGCCGATGGCGACGCCCACAGGAATTGTCCATAGCGCGCCGATAAGAAGCGCGGCGAGGACGCGGCCAAAGGTTGCCCCTGCGCCTTGCAGGATTTGGCGGAAATCGTCCGCATTCAGTTGGGTCAACATGCCGACTGCGCGCACCACGGCGTAGAAAACCGCCAACACGGCGACTGCGGCGATAGTACGGCCAATCCAAACCTTCCAGGTCGCCGGCGGAGCTTCTTCACCCGCCACGTCATAGGTGCGCGCAAAATGAAGCGCCAGTCGCTCGCGCACAGGATTGAGCACCCGCTTGCGCAATCGTTTGAGCAGCCGCGATTTCTGCATCAGATTCAGAAACCAGGACTGCGGCGCGTCCGTGCTCTCAACCTGCTCGACCTTAAACTTTTCCGCCCAGGCAATCACCGGCCGCCAGACGATCTGGTCAAGCACAACGATCACCAGGACCATGGTAATCACGCCCCACAGAATCGCCTGGCTATCGCCCGCGCTGGCAGCGGTCTGCAAATAGGAGCCGAGTCCGGGCAGGCGAAAGTCGTTGGAGCCGAGCACAAACATCTCGCAGGCCATCAGGAAGAACCAGCCGCCGGCTACCGACATCATGGAGTTCCATACCAAACCGATCGCGGCGAACGGCAGCTCGAATTGGGTGAAGCGCTGATACCAGTTGAAGCGATAGATTTTGGCGGTTTCGCGCATGTCGCGGGGAATGCTCTTCAGCGACGAGTAGAAGCTGAAGGCCATGTTCCACACTTGCCCGGTGAAAATGAGCAGGATGGCCCCCAGCTCCACGCCGATCTGGTGATGCGGAAACAGCGCGACCATGGCCAACATGACGCCGGGCAGAAAGCTAAGTACGGGAATCGACTGGAGAATGTCGAGCAGCGGGATCATGATGCGCTCGGCGCGCGGGTTATAGGCAGCGACATAGCCGTAAACCAGCGCGAACGCCAGCGAGAGGATGTAGGCGATGATGATCCGCAGCAGCGAGTAGGCGGCATAGAGCGGCAGGTGCGAGGGATCGCGCGAAATCTCGACGTGCGGATTGAATGGGCCGAACCAACTGCGCGCCAGAACAAGTATGGCGTAGAAGACCGACAGTCCGGCGGCAAAGATAAAGAAGTCGGTGAGCACCGACCAGGTCTGCGCCGGCAACAACGCCCACGGACCTTTGCCCAGAATGCGGACGGGCTGCCAGTACGACTTCGAGCGCGCCATCAGGGCTCCGTCGCTGACGGCAAGACGTCAGCGTCTTCGCGATGGAAGAGCCGGTGGTTCTCCGAGTCATAATCGAAGATCTCCGCGTAGCGTCCCCAGGCCAGCGCGGTCTGGAACTGGCGTTCCACTTCATCTGAGCTGAAGTGCTCGTCGAGAATGTCGCGGAAGAACTCCTCGCCGATGGCATGATCGCGCTTGGCGTGCAGCGTGTTCTCGATGAGACGCAAAATAGCGACATTCTTCAGCGCCGCCGCGCGAAAGAGCTGCTTCTGGGTCTGGATGTCGGCTGCGCCAAAGGTGCGGCCTTCGGGCGTGATCTCAACATCGCCCTCGTGGAGCACGGCAAAGCCCAGCATCACCGAAGCATCC
>JBEKQY010000087.1:0-14263 GCA_049519235.1 Candidatus Korobacteraceae bacterium | reverse complement strand
ACGTGATGGTGAGTTTCCACCCGGAAGGCGCCAAGGACGCCATGACCACGACGGTTTTGCAGAATGTCGAGATTTTGAGCACCGGCGAGAAACTGCAACCGGACCCGAACGGCAAGCCGCAAAATGTGAAGGTGGTGACGGTGTTGCTCGCGCCGGCGGATGCGGAAAAACTTTTGCTGGCCAGCAACCAAGGGACAGTGCAGTTCGTTCTGCGGAATTCTTCCGATCAGGCCCAGCCGGCAACCCGCCCCGTCAATATGAAGGACCTGCAAGGCAGCGCTGCTCCAGCACCCGTAGTGGTGGCCCGGAAGGCGGCGCCCAAACCGGCGGGCAACAGCGTTTATGAGGTTGAGACCTGGGATGGTGCGAAGAAGAGTACGGTCAAATTTTGACACGCGGTAGGAACGGAGCATCTCGTGCAACGTAATGGACCTACGAAGGAAAGGCTTTTCTGGCAAAGCGTGGCTTTCGTGCTGCTGACAGGTACGGCGCTTTGCCTCACTACGTTGGGAGCCGCAGCCCAGCAACCGCCTGCGCAGCAAGCACCCATGTCGGCGCAGGCCCCGGCCTCGACCCCAGAGTCTCAGGCAGCACCGGGACAGCAAGGCGAGCAGGGTCCGGAGAGCGTGCATATCGTGGTGGGACATTCGCTGTTAATTCACACCGCGTCTCGGATCAAGCGCGTTCTTACCGGGAATCCTGCGGTCATCGAATCAGTACCGACCTCTCCTCATGAGTTGGTGATTACCGCCAAAGAGCCTGGCGGCAGCAGTCTGATGGTGTGGGATGAGTCGGGACAGAACCGCACCCTGGATGTTTACGCGGACCTGGATGTAACTTCCTTGCGTAACACCCTGGATCAGTCTTTTCCGAATACCAGCCTGGATGTGCAAGCTGAAGGAGGCAAGCTGACGCTGGTCGGGACCGTGCCCTCAACCGCCGTTGCAGATCAGATCCTGAAGATGGCTGGCAACTTCTCCAAGGAAGTGGTTGACGGCTTGCAAGTCGCGGCGCCGCCGCACCAGAGACAGGTGATGCTGAAGGTGCGCTTCGCCGAAGCAGACCGCAGCAAGTTGAACCAATGGGGCTTCAATCTTTTCAGCACCGGCGCAACCAACACGATCGGCAGCATACAGACCCAGCAATTTGGCCCTCTGGCTCTTATGCAGCAGACGACCGCTGGAACCGGTGTTACGCCCAGCACCCCACAACAATTCTCCGTATCGAATCTTTTGAATATCTTTTTGTTCCGTCCCGACCTTAACTTGGGCGCTGTCATCCAGGATCTCCAGACCAAGAACATATTGCAAATCCTGTCTGAGCCCAACTTGATGGCTCTCAACGGGGAGCCGGCCCATTTCCTGGCAGGCGGCGAGTTCCCGTACCCTGTAGTGGCAGCCATCGGTGTCGCTGGCACCGCTCCGACCATCACCATCCAGTTCAAACCCTATGGGGTGAAGCTGGAGTTCGTGCCGACGATTGAGGACAACGGTGCGATTCGGCTCAAGATTGCTCCAGAGGTAAGTTCGCTCGACTATTCAAACGCAATTACAATTTCGGGCTTTACTATGCCAGCCCTCCAAACACGGCGCGCGGAAACCACGATCGAACTCAAGGATGGCCAGAGCTTCGGCATCGCCGGTCTGCTGGACGATCGCACGACCATACAACTCAGCAAGATTCCGGGAATCGGCGATATCCCTATCCTGGGACAGCTTTTCCGGTCAAGGAGCGTGAGCCGTACGAACACGGAACTGCTCGTACTGGTTACGCCCACCATTGTGGACCCAGTAGTGGGACCGGTTCCAAGTATCGAGCCGCAGGTCAACATGCCGGTTCAAAATCTTAATAAGGGCGCTTTCGATAAAGGTTTGCCGAACCCGACTCAGAATCCCGGAACGAAGTGATATGACTGACCGTCCGACAGCAATAACCGGCTCACGCAGTTCCGAGCGGCGTATCGGCGTCCTCTGCATCAATATGGATCCGGCCGCGCGGGAAACTCTGGAGACCCTGGTGGCCCAAGCGCCTGGAGCCCATGTCGTGGACAACGTTGATCGGCATATCTCCCCGCGTGAGGTGATGAGGATGCTGGAGGAGTTTCAGCATCGCGTCTGCGTGATCGACTTTGACGATGGCGAGGAGAGCGCCCGAGTCAGCCAGCGGATTCGCGACGGCTGCGATACCGGCGTATTTATTTTTGCCGCTTCGCGCAACTCTCATCCTGATCAGATCATCCGAGCAATGCGTTCTGGGTGTTCGGAGTACCTGGTAAAACCCTTCCAGCAGGACCAGATAGCGGATGCCCTTTCGCATGTAGAGGCCCGGCTTCAAGCCAAGCTGCCAGGGCAGAAAGGCCGAGTTGTTTCCTTGATGGGAGCCAAGGGGGGAACGGGCGTTACCTCCCTGGGGTTGCATCTGGCGCTGAATCTGGTGCAGAGACATGGACGGAAGTGCTTGATGGTGGATCTGCATCCCGCGCTTGGCGATCTCGCCCTGTACCTGGGCTTGGGCCGCCATCAGTACAGTTTTTATGAACTGGTCCACAACATGGACCGGCTGGATGCTGACTTGCTGCAAGGCTACTTGTTGCAGCACCCCAGCGGATTGAACGTCATGGATTCCCCGGAAGCAATTCATGCGTTTCCGAGCGCCCAATCCGACGCCATTGAGCATACCCTGGCATTTCTGGCGGAGAACTATCAGTTTGTCATCGTTGATTGTCCGCCTGGACTGAGCGAAGACACCTGTGCTGCCATTCGGCAATCGGACCGGCTGGCCATCGTTATCACGCCCGAACTTCCATCGATCCACAACGCAATTCGCTCGATCGAGTACTTGACGGGCCTGCATTATCCCGACGACAGCATTGACATCGTATTAAACCGCAGTTCAAGAAGGGGTACATTGAGTGACCGCGAGATAGAAGCATCTCTGCGTCGGCCGGTTAGAGTGAAAGTCCCAAACAACTACGACCTGATTGTGAACGCCATCAATGCCGGTATGCCGATCGATTTCACTCATCGGAGGGAGTTGGCGGTGCCTTTCGACTCTTGGGCAGACTTCCTTGTCGGGGAGGAATCTGCTACGGTAAAGGCCAGCAAAGGGTCGCGCGGATTATTGAGCCTTTTCGGGTCTCACGGTTAAGAAGGAACAGTGAATGGCTAACACGAAAACGTTTGGTCCTGATATGCGCGTTGGCAGTGGCACGTGGACCGGGCCACGCAGCATTGGTGTTTCCGCCAAGGTTTATCAGGAGCTGAAAACCACACTTCATCGCGAGTTGCTTAGCCAGATCGACCTGGAAAAGCTAACGTCGCTGGAGGATGTCAAGGCCCGTGCGCAGGTGCAGGAAGTGATTCAGGGCCTCATTGTGAAGCAGGACACTCCTCTGAGTGCGAGCGAGAGAGACCGCCTGTTGCGCGAAGTATTGCACGAAGTCTTTGGCTTGGGGCCGCTTGAACCCTTGCTCCAGGATGCCACGATCAATGACATCCTGGTGAATACCTACCGAAAAGTATACATCGAGCGCGCCGGTATATTGGAGAAGACGAGCGTCGTCTTTAAGGACGATGCCCATCTTAGCCACATTATCGATAAAATCGTTTCCCAAGTCGGAAGGCGCGTAGACGAATCCTCCCCGATGTGCGACGCGCGTTTGGCCGATGGATCGCGCGTCAACGTCATCATTCCCCCGCTGGCGGTGGACGGCCCGATTCTCTCCATTCGCCGTTTCGGCAAAATCCCCATTGGGACCGAGCAGCTACTCGCCAATCGTACCGTCACCGCCCCGATTTTTGAGGCCTTAAAAGCCGCCGTGCGAGCCAAACTTAACATCATCATCTCCGGCGGTACCGGTGCCGGAAAGACGACGCTGTTGAACGTGCTGAGCGGTTATATCAGCGACACCGAACGCATCGTTACCATTGAGGATTCTGCGGAACTCCAGCTACAGCAGGAACACGTTGTTCGCCTGGAATGCCGTCCCCCCAACGTGGAGGGGAAAGGGGCCGTGCATCAACGGGAGCTGGTCATCAACGCCTTGCGCATGCGGCCGGACAGGATAATCGTCGGCGAGGTGCGTGGAGCGGAAGCTCTCGACATGTTGCAGGCGATGAACACTGGGCATGATGGATCGCTGACCACGATTCACGCCAATACCCCCCGTGATGCCATCGCCCGATTGGAAACCGCGGCCTTGATGGCTAACCTTAATCTCCCGGAGAAAGCACTGCGGCAGCAGGTCGCATCTGCTATAGCCCTGGTTGTGCAGATCGCTCGCATGAGCGACGGCACGCGTCGCATAACCCACGTGACGGAAATTACCGGCATGACCGGCGACGTGGTTGCGATGCAAGACATTTTTATCTTCGAGAAGCTCGGCATCGATGTCGGTGGACGTGTGCTGGGACGGTTCAAGGCAACGGGTGTGTCCCCGAAGTTCGCCGAAAGGCTGAAGAAAGCCGGGATTGTCCTCCCGACAAGCATTTTTGAACACTCGTTTGAGGTATAGCGGACTGACTTATGTCCATGATCACTGTATTTCTGATTCTTTTGGTCGCGGTGTTTGCAACGCTTGCGTATTTCATGGAGCCTTCTGAAAACGACAAGCGAATTCAGGAGCGGCTTGGCGGATTGGAGCGACGGCGCCTCACGGGTGAAGATGACGAAGCGGAAATCGTAAAACGCGTCACCTTCAGCCGAATTGCCTGGGTTGATCGCTTCCTTCGCAATACTAAGGGCGCACCGCAGCTGCAACTACTGCTTGACCAGGCGAAGGTGCAGTGGACGGTTGGCCGATTTTTCTTCTATTCGGCATGTATGATGTTGCTGGGTTCGCTGGTTGGCAACTGGTGGATACCAGTGGGTTTTGTGGGATGGTTTGTCGGGTTGGCATTGGGTGCGGTTCCCCTGGTCTGGGTGCTGTATAAGCGGTCGGTTCGCTTTCGTCGGTTTAATTTACAGCTGCCGGAAGCTGTCGACTTGATCGCTCGCGCCCTTCGCGCCGGACACGCACTGCCTAGCGCGATGGTGACGGTTGCCGAGGAGGTTACAGATCCACTGGGAACGGAATTTCGCCAGTGTGCCGATGAAATGAATTTTGGGCTGCCATTTCGTGAAGCGATGCTGAATCTCTTCCGGAGATTTCCCCTGCCCGACCTGCAATTTCTTATCGCCGCTCTTCTGATACAAAAGGAAACCGGCGGGAATCTCCCTGAGTTGTTGGACAAAACCGCAGGCGTGCTGCGGGCACGGATTCATCTCCAGCAGAAAGTGAAAGTGTACACCGCACAAGGCCGGCTAACCGGGGCCATACTCCTGGCACTGCCGTTCATCGCCTTTGTGCTTTTGAATCTCATTCGGCCGGGATACACAGCCCCGTTGTTCGAGACAGAGACTGGCCGGATAATGGTTTATGGAACCTTGGCGAGTATGGCTCTTGGGGCCCTCGTGATACGACGGATCATTCGGATCAGGTACTGATATGGTGGCACTGATTGCGATTTTCGCAGCCCTTGCCCTGTTTCTGGCAAGTGCTCTGGTTCTTTTAGTGGTCGCGCGAAAGCGCTCGCCGATCGAAGTCCGGATGGCGGAAGTGCGGGCGCGATATCGCGCTCCCGAAGATGCCGACGCCTCCGTTCCGTACGGGGCACGAAACGTGCTTGTGTTGATTACGAGCCCGCTGGCGCCTTTCCGCGATTGGTTGAGATCGAATGATGAACAACTTGCGTACCGTTTGGGCGTTGCCGGCTATCGCAAACCCGAAGACGTTGAGACGTTTCTGAGCCTTAAGCTGCTGGCTCCTCTCGTCGGAGTACTCCTCGCTACCTTTGCCCCGGCGCATGAGATCATCCTGTACGCTCTGTTCTTGGGTGTAGTTGCGTTCTTTGCGCCGGATTTGTTTCTGTTCTATGCCATGAGCAAGCGGAAGACGAAAATTGGCATGGCGCTCCCCGACGCATTGGATCTGCTGGTGATTTGCATGGAAGCCGGCTTGGGCATAGACCAGGCGGTGCTCCGAATCGCCAAGGAAATGGCGCCGGTCCATCCGGAACTGAGTGAAGAACTTCTTATTATCGGGCGCGAGCAGCGGGCCGGCAAAGTGCGCCTTGATGCCTGGCGGAGCATGGCTGATCGAGTGGATCTCGATACCGTCAGCCAGTTTGTCGCCATGCTGGTGCAGACCGAGCGACTGGGAACGCCGATTGCTCGCGCTCTTGGGGAATTTGCCGATGCTTTGCGGACCAAGCGGCTGATGCTGGCCGAAGAACAGGCAGCTAAGACCACAGTTAAGCTGATCTTCCCCTTGGCAATTTTCATTTTTCCCGCACTTTTTGTGGTGCTGCTTGGGCCGGGAGTACTTGCGATCATGAAGATTCTCGAGGATCTCGGCTAATAAAATAACCTGGAGGCGATTATGGACAGCGTATTGATGATTCGGATCGGCGCAGCAGTAGTCGCGGTAATCTTGCTGGCAATCGTAGTTGCCAGGCGGAAGCGCATGGCATCCTCGAAGCGTGTGACTCCGAGAAGATAGTGTGGAAGCCGAGGTTGTAGCAGTTTTCAATACGACCAGAAATACCGTGCTTGGCGAACGAATTACGGTGGCGGGGACGAGTCTCAGCCGCCTCGTAGGATTATTGGGCAAACGGAACCTTGAGCCCGGTACTGGGCTGCTTATTATTCCCTCGCAAGCAATACATACGGTAGCCATGCGGTTTGCGATTGATGTGGTTTTCGTGGACCGCAACTGGCGAGTGATCCACTTACGGCACACGATGGCCCCATTCCGCATGACCGGAGTTCATTGGAAGGCGCGCTGTGTGCTGGAGCTGCCTTCGGGGGTTATCGCTCAAACCTCAACTATGGTCGGGGACCAGTTGTCCATCGCGGACTAAATGATCATCCTCGGGTAGGGTGCAGCAGCAGTTCTTATCTTGCCTGCCCGACGGGCTCTAGCCAGGAAATCTCAGCCTCGGATTCAATCAGCTTCGGAGCCGCGGCACGGCGGCCTTAACAAGCGTTAGACGATTGGGCTTGCCTGTCCAGGCTCGCACCGCTAGTTTTGGACTACCCTTTGGGAGGCGCTACTCATTGTCCAAGTCCTGCGGGGGAGCAAGGGTGAAAGGAATTGAAACTGATATTGCACCTGGACCCAGACATATCCTCCAGGACTACAAGGCGGGGGGGTTGCGATGTTTCCGGTTACTTGGCATTTGACATGCACGGCGACATTATTCGCGATAATTACTCCGGTCTGAACACTAGGGCCCAAGATGTAATTCTGAAGGTCAGATTGCAGGGCCGGGCAGCCGCCTGGCAAGCGCGTGCAGTTGGTTCCCCTAACCATCATGAAGCGTGTGCCTAGCCGCGCCGCATTCGACACCCAATCATACGAATAAAGCGCCCGGCCTACATCTATGATTCCGAACAGCACGGTGAGGAATACCAGCGCCGAGATGCCCAATTCTATGAGAGCACTACCCGCCTCTCCGTCTTGTTGTCTGACGGCTCGCATGATCATCGCTCCTCCGGCAGTATAAATCGCTTAGGCGTGACCGGTGCGCGGAAAAATGTCATAACGCCCGACCTGCTATCTCCGCACCCGCATGATTGCGTTACCATGGGCAGTGAACGAGCTAGGCAGCAGCGGATAATTGAACAACGAGTTGAAGCTTGCCTGGGTAGTCACCTGGACGCACTCAACAACCACGTCACCCCCGCAGGAAATTGTCGCGCAGGGCAGCCATTGCGCAGGATCGCAGCCCTGTCCAGACCGCGTCCCCGACCCCGTGACCTGGCAGAAGCAACCGTGAGTCGCAGTGGCATCCGCGGGGGTGAGAATACCACCGGTGCACGGACTGCCGGGGGGCCCAGGTTGGCTGTTGGCGTCGCATACGGCTGCGTCTTGCATGCCGGCAATATCCGATGCCTTGACCTCGTTTTGAGAACCATACTCGACACCCGCGGTAGCGGCGTTGGCCACTTCGATATGTAAATAAACTGCCCGTCCGATTTCTACCACTCCCAGCAGGAGCAGAATCATAAACGGCAGCATCACCGCAAACTCCATCACACTTTGCCCGGATTCGGCGGTCTTGGGCTGCCGTGCGACTGCAAAAGTTGGAAGAAGATCTCTCATCCTAACACCCTGCCCCGCTAATCTTCGCAGATTCAGGCGGTTTGTCAAGCACTATTGTTCGCCCAGTCAGCACTTATGTGGAGTGTTCTACTGGGTCTTCCTACGCAATGCCCGAGCCGGGGGTTTGTAACACCCCTCCTGCCTGGAATTTGTTGTGGGCCCGAAGAAATCTCCCGCTCTTACCTCGGCTCGAGCGGGGCACATTCGCTGCGACTCCACACTGTGAAACCTTAATCATTCAATCAATCCGTGGCCGCTGGTCGTTCACTCGACCAAGGTCGCAGTATGGATTGGCGACTCCCCAGTGCCAAGTCCGGAATAATTGTCGTGGAATAGGCTGGAACCGTGCGCGAGGATAAGCTTCCACGACACGATTTCCGTGTAGGGAGTTTGGGTCACACCCCCTGAATACGTCAGAGGCGAGTTAGGAAAATAGAACGCTCCCTCAAAAGAGGCGCCAGTTGCGCCCGTTATAGTGTTCGTTTCCCCCTCCAGTTGCCCCTGACCCACAATGTTAACCAGGTTGCGGTCTTGAAAAAACAGAATCCCCTGGAGCAGGCCGGTGGTCGGAGCAGTCAGTGCCGTGGCACTTCCAGCGTTGTTAATCGCGATAGGCGCGTATGCAGGGCTGTTGTCGAAATTGGCAGTATTGAAGAAAGTGACGCCACCGCGAGCACTGACGAGGTTAGCTCCCGGATTGACGGTTAGGCCGCCGCCCTTGAGAATGACATTGCCGGGACCGAATGTGACCGTGCCGGCGCTAACGACTATCCCTCCGCAATAGACGTCAGGCCCGACAGTCCCACCGTTGCATTGCAATGGGCCAGGAGGCTGATACGTACACCCGGAGTAGTTCGTCGGCGTGTACGGGCATTGATGGGCGACGGGGGGCGCTGACAGCCCAATCAAGGGGTCGCTGAATGCAGTAATGCCGGTCGTCGGGGTGGTACCGCAGGCGTCTTCCGAAAAGCTGCCGACGATGCCGATGATGGGGGCGCGGGTACAGGCGCCCGGCTCGACCTCGAAGGCTTGCTGACTCCTGGAATTAATGTAGATGCCGCACGTGGCATTGACATTGGCTCCGCTTTCTGCCTGGTACGCAAACTGATCAGTGGGATCCAGAACATAGATGCAGCCCGACGCGCTGGCTGTCGCGGCCGCCACCGCCCGGGCCCTAACGTTCACCGCATAGAAGCCACCAACCAGCATGAAGAAGGTGCGCTGAGGCTGAGCAACAATTACTTCCACATAGTCGTTATTGAGGTAAAATGGATCGCCCATAGTCATAGGAGGGTGGTTAACGGTAACGGTTACCCCATCGACTCCGTTGGCAAACCCATTGGCAGCGGTATCGGCGTAAACGGCGTTAGCAAAGTTCTGGCCATACTCGAGGCCAGCGGCGCCGGTGATGGCGCCGGCGTCGGCCGCCTTCTGCATCTGCTGCTTCTGATAACGCAGGAAACCGACGTCGATGCCAAGGCCGGCCATCAGCATCAGGACAACCAGCGCGAAGGCGGTCAGCACAATAGCTTGTCCCTCGTCCGCTCTTGCGAATTGCCTGAGTTGCCGTGTTGCAAAGAAATTCGTCACAGTAGCACCTCCGCTTGCGCGAGTGGTTCGGGTTCCGTCGGTTGTCAACCTCCGCCAAGACCGAACAGCAGCACAATCCTGCGAACTACGCAAACCTGAAAGATCAAGCCGAAAACAGTTTATCACCTTCTAAAGAGCTAAAAGCAATTCCACGAAAGCTGCATATCAGGCGCGAAACGCATGCCCATTAGTACTCGCTGTACTTGGGAAATCGCGCGATCATAAGGGCCGCGAGGAGACCCGTTATAATGACAATTATCCCTCGCTATCTGACGTGGCCGTGCCAACGCCGGAGGTGACATTTGGCCAGAGGGAAAAAAGAATAACAAGAATGCGGGGAAATCCCACTCGAAAATTCAACATGTCATGAAAAATGAGCAACAGCCCACCCATCGAGAGTACAATGGTGGCAGTTACGCGCGACATGCCAATAGTGTAGGAGTATCTTTTTGGGAAATCCATGGTTCTTTAGTGTAAAATTATGGCACTAAAGAGCCGACTAACAAGCCCTTTTATATGGCCACTTTTAGGCCATATAGGGCGGGTAACCTAATGGGGCTAGCATGGTCATGAAAGCTCTGGCGGTGTTCATTTTCTCGCTTGTAGCGGCTTCTCTGCAATGGGGGCAGACCCGGGCCTCGGCTCCAGAAGTTTGCACAAAGAACGTCTCTTTCGCTGTGGCTGAGGGGGGTCAGCCGGTTCCTGCCGTTCCCAAGTTTGCTGCCAAATTGATCGACAAGAAGTCGCATCAGCAGGAGTACAAGACGCTTTGCTTTTCTCAAATACCTTCCTCGATCATGAATAACTACCTGGTGATCTTTTCGACATCAGAAGCGATGTTTGAAGGGCTCACTCCCTCCGCCCACACCTACACCAGTACGACGCCTGGGGTTGCCGCTGCAACCGCTGTCAGCAGTTACGGAGGAACCTGGAGTTACTCTTACGTCGGCATGCCACCGCCCGGCACCACCACCACGCTTGACCTGCGGCGCGACGACAAGCCCAAATCGCTGTTTGTGCGCGCCTACAATCAACAAGGCCGGGTGATATCCAAATACAGCCTGGGTGGATTTTTTTCCAAAGAGAAGCTGGTGGACTACGTATTGGCGAACATCCTTGGCGATACAGCATCACCCCAGAAGCAGAAACCTGTGCCGGTGCCGCTTTCGGTTTACTACGTGAATTGCGACGTAGATAGTCCACCCGTGGAGACAGCTAAAGAAGCCCCGCCCGATTCTGCCCCACCAGCACCTGCGGGCAAGGATTCCGTGCCAAAGAATCTAGTGCCGAAGGCAGTATTGGACATCTGGTCGAACCCGCCGGGCGCGGACATATCCTTAGACGGCGCGTACATCGGGAAAACACTGTTTTCCGTCGTTGTCCCACCGGGTGAACATATGATCGCGCTGCACAAGCCAAACTTCGGGACATGGCAGCGCACAATGCAGGTGAACGCCGGCGAGCATAGAGTCGGCACCTATCTAGAACAAAAGACGCTCGCCTTGGACTTTCCGCCCGGTCCGCCGGGAGCACATGAGTCCACGCCCCCGGCAACTGCGCGCGAAGAGTCAGAATCAGAGGCAGTATTGGATTTTTGGTCGACTCCCACGGGCGCTGACATATTCATGGATGGCGCGCTCGTTGGGAAGACACCCTATTCCCTCGTCGTCTCACCCGGTGAACACACGATCATCCTGAGTAAGAAAGACTTCGGAGTGTGGCAGGGTAAGGTACTGTCGTCCGGCGGAAAGCGCAGAGTGGGTGCAAATTTGCAACGAAAATCCATAACGCTACAGTGACCGTGCGACAGTGGGTGAAGTTCACAGCGAAGTTAAACTTACAGGGATGCGGATCCGCTCCCGTCGGAGTGCGAGACACCATAGAATCTTCCAAGAAGAAATTGGTTCCCTCTTAACGCTGCCGCGCCCCGATAGTAGGTCCCGATAGTAGGTGAAGACCTGTATGACCAGTTTAGGGTGTCCAGAGGCGTTGAGAGTTTATCGGCCAGGTCGAGACTTAACCATGGCTGACAAATAAGAACACATTGGAAGCGACGGTGACCGCATAAACTCCACACGCCGCCCATACTCGCCCCATCTTCCTCGCCCGCCATACCAGCAGGAATGAAACGCCCAGCGCCAGCAGTTTGGCTTCCCCCAGCCCCAGGTTGTGCACTAACGGATTGGATTCGATTGCGCCGATGCTCATGGCCAGACGAGTGGAGAGCAGGTCTCCGGCTTGCAGAAGACCGAGAATCAGGAATGCAATGAGTTTTCGATTTAGGTTCATGGACGGACGATGACGGTTTTCATTCGCGACGACACTGACCACGGACATGAGGCGGTCCACCTTGAGTTCGGATTCATTGCAGTGAGCGCCTCTTGGGAGGGCCCACTCCTAAAATGACTTCGGCAGTCCGCGCTGGAACTTTATGGCAATGCGAACAGCCAATAATTGTGATGGACATGCCGGGAAGGTTGGCCTTGGGCAGGGCTTTGGGCGGCAAGCAAATGCTCAATCGCCGGACCCTGATTTGTGCTACTGGAGCGGAAAAGGATTTCGTTTAAGGGCGTTGGCAGAGGTCGAGGGGACTTAACGTAAAGTTCAGGTCGTCTGTTTTCACGGTCCAAAAGGTCCTGTTCGGATACGCTTGGCACAACTCCCGGTCACTCTCTGTTCCCTTCGATCGCGCCCACAGAATCTTTTCAGAGTTGAGATCCGCTCCATTATGCACGAGTTCGTCTCCCGGATAGTGCCGTTCGAGGTCGTAGGAAACCAGGACCAAGTGCTTGCCCGGTTTACTGTCCAACTGTTGGGTGACCAGTTTCCGGGTATCGGGAAGAGCGAAGGTCGAATTGAGGGCAGCACTCCCGGTCTGTCGGGTCAGCGAAGTCACAACCACCGTGAGGCACACCGCGACGACAAAGGCCCGCGCGCCCTCGGTCCGCTCCTGCCAGAGATAACGCAGTCCTTCCGCCGCAAATAGGTAGACGGCGACGGTTGCCGGCGCGGCATAGTGCGGCATGGTATAGATACACAATGCGAGCGCAATAGCCATGGCAAGGACCGCAAAGACCACGATCCGCAGGCGTGGCTGACTCGCGCTTGACATAAAGCCGAGCAATACGGGGAACGATAGAGCCGGCCCCACGTAGAAGAACCAATCCGCGAGAAAGCGCCCACCTAGTATGCCGAGTAACCCGCCGATAGACTTTGTCTTCTCATATCCATATGCTTCTTCCGTGTCTTTATAGAACTTGGCAAATACCGGGTCCCGAAATGTGGGATTGGATTTTGCTCGTTGCCATAGGAACAATGGCAGCGGAGAATAGGTACGCTCATTCAAAATATGAGGCAGTAAGAGGGGATTGCCGGTTGTGCGCTGGTCATAGTATCCCATCATAATGATCCCAGCCAACCCGATAGCGGCCACGGGTAGTATGGTTGCACGAAGCTTCCCTTCCCGGCGAACCGCGGCTTGCACTGTCTTGTAGACGAAGTACACCAGAAGCGGAACCGAGAATGCGAAGCCTTCATACGGCCGTGATGTGGCCAGCATCAACAGGGAGACCGCGAACAGTGATGCGAGCAGCACGCGGTCCAGCTCGGTTCGTTGCGGCTGGAAAAGACGCACTACTGCGCCCAGAGCGAGCGCGCCGCCCAGAGCAGCCACGGACCCGCCCCAATACGAGTTCATCCAATAGGAGAAGAGCGCGATGCGAACTGCCGCTAGTAACCCGCCAATAAGCGCCCAGCCCGGAGGCACCAAGGCTTGAAGCGCCCAACAGATTGCGCCGCATAAGGCGGCGGTGCTTAGATATACGCCGATCCACGGTTGATGGAAAATGACCTTCCCCAGAGCCAAAACCAGTCCCTGGCTAACGGGGTATTTCGAGTGGTAGGTAGGAGTGAGGTTTACGTGGAACGTTTCAAAATGTTGCCATTCTAGCGGGGTTGGATTGGTAAGCCTGTGATGGGAAAAAGTATCAGCCATCAGCAAATAGCTAAATTCGTCATTGATGCGAGGTTCGGGTACACCGACGAAAGGCAGCAGCAGGGCCCGGCCAACCAGTGCCACGGCAATGACAAGCAGCACGGACCACGAATTGCCGACAAGTATGCCGGCGAGCCATCTCGGCCGGCCGAGTGAGGGAAGAAAGCGCAAGCTAATAAGTCCGATAAGGAATGCGGCGAAGAGTACGCAGCTTTCCACTGCCAGCATGCGCAGACCGTTGATCGGCACATAATTCATAACGGCGTATTTCCAAGTGAGTGCAAATCTCAAGGATAGCAGTGTGGGTAAAATTGTGGTGCAGCCTCGACCTCAACCCGCAGCAGTGAAATCTTGTTGGCTGCCAAGGCCCAGTACTTACCGGGACGAATGCGAGACCCGAGTGCATTTCGTCGACCTTGTGTTAGCCAACGCCAGGTTCTCGCTTGTCGTTACACTCCTTGTTCTGGGCCAGATCGCTTGCCGTTCCCAGTGGCCGTGGCCGCCGCATCAAGTCGGATTCATCAGCCTTCGCGAAA
>JBEKQY010000086.1:0-14324 GCA_049519235.1 Candidatus Korobacteraceae bacterium | reverse complement strand
GGGCTCGGCGCTGGTGGATCCCACAACGGGGGACATCGTCGCGCGGGCGAGTTCCAAAGGTCTGGATCTTAATACCGCATTGGGGTACTCCCGCAATGTGGGAGGCGAGGAATTGCGCAAACTGACCTACGCCCAGCGAGCGGAATTGCTGGGCAAGATTGCCGACGTGCTCGCGGCCAGTCGCGATCGCTGGTTCGAGATTGCGCGCAAGAATTCCGGCAGTACCAAAGCCGACGCGGCAATCGACATCGATGGCTCCATTGGCACGCTGAAGTACTTCGCGAAAATCGGCTCGAAGCTGGGCGACGCTCACCTGCTTCGCGACGGATTGCCCATGCGGCTGGCGCGCGACCAGAACTTCCAGGGGCTGCACGTTGGCGTGCCGCTGGATGGAGTCGCGGTCCACATCAACGCGTTCAACTTTCCGGCGTGGGGATTGTGGGAGAAAGCTGCGGTCAGCCTGCTAGCCGGGGTCCCGGTGCTGTCGAAACCTGCAACCTCAACCGCATGGCTGGCGCAGGAGATGGTGAGTGCGGTGATTACGGCGGGCATTCTCCCACCCGGAGCGTTGTCGATCCTGTGCGGCGCGCCCAATGATCTGCTCGATCATTTGCGCTTGGGAGACGTGGTTGCCTTCACCGGATCGGCCGATACCGCAGAAGGAATCCGTCAGCATCCGCGCATTCGGCATCAGAACATCCGCGTGAACAGCGAGGCAGACAGCCTGAACGCCGCGCTGCTTGGCCCGGACGCCGCTCCCGATTCCGCCGCATTCGGCTTCTTCGCGCGCGAGGTCGTCCGCGAGATGACGTCCAAGACCGGCCAGAAGTGCACCGCAATCCGCCGCGTGCTGGTTCCCGCAGATCGCGCTGATGCCGCCGTCGAGGCGATCTGCGCGGCGCTGCGCGCGATTGTGGTTGGCGATCCGGCGAATGCAACGGTGAACATGGGGCCGTTGGTCAATATGCCACAGCGTAGGACAGTGGAAGAAGGCGTTCGCACATTAAAGACGCAAGCGGATGTCGCTTACTCGCCGGAGACCTTCACTCCGCTGGACGCGAGCCTGGAGCGAGGTGCGTTCGTTGCGCCAACGCTTCTACGCGCGCGAAACACCGACGCGGAAGTTATCCACGAAGTCGAGGTGTTTGGTCCGGTGGCAACCGTCGTCCCTTATCGCGATACGAAGGATGCCTTCGCGCTGGCACGGCGCGGCGGCGGCTCGCTCGCGGCATCGGTCTTCAGCAGCGACCCAGCTTTTCTGGCAGATGCCGCAATTGCTCTGGGAACAGCTCATGGCCGCGTCTTGCTGGTGGATCCCGCGATCGGCGACAGCCACACCGGGCACGGCATTGTTCTGCCGTCGTGCATGCATGGCGGGCCGGGACGCGCGGGCGGCGGCGAAGAGCTGGGCGGATTGCATGGCCTGTGGTTCTATCACCAGCGCGTGGCGATGCAGGGATCGGCAGCGACGTTGTCGACCATTGCGGCGCAGGCGGCGGACCCGTCGGCAGAATAGGCGAATAGCGAGAAGCGACTAGGCGAAAGGCGGCATTTCGATCATGGCTGAGTGGGTACACACCTTCAAAGGCGCGGTGCTGGCTGGGGAGTACGATTTTGCCAGCCACATGAACTCGCGCATGTACGTCGCGCGCTTCGATCAGGCGACGTGGTTTCTGCTGCACGCCATCGGCGTCACTCCGGCATCGATGAAGCAGCAAAGCCTGCGGGTGGCGATTGTGCGCCAGAACTATCAGTTTCTGGAAGAGCTGCGCGGCGGCGAACTGGTGGAGATCAAGAGCGGCTTTCTCGCGGTCGGCGAAAAGTATTTCCGCTTCCTGCATCAGATGTAACGACGACGAGAGCGGCAAGATGGTGGCAACCTGCGACAGCGTTGCCGTGCAGGCCAGCCTGGATTCCGGCAAGAGTGTGCCCTTGACCCCGTCGCTACAGGAGAAGGCGAAGCGCTATCTGGTGACGGCCAATGTGACGGCCGACGAGGAGATCGGGTAAGCAAGTTTCATCGCATAATCGATTTGTATCAAGGCGCGGCTTGCGCCGTGGCTGAAGCCATTTTCCGGCATCGTCCGATTTCGCCGGGCTTAAAGCCCGGCGCTTCCACCGTACTCCAGCACCTCGATGCCGGCGAACTTTTGCACCGCGGGCGCTCCATAAATCGACTGCAACTTCTCCGCGACCGCAGCGCCATCATCGAAATTGCTGAAGTTCGCGCCGTCAGCGGCCATCAGCACCCACACGTGATGAAAGCGATGTGTATCGCTGTCCAGCGCCTTCAGCAGGTCGCGGACGTCTTCGCCGCCGTCGTAATAGGCGGGCGCAAACACATGCAGCGGCGGCGGCGCTGCGCCGTAGCGATCGCGGTAATAATCCAGCATGATGCGGCTGTAAAAGGGAAAGAAGACCACCGCATCGCCGGGCGCGGCGGAGGTCAGCACCGCGTTGTTGGCTGCGCGCCAGTCCTCACGCGGTTTGCGGTATTCGCCGATGATGGCCGGAACTGACATCCCACAGAGTAGGACAACCAACAGCAAGCCGATTCTCCCTTTGCGCAAGATGTCCATGCCCAGCGTGGCCAGCAGAATCGTGGCTGGCAAGGAGAAGATCAGGTAGCGCTGTAGGAACATGGGCTGGCGCAGTGAAATCAAGGCCAGAATAAGCGCCGGCAACGCTGCCCACAACAAGACCAGCATTCCCCGCCAGAAAACATCTGATGTCCCACAATGTCGGAGCCGCCGGACGGCCCCCACACCCGCGAGCCACAGAATTACCGCGACCACCGCTTTCACGCCGCCGCCGCCGAAGAACATCGCCAGATGCCAGAACTCTTTCGCGCTCGGCCGGGGCATCCAGAGGAAATGCAAATTTTCCGGCGAGGCGCGGAAGACATAGGTCAGGCCGGGAACTGCGGCCACGAAAATCATCGAGCCGCACACCATCAATCGGCGCCACGGCACCGGCGGCGATTTGAAGAACAGCGACATCGCCTGCGCCACCAGCACCAGCGCAGCGAAATCATGACTGTAGAACGCGAGCGTCCCACACAGCGTCCACAGCAGCCAGTCGCGTGGCTGATTCTGTTCCACGGCGCGCAGAAAGAAGTACGTCGAGAGCAGCACCAACAGAATCGCCAGCGTATAGCTGCGGGTTTCCTGCGAGTAATAGACGTGCGTGGGGCTGAAGGCCAGCAGCGCGGCTGCGGCCAATGATGGCGCGGCTCCCATAAACTTGCGCGCCAGCACGTACATCACAGGTATCGACGCAATGCCGAACAGGGCCGACGGCAAGCGAAGCCAGGCTTCGCTGTCGCCCAAGTAGATCCAGGCACGCATGAGCAGAAAATAGATGGTCTGGAGATTGGCTTCGCCGTGCCACCATACCCAGGAAAAGTGCTGCCAGGAAGCGCGCGCCAGCGCCACGGTCGCGCCTTCATCCAGCCACAGGCTCTTGCTGCCGAGGTGAGCCAGGCGCAGCCAGGCGCCGGCGATGGTGAGCAGTGCCAGAAGGACGGGAGCCTGCTCTCGCGAGATACCGGCGGGCGTCGTCTGCTTATCGGCGAGGGAAGGCTGGGGAGCTGCGGGCATAACCAGTAAATGTAGCAGCTTGCGCAATCGAGCTGTGCCGATAAGGATGGATTGATAACCTTGAAGAAACTGGGAAAAGCAGGTCCCTCGGCTCGGACTAAAGTCCTCGCTCGGGATGACAAGAATAAAAAGACTTGCAACGGCGCAGCTAAAGCTGCGCCCCTTCAAAACGCGACGCTGGCGACTTTCTCTGCACGCACCCCAATTCGCGCAAAAGAGGCGCGAATCGGGGGCCCCGGCTTCGCTTCGTCCTGGGCTATCATGACTCCGCACCTACGGCGCTCTGTTTTTCGAGCTTCTTACTCCACTGCCAAAAAGAAAAGCTGGTTCTCACGCAGACACTGAAGCCGTGCCCTTCCACCATTCCCCTCAGCGCGCGCGCGCCAGCACCAGGGTCACATCGTCGGGCTGCTCGCCGCCCGCGATCCAATCGCTGACCGCCGTCGTCACGACGTCGCTGATGCGCGCCAAGGATTCGTCGCGATGCTGCACAATCAGTTCGATGAGCCGCTCCTCGCCAAACTCGCCAAATTCATTTTCCGGCTCGGTAACGCCGTCGCTGTAGGCCACAAAGATATCGCCCGGCTGCATAGCCTCGGAGCTTTCGTCGTACACCATGTCATCAAACAGGCCGACAACCGTACCGGAGGTTTGCAATCGGCGGACGTCGCCGTTGGCGCTCAACACCAGCGGCGGCAGGTGTCCGGCATTGGAGTAGGTCAGCGAGCGCGAGGGCGAGTCGTAGCACCCCAGAAACATGGTCGCGTATTTTTCCGGAGGCGTGCTGCGGAAGAGCTGATAGTTCAGGTTCGACATCAGGAACGAAGGCGAAAGCTCGGCGTGAGAATTTCCGTTGCCGCCGTTGGCCGTCAGGACAGCACTCCCGGAACCGCCGGCGCCGAGCGCCATCGAGGCCAGTGTCCGCTCCGGCTCCAGCGAATAGGCGCGAACGAAAGCGTGCACCGTCGCCATCAGCAGCGCCGCCGATATTCCCTTGCCGCTGATATCGCCCACGGCGATCATCAACCGCTCTTCGCTCAGCGGGATGAAATCGTAATAGTCGCCGCTCACCGTGCGCGCGGGCCGGCAGACGCCATGCACCTCCAGCGTGGGCAGGCCGCTCAAGTCGGCGGGGTAGAGCAACTCCTGCACTTCATGCGCGATGGCCAGCTCGCCCTCCATCCGCTGCTTTTCCTTTTGCTCGGCGATCAGGTTGGCCAGCGATTGCGTCATGGAGTTGAACGACTGCTCCAGCGCCGCCATCTGATCGCTGGTACGCACCTGAATGCGATGTTGCAGCTCGCCGCGATTGATGTGGTCGGTCGCGGTGTAGAGCTCGGCCACGGACTTGGTCATGCTGCGCGTCAGGCGCACCCCGATGAACAGCGCGATCAGCTCGATGATGCCGAAAAGTATCCCGATGAAGACCAGCACGTCAAGGTCGATTTCGGACTTGTCACCCAAGGTGCTGAATAGCGTGGCATTGAGGATCGACGGACGCGTATCGACTACAAGCAGGCCGTTAAAGGATGTGCCGCTCCCCCAGTCGACAACATCAAGTCGTGTGGCGAAGGGAAAATTCACATCCAGGAGGTTGCGGGGCGGCGGAACGCTTCCGGCTTCCACCCGCTTCGGTCCTGTGGCGCCGCTCTTGGAAACGTTAATGGTCAAGCTCGAAGCACCACCACCGGCCTTGGTGGTCATGGTCATGCGGTTCTTGTAGACAGTTGGAGGTTGACCGCCGGTGGAAGCAGCACCCGGTGCAGGACTGGGTTCCTCGTCCGGCGGCAGCAAAGTGATTTCTCCCAGCTCCGACGTGGCGTGCCGCAGCAGCTCCGCCGTGATCGGCAGATTGGAGATCACCGTCAGGTGATGCTGGCCATCGTCAACCTGCTTCACCGCGCGCAAATGCAGGCGGTTGCCATCCAGCACGAAGCCGGCAAAATCTCCCTTCAGCGCGGGACACGCCTTGATGGGCTGGCTGGCAGCTCGTGGCGACTCGGCCAGCACGAAGCCCTTGTCGCCGTCCCAAACGCTCACCGAGCGGTGACGAAAATTCTCATCCGAGGCGGCGGCAATTTCGCCCGCGAGCTGCTCATTCAACCGGCCAATTCTGGCCAGAGTGCGAAACTGCGTGGCCATCGAACGGTTGGTGGCCTCCAGGTGCTGCAACTGCGATTGCATCTCAGACATGGCCACGTAGGTTGCAAACTGTCCGGCGAAAAGGAAGCTGGCAAGCAGACCCATGGCCACCAGCAGAATGATGGGAATCACGCCGATGAAGACGTAGGTGACGATGAGGCGGTTGCGCAGCCGCCACAACAGCTTGCGGCGCACCCAGCGCAAGCACATCAAAAGCGCAAAGAGGAGAAATACGAAGCTGATGAAGCTGGCCCAGCCGCTCAGCATCGTCCCCCGAGCGGAACGAAGAATAACGCGCAGCAGCTCCAGGGCCAGCGCCAGATAGCCGAACCAGAGCGTGGTCTTCCCCAGCTTCGACCTGGGGTGCAGCACCCGCCGTACGAAGGCGCGCAGGTCGCCGGAGGTGGGAAGTTGCATTGCCATAAAGAAGCCGTCAGCTATCAGCTTTCAGCTATCAGCCATCAGCTATCAGCCGATCTGGCCGGCTGCGAAAAACTCGATTGGATACCCTCTTCTGCTTCGGCGCTTTATGGACATAATACCTTTTCCAACCGGAATGCAAGGGCGACCCGAATGGGGTAGCGGCCGAAATGTGCGTTGATGCGTTACGGCTAGCAATTGCTTTTCGCTGACGGCCACCGTATCGTGAAGGCATGGCAAAACAGGAATTGACCGCCCTGGCGCCGGCGTTCAGCACGAGCCTAGGCGCGGTCTATAATGCCGACTGCATTGATCTCCTCGGAGCGGTCAAGGAGGGGTCTATCGACACGGTGTTCGCCGATCCTCCGTTCATTTGGCGAAGGATTACGGGAACGGCAAGGAGAAAGACGACCTAGACAGGGGCGACTACCTGAAATGGTGCTACCGCTGGATAGACGAATGCATACGTGTGGTAAAGCCAGGCGGGGCTATTTTCGTTTACAACCTGCCGCAGTGGGGCTTTCATGTAGCGGCCCACCTCGAACGGCAAGGAATGACGTTTCGGCATTGGATCGCCGTATCGATGAAGGGCACGTTCCCAAGAGGCCGCAAATTGTATCCGGCGCACTATGCCTTGCTCTACTTCACCAAGGGAGATCCTAAAACATTCAACCGTGTACGGCTTCCGATCCCCAAATGCCGACACTGCAAGAAGGATGTAAAGGATTACGGTGGACACAGAAAATATCTGAACCCCCTCGGCCTCAACCTAACCGACTTTTGGGACGATACAGCCCCGGCCCGCCATCGCAAATTCAAAGCACGCTGGCACGTCAACGAACTCAAGCCGGTGATCCCCGCTCGCTGTATCGAAATCTCCACGAAAGAGGGCGAAATAATACTGGATCCCTTCGGTGGTGGGGGCTCGACGTTTGAGGCCGCACAACAATTGAAGCGCTACTGGATTGGAACGGAGATCGTAGATTGTGAATTGATCCGAGGCCGGTTTGAGCGCAACCTCCCCGGCGTCGAACGCCCCGGGCCGCCGCAAGCGCTCTCTGATATATTCATACGTCCTCACCGCAACCTAAGCATTGATTTGCCCCTATGCCCAGAATCGTCGAAGAGATCCACTATGACGGCGCACGCGAGCGCATAGAGCGGCTTGGCCTGACGCCGCTCATCGATGAGATAAAAGCCATACTGACCGGCTTCAAGTTGCTTGTGCAAGAGAAACCAGATACGAACGGTGGCGCCGCCGTTCGGAAGCTCCTTGACGCACGCTTTGAACAAGCCGGAGGATGGACCCAAAAGGTGTCTGGTGGCATCGACTGGACGAAGTGCAAAGTCGTAAACGGTACAAAGGTCTGCGTTGGAGTCGAAGTGCAGGTCTCAGCACGCTCAGATCTTTTGGTGGTCGATATGATTCACCTGACAGCCGCCTTTAGAGACGGGCGCTTGGACGCCGGCATAGTGATCGTGCCGAGCGATAAGTTATCTAAATTCCTCACTGACCGAGGGCCATGCATATCCGACGCCAAGAAACACGCCAGGGTAGCTCGGCTTGAAGATTCGCCGTTGATTCTCTTAGCAATTGAGCACGACGGACCTGGGCCGCCACTCGCCAAACAAGCCAAGCGGCCATCGAAGTTTTGATTCAACGCACATTTCGGCCACTACCCCGAATGGCTGACGGCGGACAGCTCTTTGTTAGAATCCAGAAGGGCGCACCCCGTTGCATCTTCCGGCGCGGCGCAGAATCAAACGAACGCCTATGCCCGACAATGTTCGTAACGTCATCATCATCGGCTCCGGGTGCTCCGGGCTGACCGCGGCCATCTATGCCGCGCGCGCCAATCTCCGTCCGCTGGTCATCGACGGCCATGAGCCCGGCGGTCAGCTCGCTATCACCACGCTGGTGGAAAATTTCCCCGGCTTCCCCGACGGCATCCAGGGGCCGGAGCTCATCGACAATATGCGCATGCAGGCGGCGCGCTTCGGAGCGGAGTACATGCCCGGCCACGTGGTCAGCGTCGACCTCAGCCGGAAATCCGCGGACGGCAGCAAGAAGCCCCTTGAGGTCAACCTCGGACGCGAGACCTTGCTAAGCCGCACCCTCATCATCTCCAGCGGCGCGTCGGCGCGCTGGCTGGGGCTGCCCAGCGAGCAGGCGCTGATCGGCCACGGCGTCTCGTCCTGCGCCACCTGCGACGGCTTTTTCTTTTCCGGCAAGGAGATCGCCGTCATCGGCGGCGGCGATTCGGCAATGGAAGAGGCGCTGTTCCTCACCCGCTTCGCCTCCAAGGTCACCATCATTCATCGCCGCAACGAATTTCGCGCCTCCAAGATCATGCTCGACCGAGCCCGCCACAACGACAAAATCGAATTCCTCACCGACACCGTTGTGGATGACGTGATGGACGTCAGCAAGAAAGAAGTGACCGGGCTGCGCCTGCGCAACCTCAAGACCGGCGAGCAGTGGGACCTGCCCACCAGCGCCATGTTTCTGGGCATCGGGCACACCCCGAACGCGCAGTTCGTGGGCGACCAGCTCGATCGCGACGGCGATGGCTATCTGGTTCCCGGCGGCTACGTGTGTTCGCGCGCCCCCGGAGTCTTCATCAGCGGCGACGTCGCCGACCGCCATTATCGCCAGGCCGTGACCGCTGCCGGCACCGGATGCATGGCCGCGCTGGAGGCGGAGAAGTATCTGGAAGAGATTGGGAAGTGAGTGCGGCCAGTCGCCCGCTAGGCGGAGACGGGCCAGACTTTGATCACTTTTTCGCCGTTCTCGAGCGGACTGAACAAGAAGACCCCGTGGAAATGGCCGTGATCCCTGACCAACTCCCGACTGACCGCATCCGCAACGTCTCGGAAGCCGAAGTCCAGCGTGGAGTACGGCGGACTGTAGAGCAGCGCCCGGCTGTAGTAAGCGATTAGGTAAAGCTCATCAAGGTTGTACTGTTGTTGCAACGTCGAGTACTTCTTCGTCTTCTTTTGGATGTTCTCGATGAGTGTGCCCAACATCTGGTTCTGACTATAGTAGCCTCCACGCTGTGGGAATCCAATCCATTCGACCCCTGAAGGCTTATCGGACGGTTTGCAAGGCCAATATTTGATCCACGCCACGTATCTGGAAAGTGTTGGGTGGTTCGGAAATTCGAATCGTTCCTGATGCTGCAAGCTACGAGGAAGCGGCGAAGCACCCAAGATTCCGTCAACCTGCCGGATATACTCAAACAACTCACGACGGAACTGTTCCTGCTCCGAGATAGATGGCTCAGCTCCATCCTTCAGACCCAGCTCGACAAACTCTATGTTTCGCGGCGGAGTTTCGTGCTCGCTGCGGATAATGCGGGAATACTGAGATGCTACGTTCTGCCGAATCTTCTCTGACTTGATATGGCTTGCGTTAAGCCACTCTGTGAGTTCCACTCCGATAAGCTTTCCGGAACAATCATGGCAGAAAAAATCTGGTGGGTTGGCTCCTCTTTCCCAATTTTTCAACGGACGACCTGCGAAGTTTGGTCGGATTTCGAGAAAGGCCTCAAAAATCTGCTCCTCAATTCTGCGATTGTCCGTACCCACGAAAACAAAGCCTTGCGCTCTGAGGCTCATCCTGAGATTATAACTTCTCGGCAAGTATTCTTCGATTCGGCCAGCCAGCGCACCGAGTGCCCACGCTTTTTGAAGCTTTCGCAAGGCTGTTGCTTGCAACCAGCGTCGAAAAGCGTGAGCTTTGCTCTCAGGAGTTAAGCGGAGAATTACCCGCATGGCGACGCGACAGGATGTGGCAGCCGACCGGGCCGCCGCCACAGGCATTGTTATCGACAGGGGAATGCTTTCTGCCAGGCCAGAACAGCGAGAGGTCCAGTTCGCATGTGGGCCTTTTCGGGATGATCTTTAACGTACTTCAACACAACCCTTATTAGTTGTCCGTTCTCCACCTCCTCGGGCAGGCAGTACGGCCCGGGCACGTTCTTGTGTATCTCCCACTGCGTGAATGCAATTTCGGCGGTAACGCCGTCTACGAGTCCGCTGATATAGCCCACACAGGCTACTTCCTTTTGCAGGTCCACATTGGTCTTATCTTTGTCGCCCCTGTCGATACCGGAGCAGGTTCGCACAAAGGCGTTGCCTGAGTCGCCGGGGTAGTCATTGGCGGCGTGCGCAGACCAAGTCAGTGCGCAGGACAGAACGAGACCCAGGACGGCTTTCATCGACGTGGCTCCTCTGGGGACATGCTTCCGTGGGGAAATATAGCACGAGAGCCGAGCCGAACTTCCCTCGCCTTCTCACCTAGCCGAGCTTGTTGCAAATAGGGCACTCGCATTGCGAATAGTGCTGTCCCCCGCGCGTTCGACAAGTGGGGCACTCGCAGTGGCTGTAATGCTTACCGCCGCGCCGACCGCAGGCCGGGCACTCGCAGTGGCTGTAATGCTTACCGCCGCGCCGACCGCAGACCGGGCACTCGCAATGGCTAAAGTGCCTTCCCCCGAACTTGTATTTGGTGTGGTTATCGACCATGCCGAACATTCTAGCGGGGAAGCTGCAGCAGGAACAGCCGCCAGCACCAGGCACAGCGCGAGCAGCGACTGCGAAGCGATGCGCAGCTTCATTGCTCAGCCATCCTCTCAGGCGAACCTTGGGTTGGCATTTGACACCCAAACAAAACCGAAAGTCAATGCTTGGGTGCCCCGTTCTAGAACTTGTTTGGCTCTGTTGACATCCTTGCATCCGGATTGTATTCACACTTCCTGGCGACTAAGTTTGGAATGGTAAGAACCCAGTCCCGCTGACCGGGGCCCCCATTGCGCGCCGGGTTTGCGCGTAATGGGGTGGTTGCGGGACGAAAGCCTACCCACCGCTGAAGCGGTGGGCTATCCTATTTCGTCCCCTGCGGGGACTTGATTCTTGTTGAGCCAAATTTCATGCCGAGAACGCGTTTTTCGACCTACAGCCGAAAAGCAGATCGCTCGCGGGCGGAAGCCCACTCGGGATAACAAACGTAATAAGCTCGCAACGGCGCAGCTAAAGCTGCGCCATGACGGTTGCCCATGATCCTGTTTCCGAGCGAACTCTTCGAGTTCTCTCGGAAACGAACTTGACAGGAAGGCAAGCCTTACGGCGCACCCAAAGGTGCGCCCCTTCCCCTACGCGCCGAGCTCACCTAATGCATCGTTGGCTTTCCGTACCAGCACCTCCACTTCGGCCTTGCGCTTCTTCAGGCCTTCGATCACGTGGGCCGGCGCCTTGGACAGAAACGCTTCGTTATTCAGTTGTCCCATGGCGCGGGTCAGCTCCTGCGTGAGCTTGGCGAGTTCTTTGCTCAGGCGGTCACGTTCGGCAGCCACATCGAGCTTGCGTTCAAAGAGCACGCGGACATCGAAGCGCGCGGTGCTGCGCGCGCCCGAGGCTTTGGCCAGCGACTCCTCGACGAACGTAATGGCTGCGACATTCGCCAGCCGCTCTACCGCGTTGCGATTGCTCTCGATCAAGGAACGCACGTCGCTGCCGGCATGGAGCTCAATCGCCAATTTCTGTTTGGGTTCGACCTTCAGCTCGGCGCGGATGTTGCGAACGCTCACGATCAGGTCCTGTAAGATCGCCATCCCGGTTTCGGCGTCGGCTTCGATTTGCGCCGGATCGGCCTTCGGATAAGCTGCGAGTGCAATCGATTTGGCCGGAGGCTGGCCATCGTAAACCGCGTGCCAGAGTTCTTCCGTAATGAACGGCATGAAGGGCGAGAGCAGACGCAGGGCACCTTCGAAGATGCTGATCAGATTTTCGTATGCGGTACGGGCCTGATCCCGATTGTCGGCGGTAAGGCGCGGCTTGATCAGCTCCAGATACCAGTCGCAGTACTCGCCCCAGAAGAAGTGATAAACAACGTGAGCGGCCTCATGGAAGCGGTAGGTTTCCAAAGCGGCATTGATTTCCCGCGCGACACGGTTGAAGCGCGACAGAATCCAGCGGTCTTCCAGAGTCTCGGCCCTGAAGCCGAGGACACCTGCAACGTTGTGGGATATCGGGGCTTTACCGCCAACGGCTCCTGTGTCAGACATTGTGGTACTACTATCTGACATTGTGGTACTAGCCCAATTCTGCGCTCCCGTGAACTCGGCCAGTGACCACAAGCCAGCCTGCTGCGCCTTGTCCACGTTCATAAACAGGAAGCGTGCGGCGTTCCAGATCTTGTTGGCGAAGGCGCGATAGCTTTCGGTGCGGCTCTCGGAGAAAGCAATGTCTCCGCCGGGCGCGACCATCGCCGCCATCGTGAAGCGCACCGCATCGGTGCCGTACTTCTCGATGATCTCGATGGGGTCCATGACGTTGCCCTTGGTTTTCGACATCTTCTGGCGCTCGGCATCGCGCACCAGGCCGTGGATGTGGACGGTGCGGAAGGGCACGTCGCCATGCTTATCGCCACGCATAAAGTGGCAGTTCAACATGATCATGCGCGCCACCCAGAAGAACAGGATGTCGAAGCCGGTGATGAGCAGCGTCGTGGGATAGAAAGCGTCGAGATCGGGCGTGCTGTCGGGCCAGCCGAGGGCGGAGCACGGCAACAGTCCCGAGGAGAACCAGGTGTCGAGCACGTCGCTGTCCTGCTCCACCGGCCCGCCGCATTTGGTGCACTTCGACGGCGCCTCGCGCGCGACGATGATCTCCCCGCAAGCCTTGCAATACCACGCCGGGATGCGATGTCCCCACCACAACTGGCGCGAGATGCACCAGTCGTAGATGTTGCGCATCCACTCGAAGTACGTCTTGGTGTAATTCTCCGGGACGAACTTGATGTCGCCGCACTCCACGACTTCGATGGCGCGCTGGGCAAGCGGTTTGATCTTCACGAACCACTGCGTCGAGAGGCGCGGTTCGATGATGGTCTTGCAGCGGCCGCACTTGCCAAGCGGAACGACATAGTCTTTGCTGCCGACCAGAAATCCGCCGCGCTCCAGGTCTTCCAGAACCTTCTGCCGCGCCTCGAAGCGGTCGAGTCCCTGGTAGGGGCCGGCGTTCTGGTTCATCTGCGCGACTTCGTTGATCACCTCGATCTGCGGCAGGTTGTTGCGCAGGCCGGTTTCGAAGTCGTTGGGATCGTGCGACGGTGTGACCTTGACCGCGCCGGTGCCGAACTCGGGATTGGCGAGAATGTCGTCGGTGATGATCGGAATCTCGCGATTGATCAGCGGCAGCAGGATCCGCTTGCCGTGGAGGTGCCGATAGCGGTCGTCGGCAGAGTTCACGGCCACGGCGGTATCGCCCAGCATAGTCTCGGGTCGCGTGGTGGCGACCACGATGTACTCGGCTTTGGATTGGGATTCCGCCTTCGCGGGCGACCCGATGACGGGATAACGAATCTCCCAGATTTTGCCTGACGTGTCCTCGTGCACAACCTCGAGGTCGGACACTGCCGTGATGCAGCGCGGGCACCAGTTGACGATGTACTTGCCGCGATAAATCAGGCCTTCGTCGTAGAGGCGGACGAAGGCCTCGCGGACGGCGCGCGACATGCGCTCGTCCATGGTGAAATATTCGCGCGACCAGTCAACGGAGGCGCCGAGCCGCTTCATCTGTTGCAGGATGACGCCGCCGTAGTGCTGCTTCCAATCCCAGACGCGAGCGATGAAGGCCTCACGGCCAATATCGCGGCGGTTCTTGCCCTCAGAGGCAAGCTGGCGTTCCACCATAAGCTGAGTGGCGATTCCGGCGTGATCGGTGCCGGGCAGCCAAAGGGTCGGCAGGCCGCTCATGCGCTTCCAGCGGACGACGATGTCGATTTCGGTATGCTCCAACATGTGTCCCATGTGGAGGTTGCCGGTGACATTCGGCGGTGGCAGGGTGATGGTGAAGGTTTCCTGGGTGGAACCGGCAGCCGGGGTTTCGACGTGGAACAACTTCTCGCGCACCCAGTACTCGGCCCAGCGCGGTTCGATGGCGCCGGGGTCGTAGGCCTTGGGGAGATCGTGAGGCATGCCAATCCGTTCAGGAAGCGAAGGTCAAGCCTCGATCTTACAGGCGCGGGAAAAAGGGGGTCAAACGATAGCGGGGGTATTACGCATTGAGGGGATTTTGCTGCACCCTACCCCAGGGGGGTATCCCTGCGCTGAATTCTTGCGCTGAAATCGTGGGGTTAAAGGAGGCGCGCGGGGGAAAAGC
>JBEKQY010000085.1:0-14468 GCA_049519235.1 Candidatus Korobacteraceae bacterium | reverse complement strand
TGGCAAAGGGCTGAAGGCTGCGGCCGGGATGACAGTTTGGAAAATGGCTGAAAGCCGTCGGTCGGGATGACAGTGTCAAGGGTAGGGGGGTACTACTGACGGCTAACGGCTGAGAGCTGACGGTTGAAGGCTGACAGCTTCCCGCACCCTTCTCGCCAATTGACCGCAGACTGCCATCCGTCCCATAATCTTTGTGCCTGACGATTTTTCGCTACTCGCAAGGTGGCTTGCTGTGAACGACCAGAAAAAGAACGCCCGCCGTCCCTTTCAGACGGCTGGGGAGCGGCTCGACGATATGCTGGGCGACGCCTCGCAACGCATCGAGGAAGAGACGCAGACGCTGATCAAGTACATCAACGACGAGCTGGTGCCGGCCATTCGCCAGGGCTCGACGAAAGCGCTGCGCATTGCCAGCGAGAAGCTGGCCAAGGTCGCCGACCACATGGACTCGAAAAAACCATAGCGATCGGCCGCATGGTGTTGAGTGCCTCGAATGCCGGACTGCCTCATGGGCTAAAGCCCGGTTCATTCGCGGTCCCGCGCGGCACGCCTGAAGGCGTGCCCTTTCAAGTCGCAACTGCAAACTCGTCAGCTACGCGGGCCGCGCTGGTCGCCTTCGTCGCCGCCGGTCTGTTGCTGTTGGCGGCGTGCGGCGGACACAAAACTGCGCGCAGCCAGCCGGTGCCGCCTCCGCCGACCATCACCGCTCCCCAGCCGGAGGAGCCATCGACGGCTAGCACCGAGCCCGCGCCCACAGTCCCGCGAAACACCAAGCCCATTTACGTCGAGACCGGGCGGGCGAGCTGGTACGGGCCTCCGTATCACCACCGCCGCGGAGCCAACGGCGAGATCTATAACGAGCACGCGATGACCGCCGCGCACCGCACGCTGCCGATGAACTCCATGGTGCGAGTAACCAACCTCAGCACCGGGCGCTCAGCCATGGTGCGCATCACCGATCGTGGGCCATTCGTGGAAGACCGCATTATCGATCTGTCGCTGGCGGCGGCCAAGGCAGTCGACGTCTGGCAGCCGGGCACCGCGGAGGTGAAGCTGGAAGTACTGTCGGCGCCGGCGCCTATCCTGGAGGGCGGACGCTGGTGTGTGCAGATAGGCGCCTTCCATAGCGAAAGCGAAGCCCGCAAGCTGAAAGAAAGGCTGCAGGACCGGTACGAAGACGCCAACGTCATTCAGTTCACCGGGCCGACGGGAGAGTGGGTCCGAATCCGCCCGGAGGGCGATGACAAGCGCAAAGCCCAGGAAGTCGCCAGCAAGACGCACGTGAAAGAGGGCGGAGTGTTTCTGGTCAGGCTGGATTGAATTAGTTATCAGTGGCTAGTTGTCAGTTAGCTATCAGCTCTCAGCCATCACCTTTCAGCCATCAACCAACTCCATGTGTCATGCTGAGCGAAGTGTGGCCGCCGCAAGGCGGACGAGCGGAGTCGAAGAGCCTGCCCTGAGCTTGTCGAAGGGTCCCCTCTCGACACTCCGCAATTATCATCAGTCGATCCCGCTTATACTTTGCAGTAATGAATGATGGCGCAGTGCCTGCCGCAAATCATGCAACGGATTTTGACCGCGCCGCCCTGATCGCGCGCGGCCGCCGTCTGGAACACCTGACCATCGCGTGGAACGGCTTTGAAGCCGCAGTGGCATTGATCTCGGGACTGCTGGCGGGCAGCATCGCGCTGGTCGGATTCGGCCTCGACTCCGTGATTGAAACCATGTCGGCGGGAATTCTGCTGTGGCGATTTCGCGAAGATGATGACAGCGAGCGGCGCGAGCGCGCGGAACGGACGGCGCATCGCCTGGTAGGATTTTGTTTCCTGCTTCTGGCTGCGTACGTTGCCATTGAATCCATCCGCGCCTTGTGGAGCAAAGCGCAACCGGAGCGCAGCCTGCCCGGCATTCTTATTGCTGTCGCGGCGGTGATCGTGATGCCGCTGCTGGGCCGGGCCAAGCGTCGCGTAGCGGCCCAGATCCATAGTGGCGCGCTAAAGGCTGACGCGCGCCAAGCTGACTTCTGCGCGTGGCTGTCGGCGATTCTTCTAGCTGGGCTGCTGCTGCACGCGCTGCTGGGTTGGTGGTGGGCCGATCCTGCCGCCGCGCTGATCATGACGCCGATCATTGCGCACGAAGGCGTGCAGGGCCTGCGCGGTGAAAAGTGCGAATGCGATTGATGGCCAGTGTCGCCGCTCCGCTGCTCTGCTCAATTTTCCAAGCTTCCCCCGGGGCTTACGCCCCAGGCTAAACCCATGCCGCCGCTGTCGCGGCTGGTTCGATCGGGTTGCGACCCGTCGTTGCCGACGCGACGTGTTCATTAGGCGTGCGGCGGCCGCTTCGCTCAGGATGACAATTCGATCCTGGAAAGTATCTGACGGCTGATGCCCGGGAGCTGACTGCTAATTGCTCGCGGCTGGTTGCTAGTTGCTCGCGGCCTTTTCCGCTATGCTGTCTGCATCAATTTTCTGCGCTGATTATGCCGACTAAGCTGCCGGGCTCGTTCGATCGCAAGTTCGTTCCGCTCTCCACGCGCTTCGATCATGCGCTGCTTTTCGCTTCGCAGGTACACCGCGACCAGGACCGCAAGAAGAGCGGCATCCCGTACATTTCTCACCTGCTGGGCGTGGCTTCCATCGTGCTCGACTATGGCGGTGACGAGGAGATGGCGATAGCGGCGCTGCTGCATGATGCGGTCGAGGATCATGGCGGGCGGCCGATGCTGAAGGTAATCGAGCAGATTTTCGGGGCCCGTGTGGCCAAAATCGTGGATGGCTGCACCGACTCCTACGTCGAGGACCCAAGGAAGAAGGAGAATTGGGAGCGGCGCAAGTTCCGCTACCTGCGCCGGGTGCGCGGCGAAGACGCCGAGACGCGCTTCGTGTCGGCCGCTGACAAGCTGTACAACGTTCGCGCCGTGCTGCGTGATTTGCGTTACGACGGCGAAATCGCCTTCTCGCGCTTTTCGGCGCCCAAGGCGAAGACTCTGTGGTACTACCGCTCGCTGGTAACGCAATACCGGTTGGGCGGTGTGACCCACAGGCTAAAGCCGCTGATCGATGACCTGGATCGCGTGGTGACCGAGGTCGAACACCTTTCTGGAATACTCGCTTCTCCCATTCGCCTGCCTCGCCGGAAATGACAGGGCGCGCTTACTGTCCCGGCCCGGCCGTTTGTCCTACGATCTGGTATTCGTGCTTCTTGCCGTTGGCGTCGATCACGATGATCTGGGTGTTCTTCTTTAGCTCGTATTGCACCACATCGCCGGCTTGCATCTGAGGTTTGGTTTCTTTCTGGCGGGCGATGGAATAGGTGGTGGTGTCCGTCTGTAGCTGATAGACGACCCAGTTCTTGGTCGGGTGCTTCTTGGATTTGTCTGCGTAGGTGCCGTTCTCCCACTTCACAATTTTGCCTTGCTGGTAGGTGTCGGCGGCGAAGGCAAATGCCGAAAGCAACAAGGTGAACAGCAGTACGAAAGCGGTTTTCTTCAAGTGATCCTCCAAGAGCAGTGGTCAGTGGCTAGTATGCCAGTTCTGACCGGCAAACGATCGAGAGACACTGGCCACTGGCCACTAGCCACTGATCACTCGAACAGCTTGGTCACACCTTCTTCCAGCACGCAGATTTTCTTCTCGATGCGGCGGCGCCTAGCCTCAAGCTTCAGCCGTTGCACCGGCTCTTCCACCGGCTCATGCGACAGCCGAAACGTCCCGTAATGCATGGGCACCATCCAACGCGCTCCCAGATCCACGAAGGCCTGCACCGCATCTTCTGGGCTGGTATGCATCGAGCGGTAGGAAGCCGGATGATAGGCGCCGATGGGCAGCAGCGCCACCTCAGGCCGTAGTCGCTCACCAATCTCGCGGAAGCCCTCGAAGTACGCGGTGTCGCCGGCGTGATAGAGCGAATGCTGAGCCGCTCGGAGAACATATCCACCGTAGCCGCGATACATGTCACGCAAAATACGCGCTCCCCAGTGCCGCGAAGGCACGTGCGTAATTTCAAGATGACCGAGCAGTAGCTGCTTCCACCAATCGAGTTCGACAATGCGGCCGTACCCCAAATCGCCCACCAGGTCGCGAACATGGCGAGGCACGACGATCATCGGTCGCTTTCCCGACCGCCGGCGCGTGAGCCGCGCAATGGCCCGCAGCGACGGCCGATGCAAATGATCGAAGTGGGCGTGCGAGACCAGCACAGCATCGATGGGCGGCAGGTCGCGCAGCCTTAGCCCCGGCCGCCGCAGCCGCTTCAGCACAAAAATCCAGCGCGCGAAGTTGGGGTCAACCAGAATATTCTTGCCCGCAATCTGGAGGAAAAAGCTGGAATGGCCGATGAAGGTGACGCCCAGTTCGCCGCGATTGGCCAGCACCGGCTGGCGTGTAACTCCGGTGCGCGGGGTCATGGCAGAGTGACGAACCAGGGTGCCAAACTGGCTGGCCTTGCGGCGAATTGTTGGTCCTAACATGAGGGCTGCAACTCATTAGACGCACGTTACCCTTTGTGCGATGCGGCTCGCCGATCCTTGCGATAACAAGATTTGTCCGATTTGATTCAGGACTAATTGCAATCTCTTCCTTGACCTTACTGTTCCACTCAGCTTAAATCATTAGGTTCGGGCCGATGCGCCAGCGGCTCCCTGCCTGCGCGTGTCCAATTCCGAAACCATAAGGAGCGACACATGCGCATTGCCTTCCTCGGTTTGGGCATTATGGGACGTCCGATGGCCTCGCGGCTGGTAGCCGCCGGGCATGAAGTTTCGGTGTGGAACCGCACGGCGCGCCAGCACTTAGATGGCGCAACTACCGCTGTTTCTCCAGCCGACGCAGCCAAAGAGGCCGAAGTGGTTTGGAGCTGCGTCGCCGATACCGCCTCCGTCGAGCGGGTAATGTTTGCCGAGGACGGCGCGGTGCAATCGCTGAAAGAAGGGGCGATTGTCGTCGACTCCAGCACCATTTCGCCGTCGGCCACGCTGCGCTTTGCCGAGAGGGTGAATGCTGCCGGCGTGCATTGGGTGGACGCGCCCGTTACCGGCTCGAAAATCGGCGCGGAAAACGGACAACTCATCTTTATCGTCGGCGGCGCACCCGAGCCGGTCGAATACCTGGATCCGCTATTCAAGGCCATGGGCAAGCAGGTCATCCACATCGGCGAGACCGGCAAGGGGCAGGCCGCAAAACTCAGTATGAACCTGATGATCGCCCTTATCTATGAGGGTTTCGCCGAGGCCTTCGTTCTATCGCGCAAGCTGGGCGTCGACCCGCACAAGCTGATCGAGCTGATCCAGGCTTCCATGGTGCGCTCCGGCGTAGTGGACTACAAAGCGCCCTTTGTGCTGCGCCATGACTACTCGCCCAACTTCCCGCTGCGCCTGATGCATAAAGACATTCACCTCATGCTCGACATGGCGAAGGAGCACCGGGTGAAGCTGCCCGCGCTGGAAACGGTCGATGAAATTTATGAGCTGTCGAGCGAAGAAGGCTGGGACGATCTCGACTTTGCCGCAACGCTGGGCCTATTGGAAAAGTGGGCCGGCCTCAGCAGCAAGGCGAAATAGTCAATTCGATTCACCACGGAGGCACGGAGAACACTGAGAAGACAAGAAAAACTCTGTGCTCTCCGTGTCTCCGTGGTAAGAAATGACCTTCACTGGCCCGTGCGCTTGCTGTTCTCTGTGGTGAAATCATCTATTCTTCCCAGATGGACGTTTTCGCTCTCACTCGCAAGCTCATCGACATTGAATCAACCACCGGAATGGAAGCTGCTGTCGGCGAGGCGCTCGTCGGCGAGTTGACGCGTCTCGGCTATAACGTCGAGCGCATGCCCGTCGAAGACGATCGCTTCAATGTCTGGGCAACTCATCCCCAGCAAGGCAATCCGCAACTCGCGCTCTCCACGCACATGGACACGGTGCCGCCATTCATTCCTTCGTCGGAGACGCCGGATCGCATCTACGGACGCGGCTCGTGCGACGCCAAGGGCATCATCGTGGCGCAGATTGCGGCAGCGGAAAAGCTGAAGGATGAAGACGTCCACGTTGGATTACTGTTTCTGGTGGGCGAGGAGCGTGATAGCCAAGGCGCGCAGACCGCCAATCAGCAGCCGCGCGGCGTGAAGTTCCTGATCAACGGCGAGCCAACGGAAAACAAGCTGGCCATCGCATCGAAGGGCACGCTGCGAGTAGAACTGGTTGCGCGCGGCAGAATGGCGCACTCGGCTTATCCCGAGCTGGGCGAGTCGGCCATTGAAAAGCTGCTGGACGCGCTCCAGGAGATTCGCAAGCTGGAGCTGCCGGGTAATCCGAAAGCCGGCCCGTGCACGCTGAACATCGGGCAAATCGAAGGCGGCCGCGCGCCCAACGTCATTTCCGATCACGCGGTGGCGCAGTTGCTCTTCCGGCTGGTTGGCCCGGCGGAGGAGTTGCGCCGGCAAATTACACAAGCAGCAGGCAGCAAAGCGAAAGCCAGCTTCAAGCTGGAAATTCCTTACATGGAGCTGGGCACGGTTCCCGGCATCGAAACCATGGTTGCCGCCTTCACCACGGACATTCCCGCGCTCACGAACTGGGGAAAACCACTGCTGATCGGCCCCGGCTCCATACACGTGGCGCACACGGAACGCGAATACATCGAAAAGAAGCAGTTGCTGGAAGCAATCGATCTCTACGTGCGGATTGCGCGCGAGCTGTTAGCGCGAGCTTAAGTAACCTCAGCGAACGAAACCTACAGCTCCTTCACGCGCGATTTTTTGCTATTCCAATCTACCGGCTTTGGCGCACAATAGGCGACGCAACCATGCCACCCAAATCCTTGGCTCAACATGCGCCCAAGCAGTCTTCTGCCACGACCGCGCCCGGGCAGCGCGTAAGCCGCGGAGTGCCGCTGCCGCTGGGCGCCACCCAACGCCGCCACGGCGTGAACTTTGCGATTTTTTCCAAACATGCAACCACGTGCACGCTGGTGCTGTTTCAGCCGGGAGCGCAAGATCCCTACGTGGAATTCGCGCTCGATCCGCACTCCAACCGCACCGGACAGGTGTGGCACGTGTTTGTTGAGGGACTGGACGCGGGCGGCCAGTACGGCTACCGCTTCGACATGCAGCCGAACCCGGATCCGCAGGTGTATCGCTTCAACCCCGCGCATGTGCTGCTCGATCCCTATGCGCACGCGCTCTCCAACGGCGGCGCTTGGGGCGAATACAAACCGGGCACGCGGCCCTATCGCAACAGCCTGCTGGTGGAAAATCATTTCGATTGGGAGCGCGATCAGCCGCTCAACATTTCGCTGGTGGACAGCATCATTTATGAAGCGCACGTCCGCAGCTTTACGCGGCATTCGTCTTCCGGAGTCGCGCATCCGGGAACATTCGCCGGCCTGGTCGAGAAGATTCCTTATCTCAAGAAGCTGGGAGTCACCGCGGTGGAGCTGCTACCGGTGAACGAGTTCGAGGCGTCCGACACTGACCGCGTCAATCCTTTCACCGGCGAGTTGTTGCTGAACCTGTGGGGTTATCAGCCGACTGCCTTCTTCGCTCCCAACGCCGCTTACGCCTCCGCCCGCGACAACGGCGAGGAGATTCGTGAGTTCAAGCACATGGTCCGCGCCTTTCACCAGGCAGGCATCGAAATCATCCTCGACATGACGTTCAACCACACGGCCGAGGGTGACGAGCACGGCCCCGTCTGGTCCTTCCGCGGTATCGACAACCCCACCTATTACATCCTCGATCCCGGCACTGGGAAATATGTGAACTACAGCGGCTGCGGCAACACCGTGAACTGCAACAATCCCGTGGTCCGCGACTTCATCGTCGATTGCCTGCGTTACTGGGTTATGGAGATGCACGTCGATGGCTTCCGCTTCGATCTCGCCTCCATCCTGGGCCGCGGGATGGACGGCTCGGTGCTGAAGAATCCGCCGCTGCTGGAGAGCCTGGCGTACGATCCCGTGCTGGCCAACACCAAGCTCATCGCCGAGGCTTGGGATGCGGCCGGCCTTTACCAGGTCGGCACACTTCCTTCCTGGGGACGATGGGCGGAGTGGAATGGCATCTTTCGCGATGACATCCGCAAGTTCGTGAAGGGTGACGCTGGGATGACTTCGCCGCTGGCGACGCGCCTGCTGGGCAGTCCTGACCTGTACCTCACCAGCGCGCGCGAGCCGTATCACAGCATCAACTTCATGACTTGTCATGACGGCTTCACGCTGAACGATCTGGTCTCCTATGACGAGAAGCACAACCTGGCGAACGGCGACAACAACACCGACGGCAACAACGCCAACTACAGTTGGAATTGTGGTGTGGAAGGCCCGACAGACGATCCGGTGATCAAGGAGCTTCGCCAGCGTCAGCAAAAGAATTTTGCCGCGATTCTGCTGGTTTCGCATGGCGTGCCCATGATCCTGGCGGGCGACGAGATGGGACGCACGCAACAGGGCAACAACAACGCGTATTGCCAGGACAACGAGATCAGTTGGGTTGACTGGCGGCTGGCGGAGACCAACGCCGGCCTGCTGCGTTTCTTTCAGTTGATGATCGGCTTCCGCAAACGCTGTCCGCTGCTGCGCCGCGAGAGCTTCCAGTTGAAAGGCGAAGGCGGATTTCACATCTCGTGGCACGGCGTGAAGCGCATGAAGCCCGACTGGAGCTATGAATCGCGCACCGTGGCCATGCAACTCACACAACTGCACCATGGCGAGTTTCGCGACGACCTGCACTTCATTGCCAACGCCTATTCCGGCGATCTGGAGTTTGAGTTGCCGCACATCGGCGAGCGCGAGTGGTTCCGCGTCGTGGATACAGCGGAGGCCTCACCACTCGACATCGCAGAAGACGGTGAGGAATTCCCGCTTTTGTCGCAGGAAAGCTATCTGGTGAAAGCGCGCAGTGTAGCGATGTTTGTGGCGAAGTGAACGCGCTCATCGCCGTCGTCTGGGGCATGGCACAAGTGCTAATTGCCAATTACTGACCGCTGTCTCTACAATCAGCCTTCCCATGCTTCGCTTTTCTACAGCCGGTGAGTCTCACGGAGAGGCGCTGGTGGCGCTGCTTTCGGGCATGCCTGCCGGCGTGGTGGTCGATCTCTCGTTCATCAACCGCGAACTGTGGCGGCGGCAGCAGGGCTATGGCCGCGGCGGGCGCATGAAGATCGAGCGGGACACCGCGCGCATTCTCAGCGGGGTGCGGCATGGCAAAACGATCGGCTCGCCTATCGCGGTGCTGCTCGCCAATAACGACTGGCATAACTGGATCGAGGCGCTGCCGGTGGAAGAAGGCGATCCGGTGAAACACAAGCGGGTGGCTTCGCCGCGTCCCGGTCATGCCGACCTTGCCGGGGCCGTGAAGTACAACTTTTCCGAAGCGCGTTACGTCCTGGAGCGCGCCTCGGCGCGCGAGTCGGCAGCACGTGTGGTCGCGGGAGCCATCGCCAAACTGCTGCTGCGTGAACTGGGCATCGAAGTTCTGAGCCACGTCATCGCCGTCGGGAGCGCGCGCCTCAATAAAGACAAACCGGTCACCTGGGAGGCGATCAGAGCTCTGGCCGCAAGCGATGAGGTTGTGCTCGGTTGCGCCGACCCTGAGAGCGAGGCGCGCATGAAGGAGCAAGTCGATCTGGCCTTACGCACCGGCGACTCGGTTGGCGGAATCTTCGAGGTGATTGCGCACCACGTGCCGCCGGGGCTTGGCACCTACGCCAACTGGGATGAGCGCCTGGACGCACAACTGGCGGCAGCGGTGATGTCGCTGCAGGCGGTGAAGGCAGTTGAGATCGGCGACGCGGTTGAGGCTGCGGTTTCACTCGGCTCCACGGTGCATGATGAAATAGGATACGAGCGTGGCAGCGCAACTTCGTTGACCGGATTTACCCGGCGATCGAATCACGCGGGTGGACTGGAAGGTGGCGTCTCCAACGGCGAAGATATCCGCGTACGCGGCTACCTGAAGCCGATTTCGACGCTGCGGCGTCCGCTGGCTTCGGTGGACTTCGCCACGCGCGAGCCGGTGAAGGCAGCTTATGAGCGCTCCGATGTATGCGTGGTGCCGGCCGCGGGTGTTGCCGCTGAGGCGATGGCGGCGCTCACCTTGGCGCGCTGCGCGCTGGGAAAATTCGGTGGCGATTCCCTCACGGAGTTACGGCGAAATTTCGAAGGCTACTGCCAACAGTTGCGAAACTTCTAAATGATCTATCCCATCGTGAAATTTGGCGACCCGGTATTGGAGAAACCGTCCGCCCCTGTCACCGAATTCGACGCCGACCTGCGCAAGCTGGTTGACGACATGTTCGAAAGCATGTACGCCGCGCACGGCGTGGGCCTGGCCGCTCCGCAGATCGGCATCGCCAAGCGCGTCGCGGTCATCGACGTAACCTTCAAGGAAGATCCGGACGCGAAGATTGTGCTGGTCAATCCCGAGATCGTGCACACCGAGGGGCGGCTGAGCGCCAGCGAAGGCTGCCTTAGCCTGCCGGAGTTCCGCGAGAACGTGACCCGGCCTCGCAAGGTCACGGCGCGTGCCCAGGACGTGACGGGAAGGACCATCGAAATCGTCGGCGAAGAGTTGCTGGCCCGCGCGCTGGTACATGAAACCGACCACCTGAACGGCAAACTCTACCTCAACCACATCAGCGCGCTGAAGCGCGACCTGATCAAGCGCAAGATTCGCAAGCTGATGAAGCAAGGGGAGTGGTGAGAAGAAGCGACTAGCAATTAGCAACTAGCAGCTAGCTTTTTACACGCGCGACAAAGTTGTGCGCCGTTGCTTGAGCTAATTGCTAGTTGCTAGGTGCTGCCTATGATGGACCTGGTGTTCTGCGGCACGCCGCTCTTTGCGGTCCCGACGCTGGAGAAGCTGGTGTCCGCCGGCTTCCGGGTGAAGCTGGTCGTCACCCAGCCGGACCGTCCCAGCGGCCGCGGCATGGAACTGGCACTTTCACCAGTGAAGCGAGCCGCGCTCGCTTTCAATCTTCTTGTCACCCAGCCCGAGAAGATCAAGAACAACGACGAATTCCGCCAGCAACTGGCGCGTATCGCGCCGGAGGCGATCATAGTGGTCGGCTATGGCCGTATCATTCCGCAATGGATGATCGACCTGCCGCCGCTGGGCAACCTCAACCTGCACGCCTCGCTGCTGCCGAAGTATCGCGGCGCCGCGCCCATCCAGTGGGCAATCGCCATGGGTGAGAGCATCACCGGCGTCACCACCATGCGTATTGACGCCGGACTCGACACCGGCGACATTCTGCTGCAATCGGAAGAGCGCATCCAGCCGGAAGATACCGCTATGACGCTTGCGCCACGCCTGGCGCAGAGTGGCGCCGACCTGATGATTTGTACGCTGGCCGGCTTAAAGAACGGAACCATCACACAACGGCCGCAGGACAATACCAAGGCCACGCTGGCGCCCATCCTGAAGCGCGAAGACGGGCTGATCGATTTCTCGCGTACCGCCGTGGACACGTGGAACCGGCTGCGCGGATTTCAGCCGTGGCCGGGCGCCTTCACTCATTTTCGCGGCAAGACGTTACAGCTTCACTCGGCCACCGTTGTGCCTGAAGTCGCTGTTGTCACAGCCGCACATTTCACCATCGAGAACGAGCGCCTCCTGCTGGGCTTTGCGCACGGTTCGGCGCTTGATATTCACGAGTTGCAGATGGAAGGCAGAAAGCGCATGAGTGCGCGTGATTTCATCAACGGCTATCGGCCAAGGAACGACGAGCAACTAGCAACTAGCAACTAGCAATTGGCATTTAGCAGTTCTCGTTTCGTGGCTCTTCATTGCTAGTCGCTAATTGCTAGTTGCTAGTTGCTTCCGTCATGCCCATCGCTCCCGCACGCACCGCTGCCTTCGACATTCTGCTGCGAGTCGATCAGCAGGGTGCCTATGCCAGCGAACTGCTGCACTCAGGCAGGCTGGAATTGTTGAGCCAAGCCGATCGCGCTCTGACGACCGAGTTGGTGATGGGCGTTTTGCGCTGGCGCTCGCGCCTGGACGAAGCCATCGCTGCGGCATCGGCGCGGACGCTCGCCAAAGTTGATCCCGAGGTGCTGACTGCACTGCGGCTGGGCGCTTATCAGTTGCAATATCTCAGCCGGATTCCGGCGCACGCCGCCATCAACGACAGCGTGGAGCTGGTGAAGCGCGCACACAAGCGATCGGCTGCGCCCTTTGCCAATGGGGTACTGCGCAAGATAGCTACAACGAAGATCACACCGGAGCCGGGAACGCCTGACTGGACCGCTGCGTTGCTGGCTGGCGAGTTTGCTCATCCGCAATGGCTGGTGGAGCGTTGGGTGGCCGAGTTCGGGGTCGAACGCGCTCATCTGATCTGCCGCCACGGCCAGCAAATACCGAACGTGGCCATCCGCATCGACGATCCAGCAGCCCAGAAGGAACTGGAGGCCGAAGGGGTCAAGCTGGCTGCGGGAGCACTGCTCGCCGGCGCCCGCATCGCTACCGGCGGAGACATCACGCGAACGCGCGCGTTCCAGGAAGGCCGCGTGTTCATTTTGGATGAGGCTTCTCAACTGGTGGCAGCGCTGGTTGGTAGTGGTTCGCGTGTGCTTGACTGCTGCGCCGCTCCCGGAGGGAAAACGCAAACATTGGCTGCCCGTAATCCTTCGGCGGAAATTGTCGCCGCCGAACTGCTCCCGCGTCGCGCTGAGTTGCTGCGCAAACGCCTACGCGCAGCTAATGTTCAGGTGATCCAGGCCGACGCGCTGCACCTTCCCACGTCGGGAGGATTCGATCGCGTTCTGGCGGACGTGCCCTGCTCGGGAACGGGAACATTGTCGCGCAATCCGGAGATTAAATGGCGGCTGAAGCCTGAAGACCTTGGTTACCTGCATGTAAAACAAGTCGCCATCCTGCGCGCCGCGCTCAGCCAGCTCGCCCCCGGCGGTCGCGCGCTGTATTCCACTTGCTCGCTGGAACGCGAAGAGAACGAAGCGGTGGTGGAAGAAGTTCTGCGCGAGCAGCAGGAATACCGACTGCGAGATTGTCGCGAGGAACTGGAGTGGCTGCGCTCAACGGGTGAACTGGTGTGGAGCGATGTCGAGTCGCTGCTTAGCGGAAAATTTCTGCGCACGATTCCAGGCGTGCAGCCCTGCGATGGATTTTTCGCAGGGATGGTGGAGCGGCGGGACTAGGGGCTGGGGACTAGGGGCTAGACTAGTAAGAGTAATTACTCGCACGAAGACTGAATCGTTGGCTGGTTCCCAAACCCTAATCCCTAGCCCCCATTCCCTAACCAAGCGAAAAGGCCGGCGCGAGGCCGGCCCTGAATACAGAGAAAGTGAAAACTATTTCTTGGGTGCGATTGCATCCTTGGCGGCCTTGGCCACGCGGAACTTCACCACGACCTTGGCGGGAATTTTGATTGCTTCGCCAGTCTGGGGATTGCGGCCCATGCGCGCCTTGCGGTTAGACTTCACCAGGCGGCCCAGACCCGGGATGATGAACACACCGTTCTTTTTCGTTTCCTTGATCGCCACTTCCGCCAGTCCGTCAAGAAACGCAGCCGCTTGTTTGTTGTTGAGCTCGTTTTTCTCCGCCATGTAGCGGACGAGCTGGGTCTTGGTCATGCCAGTTGCCATTCGTAATCCTCCTTGAAGCGTGAGCAGTAGGAATGCTCGACTGCTGCGTATCGTATACCAAGCGTCCTCGCATGCAAAGCATTTTCGCCATATTTTATGCGGGTTTTTCCACAGGGGCGCTCGAAAAGTCAACATCCACGCGGGTTCAGGTGCCTCCCGGCGCACGGAAATGCCATAATGAAAAGACTTGCGCGGTAGCGACCCGGCCACCGAGGTGCTCTTCTTGAGTTGTTCCATCTGCAACGTGCGCAAAGAAAAACGCTTCTGTCCTGCCCTGCACGGGCGTATCTGCGCCCAATGTTGCGGCGAACAGCGCGAGTTAACACTCGACTGCCCGTCCGAGTGTCCCTACCTGCAACAGGCGCGCCAGCATGAAAAGCCGCGAACAATTGGCGAGACTCCGCCCGCGGAAACCTTTCCGGCGATTGCGCTGCGGGAAGCATTTCTTTCTGAGCACGAGACGCTGATCGCGGGAATTTTGCAGACCCTGGGCAGGGTTACGCGGGCCGATCGCAGTCTCCACGACCGCGATTTGATCGGCGGGCTGGCGAACGTGGCCCAGAGCTATCAGACGCTGATCGCCAGCGGCCTGGTGTATCAGGAGGCATTGCCGAACCCGGTGCAGCAGGCGGTCATCGGCGTGCTGCAACAACTGTTCCAGGAATTTCGCGAGGTTGAGCAGAAGCACCGGGGCTATACGACCTTGAAGGATGGCGAGGTTCTGCAAGCCCTGGTCTTCACCCTGCGGCTGATCCATATGCACAGCTCCGGCCGGCTGCTGGCGCGGGGGTTCATCGATTTCCTGCACGAACGCTTCCCGGAGCAGCAGCCTACGCTCAATGGCGAAGGGGAGCCCAGCCGCATCATCATGCCGTA
>JBEKQY010000084.1:0-14488 GCA_049519235.1 Candidatus Korobacteraceae bacterium | reverse complement strand
TATGCGGAGGGTGCGAGGTAACCATCCTCGATATCGGTGAACCGCTCCTCGACGTACTGAAGCAAGTAGAAATCGTGCACATGCCAGTCCTGATGGACCACAAGCTCTACGGTCAGACTGGCTTGGATCGTGTTGGGTTATTTCTTGAAAATCCCTGCTGGGCGCTGACTTGGGCAAAGGCTAACGAGCAGTAGCGATCGTCACAAGCGGGTGTGCGCTGCGTCCGAAAAGGTAATGAGTGAGAGGTCCATGCAGTTGCCAGCGATCGTCGCAACCAGACTGCTTGGTCGAGCGTCTGGCGTGCTGGGTTGCAGCGGAATAGCACGGAGCGTTATCCCTCCATGCTGAATTCCCACCCGCAGTATTCGCCATCCGCGGCTTCAGGAGGACAATGCAGGCACACCGTGCGGATACGGGAGTCGATGGTCCGGGCAAAGGTCTCGAACTCAACCGTCCCCACACTCTTGCAAGGGAAATCCGGTAGCCCCTTGCGCCGGCGGGTTTCCTGGACCCTGCAAACGTCCATGAAGAAGCGGAACCGTCCTCTATCCTCTGACCATTCCACCCGCTGCGCGTTGATGACGCTGTACATGCGCAATCCCAGCGCCTTTTCCAGCGCGTCGAGACCGCCCTGCTGCGGAATATGAAATGTCGTCATGATGCGGTTTGCCTCAGCAGCAGCAAATCGCGACCAGGCGCGTGTATCCAGTTCGATCGCCGCTTCCATTCCGAAGCGCTCCTCCGCTGCCAGGAACCAGCATCCGTCGTGGGCCAGCCAGCTTTTGGCGAACATTTCGAGCGCACGCAAAAGATCCTCGCGGCCCATCGAATCGAACGCTGTCGTAAAGTTATTACTCATGTTCATTTCACCACGCGATGATATGCAGGACTCATTCTCGCCCAGCATACTCCCGGTCGGAGCAATTTTGATTACGCTCTAACCACCTATCAGGAGCGAAAGATTCTGCAGCGGACTGCGCCGGCCTGAATTCCTCGTCCGCTCATTCTCACTTGCCCTAGTGACTTAGATCACAGAGTTCTGGGTTGCTCGCGCGGTACGCTGCAACTCACCCAACGTCCCAGTCAGGCGAGGTTGGGGCTGAGGGATTCTCTGCTTGTCGTTCAAGCTTGGCGGGTACGGCTACCGGCTCATCGCTCCTGCGCAACGTCTGGAGCGTTACGAATTTTTCGCTCTCGAGCCGCGCGCCGACGAGGTGGTAGTTGAGGTCGCCGGCTGCGGTGTTTGCCATACCGATGTCGGCTTCGCGTTCGATGGCGTACCCACGCGCGCGCCGTTACCGCTCACCCTCGGGCACGAGATCTCGGGTCGCGTGGTAGCAGCGGGCAAGGCCGCCACAAGCTGGGAAGGCCGCAATCTCATCGTTCCCGCAGTGATTCCCTGCGGCGACTGTAATCCGTGCCGAGCCGGCCACCCCACGATCTGCCGGCAGCAGTTCATGCCAGGCAACGACGGCGATGGAGGTTTTGCGACGCACGTGCGCGTGCCCGCTCGTGGGCTTTGTCCTGTCCCCGAAAACCTGCCGCCAGGCGTTACGCTCGATCTCCTGTCCGTAGTAGCCGACGCGATCACAACGCCTTTTGAGGCGATTCGACGGTCCGGCTTAGGAGTGGACGACGTGGCTGTTTTTGTCGGCGTGGGAGGAGTGGGAGGATTCGGCGTGCAGATCGCTGCCGCCATGGGGGCGGCCGTTATAGCCATTGACGTGGACCCGGCCAAGCTTGCACTGGTGGCCCAGCACGGCGCTTCGCTAACGTTGGATGCCAGTTCCATAAACGAGAAAGAACTGAAATCCGCCGTGCGCTCTTTCGTTAAACAGTCCGGGCGAAAGGGCATAGGGCTGAAGATCTTTGAGACCAGCGGCACGCCGGCAGGCCAGGCCACTGCCTTCGGATTGCTCGATCATGGGGGTTATCTCGCTGTGGTCGGTTTCACGCCCAAGAAAGTGGAACTACGGCTCTCCAACCTTATGGCTTTTGACGCCACAGCGCGTGGCAATTGGGGTTGCCCGCCGGAACAGTATCCGGCTGCACTCGCGCTAGTGCTGGAAGGCAAAGTGGTTCTGGAGCCTTATGTGGAGCGGCACTCGCTGAACGAAGCCCCCGCTTTGCTGGAGGCCGTGGCTCATCATGAAATTCGAAAACGCGTGATTCTGGTCCCGAATCACGCGAGCTCGCGGTAAAGGAGAAAAGATCGTGCATGACCACAATCTAGTGGAGTCGTTTCCGACGCGTTTCATCCTGGTTGAGCAAAAGCCAGTGAAGGGCCGGTCTGGCGCGCCGGTTGAAGGACTGCACAACGTTTGGATCACGCTGAATAATCCGACCGAACTCAACAGCTACACCACCGACATGATTAAGGAGATCATTCTGGCGGTACGCGCCGCCAGCAATGACCGGGCGGCAGTGGCTGTAGTTCTGACCGGCACCGGCTCGCGCGCTTTCTGCACGGGTGGAAACACGCGTGAGTACGCGGAAGTTTACGCCGGCAATCCCGGAGAGTATCGCCAGTACATGCGGCTGTTCAACGACATGGTGACGGCGGTGCTGCAATGCGACAAGCCGGTGATTTGCCGGGTGAACGGAATGCGTGTCGGCGGAGGGCAGGAGGTCGGCATGGCGTGCGATTTTTCTGTCGCCAGCGACCTTGCCGTTTTCAGTCAAGCCGGCCCGCGGCATGGATCAGCGCCAGAGGGCGGGTCGACCGATTTTCTGCCGGTATTTGTCGGGATGGAGCGTGCCATGTTCAGCGGCACGCTCTGTCAGCCGTGGAGTGCGCACCGTTTCTACTGGCTTGGCGGTCTGACCCAGATCGTCCCAGCACTCAAGGTGGATGGGCAGTGGCTAGCGAATCCACTGGTGGTTACCGATCGCGTTCTCGATGAATACGGGCGGCTGCTGATCGGTGAAGCGAAAACCGGAGCGCAACGCGAACAAGGCAAGTCGCTGCTGGCCAGAGGCTCCGTGGATCTCACTCTTCTGGATGAGGCCGTCGATTCGTTGTCCACCAACCTGCTGTATACCATGCCCGATTGCCTGATCAAGACCATCGAGAGCCTGCGCAAACACAAGCTCGAACACTGGGACCGCAACCGCGAAACCAATCGCGCCTGGCTGGCGCTGAACATGATGACGGAGGCGCGCGCCGGTTTCCGTGCCTTCCATTACGGCAACAAGGAGCAGCGTGAGGTGGACTTCGTGTTGCTGCGGCGGCGCTTGGCCGAAGGCGTGCCGTGGAGCGACGAACTAATCCAGGAAATTGCCCCGTGGACAGCGCAAGCCGTGGGCGCGGGTAAACAAGGATGAGCGCCACCATGAGAACCACGCTGACGGGAGCGACCGCGTGAGCCCGGAACTTGCCAAACTGCTCAGCCGCGCGCAGGAGTTGAATGACGACTTCGAGCTGACGGCTGTGCGCGCGTGGAAGGACGCCGTGCCAGGGCGCAAAGCCATCGGGCACATGCCCATCTATGTTCCGCGCGAGTTGATTCATGCCGCCGGAATGCTGCCGGTCGGCGTTGTGGGCGCGGGCGAGCGGTTGGAGATCATCCGCGGCGACGCTTACTTCCAAAGCTACATCTGCCATATTCCCCGCAGCACCATCGAACTGGCTCTCAGCGGGCGGCTCGATGTGCTGGACGGCATGTTGTTTCCCTCCATCTGCGATGTGATCCGCAACTTGTCCGGCATGTGGACCATGCTTTTTCCCGAGCGCTACGTTCGCTACGTGGACTTGCCGCAGAATTTTGAGTCCGGGACAGGGGGTGTTTATTGGCGGCGTGAACTGGAGACACTGCGCGACGACTTTGGCCGGCTGAGCGGCCATCCGATCGACGACGAGCACTTACGACGCAGCATCGCCGTCTATAACGAAAATCGTTCCTCCATCCGCGAACTCTATCGCGCCCGCAGCCATCAGCCTTGGATCTATCCCACCTCCGAAGTTTATTCGCTGTTGCGAGCCGGAAACGTGCTTACACCCGAAGATCACACCGCGCTATTGCGCGAGTACTTGCGACTGGCGTCTTTGGAAACCGACCGCCGCGATCGCGACCAGAGCCGCGTAGTACTGGTGGGCACCTTCTGCGAGCAGCCGCCGCTGGGCCTGCTGCTTACCTTGGAACGCGCGGGATGCTGGGTTGTCGATGACGACCTGCTTCTGGGGCTGCGATGGATCACGGGGGACATCTCGTGCAACGGCGATCCAATGCAAGCTCTGGTCGAAGCCTTCCTTACTCAGAGCGCTGAGACTGCTGCACGCTATCTGCCCGATGGGCAACACGGACTTGCGCTCGTAGAATCCGTCCGGCGCAATCGCGCGGAGGGTGTCATCTTTTGCGCGCCCAGCTTCTGCGATCCCGCTCTGCTGGAGCAGCCCATGCTCATCACCAGGCTTGACCGCGAAGGCATTCCCCACACCCAGTTCAAATACTCGGAAGACACTGGCCAGTTTGCCGTCATCCGTGAGCAGGCGGGCACATTCTCCGATTCCATCCGCCTGTGGAGCGAAGCATGACCGCTGCATCGCCGAAGCCTCGCGTCTCTGCTGAAGCTGACAAAGAACACAGCATGTCTCTGCAAAAGCAGATGATCGCCGGCCATTACAGTGCGCTCTCGCGTGCTCCGCAAGAGGGCCGCAAGGTGGTTTACACTTTCGTTCCCGGCAACCTTACCGAACTGCTGCGCTCCTTCGATCTGCTTCCGGTGCTTCCCGAAATCAACGCACTGCAATCCGGCATGAGGAAATTGTCCGCCGACTATATCGCGGAAGCCGAAAAGCACGGGCACAGCGAAGACGTCTGCACCTATGTGAAGTGCGACATCGGGATGCTGAAGAAGGGCAACATCGGTCCGACCGGCGAACAGCTGCCCCCACCAGACTTGCTTCTGCTCTCTTATACCGGCTGCTTCACGTTTATGAAGTGGTTCGAGCTGTTGCGCCAGGAATACGACTGCCCAGTCGCCATGCTCCATGTTCCTTATCAATCGGAAGGCCGCATCCTGCCTCATCATGTCGATTACATTGTCCAGCAGTTGCGCACTGAAGTGATTCCGAAGCTCGAACAAGTGAGCGGGCGTCGCTACGACGAAGATCGCCTGCGCGAAATGCTGCGGCTCTCAGCGCAGGCAGAAGATGATTTGGTTTGGGTACTGGAGTCGGCCAAGCATGTGCCCTCGCCCATCGATGCTTATTTCGGCGGCGTGTACTACATCGGGCCAATGTTTACCGCATTTCGTGGGACCCCTGAAGGCGTTGCGTACTACCGCGTCCTGCGCGAAGAGGTGGAGGGTCGTCTGCGCGCGGGCCTGGGTCCGCTGACCCCGGAGGGATCGCAGGAGAAGGAACGCTACCGCCTGGTGATGGAAGGCCCACCCAACTGGACCAGCTTCCGTGAGTTCTGGAAGATGTTCTACGACGAGGGCGCCGTGATCGTGGCCAGCAGCTATACCAAGGTTGGAGGGCTGTACGACGGCGGCTTCCGTCACGATCCCCAACGCCCGCTGGAGACGCTGGCCGAATACTGCCTGGGCTGTTACACGAATCTCGGACTGCCCACTCGCACGGCGTTGCTGGAGCGCTACATTCGCGAGTATCGCGCTGACGGCTTCATGATCAACAGCATCAAGAGCTGCAACTCCTTCAGCGTGGGTCAGCTCCTGATCTTGCGCCAACTGGAGCAGAGAACAGGCGTTCCCGGCGGCTTCATCGAAAGCGATTTGGTCGACCCGCGTTACTTTTCCGCCGCGAATATCAAGAACCGCATCGAGAGCTACTTGCAGATGCTTGAACAGAAACGCGCAGGCGTGACCGCATGAATGCTCTAGGGACCTATGTCGGCATTGACCTCGGCTCGACTACCACCAAGGCAGTTGTGCTGAATGACGCCGGCGAGGTAATTGGACGCGGCATCACCAACAGCCGCAGCAATTACGATGTCGCCTGCCAGGTGGTGCGCGAGGAAGCTCTGATCCGCACCCGTTTTACGCTCACGCGGCAGGCGATCGCCAGCGATCCGGCGCTGGCGCTGGTCGAGAAAGCTTTCCTTTCTTCTTTGGAGCGAAACTTCCGATTTCGGCAGCATCTCGATCAACTCGCGCACCTGCAGGAAGCGCTGCTGCGTGCGGCCGAGGATTCCCGGCACAGTGGTCATCTTAGCCAGCTAATCGCGGCGGTCGAAAACATCGTGAATGGGATGGTGGAGCGAGCCGGGCTGCATTTCAGCGAATTGGCCGTGCGCAAGAGCGACTTCTTCCGCGATCTGGCGACCGCCGACTACATGCAACTGGCGGAACAACACAGCGATCCGCGTGGAATCACCTTCGACATGCTGTGCGGTTTGTTCGACGCCGCAATTCTCATCGTCGAGAACGCGACGACTCAGGGCAGCTTCGAAACCCAACTGCGGGGCGCGCTGGAGCCTACTCTGGCGAAGGCGACGAGCGCCGTGCGAGAGAAGGCTTCGCGATTGCGCGAGGTGGTGGAGGCGACGTGCTGTGCGGAAATCGTAGAGGCCGGCACGGTGGGCACAGGATATGGCCGTCAGCGATTGCCTTTTCCCAAGGAGCAGATTCGTAGCGAGATTCTTTGTCACGGACTGGGCGCGCACGCCATGTTTCCCGGCACCCGGACGGTGCTCGATATTGGAGGGCAGGACACCAAAGCGATTCAAGTGGATGCCGATGGGCTGGTCGTCAGCTTCCAGATGAATGACCGCTGCGCTGCCGGATGCGGGCGCTACCTGGGCTACATCGCAGACGAAATGAACCTGGGCTTGCATGAACTGGGACCGCTTGCCCAACAGAGTCAGTGCCGGGTGAAGATTAACAGCACGTGCACGGTGTTTGCCGGGGCGGAATTACGGGAGCGGCTCTCGCTGGGCCAGAGGCGCGAAGATATTCTGGCCGGCCTGCATCGCGCCATCATTTTGCGCGCCATGTCGCTGCTTGCACGTTCCGGCGGCGTCAGCGACGAGTTTACGTTCACTGGCGGCGTGGCCCGCAATCCCGCGGCCGTGAGTGCTCTGCGCGAGTTGGTACAGGAAAATTACGGTGATCGGACGTTGAATATTTCTGCCGATTCCATTTACACCGGCGCTCTGGGCGCAGCTTTATTTGCCCGCCGCACGGCACAGGCCAACGCATGACAACCACCACCATCTCGTCGAGGGCCCGATCTGTTGGCGACCAGATTACCGCCGGCGTCGACGTGGGCTCCAGCGCGGTGAAGATCGCAGTGCTGCTGACGACCGGTGGCGATCGGACCGAGATTCTTACGCTGCTCACCGAGCGCATCCGGCGCCGCGAGTTGCGCAAGGTGGTGAATGACGGATACCGGGCAGCTCTGAGCGCAGCCGGCATGTCTGCGGAAGAGGTTTGCTATGTGGCCAGTACCGGCGAGGGCGAATTGGTGGATTTTCGTCGCGGACACTTTTACGGCATGACCACCCACGCCCGGGGCGCGATCTTTCTTATGCCGGAGGTCCGCGCCGTTCTCGACGTTGGCGCCTTGCACGCGCGCGCCATGCGCATTGACGAGCGCAGCCGCGTGCTCGGCTACCGCATGACCGGGCAATGCGCTTCCGGCTCCGGCCAGTTTCTGGAAAATGTCGCGCGCTACCTGGGCATAGCCTTGGAGGATGTAGGACCTCTGTCTTGCCGCGCCGGCAACCCGCAAGTGGTCAGCAGCATCTGCGCGGTCCTGGCGGAGACTGACGTGATCAACATGGTCAGCAGGGGAATTACCACGCCCGACATTCTCAAGGGCATCCATCTTTCCATGGCTGGCCGCTACACCAAGTTGCTGCGGGCGATTGATGTACATGGTCCGGTGGCAATCACGGGTGGTCTTTCGGCAGACACTGGGTTGGCGCAGGCTTTGCTCGAGAAATCGCGGGAGGATGGTCTGGATGTGGAAATTTGCACCCATCCCCACTCCATCTACGCCGGTGCACTGGGCGCAGCTTTGTGGGGAGCATATCGACATCGCATGCTGGCCCACGCAGAGGTTTCGGCATGACGAGCGTCAACGAACTGGCAGGCAAGACGGCAGTTGTTACCGGTGGTTCGGGAGCAATCGGCAGCGCCATCGTTCGCAGTTTGCACAGAGCGGGTGCGGTAGCAACTTCTCTCGACCTCGCGCCGCCGCCCGATAATGACATTCCCTGGCTGCGCTGCGATGTGCGCAGCGATGATTCCGTCGCCTCCGCAGTGCAACAGTTCTTCACGCAAAACGGGCGTCTCGATGTGGTGATTCACGCAGCCGGAGTTTCCCGTGAGGCGGTCGTCTGGAAGCTTGCGGTCGAAGATTGGGACATGGTCCAGTCGGTCAATTTGCGCGGCGCCTTTTTGTTGTTGCGGCACACTATTCCCCTGATGCGGCAAGGACAGGGCGGCCGCGTGGTCCTGATCGGGTCCATCAACGGATCGCGCGGCAAGTTTGGCACCTCGGCCTACTCGGCAAGCAAGGCGGGACTGCTTGGGCTGGCCAAGAGCGTCGCCCGCGAAACTGGCCGCTTTGGAATTCTGGTGAACGTAATCGAGCCGGGCTGGGTGCGCACACCCTTAACAGAAGTATTGCCAGAAGCCGTCCGCCGGGCCGCGGAAGCGGAAAGCCTGGTGGGAAGCCTGCTCGAAGTTTCCGATGTTGCCGCCGCAGTGCTGTTTTTGTGCGGTCCGGGGGCACGCCGTATCACCGGCCAGATTTTGCGCGTGGATGCGGGCCAATTCCTGGGCGGCGCCACGTAGAGCGAGTTGGGAGGAAAGCCATGGCAACTGACAGCATGGAAGAAATAGGTGTGCTGGAGACTGATGCGGTGCTGGTACGCACGATGCGTGCGGATGATCTGAATGCCGTGGTAGCGATTGATGCTGCGGCGAGCGGGCGTCGCCGTCCCCGCTACTTTGAGCTTATGCTTCAGCGGGCCATAAATCAGGCGGCACTGCAGATTTCCCTGGTGGCGGAAGTGGACAGCCGGGTTGTCGGCTTCGTGATTGGGTCGCTGTACTATGGAGAGTACGGCGTAGCGGAGCCCTCGGCTTCGATTGATGCAATCTCGGTCGATCCTGCAATCCGGGGAAAGAACGTCGGCAAGGCCCTGATGCGACAGTTACGCCTCAATCTTGGGGCACTGCGAATTGCAACGTTACGGACCGAAGTCTCTTGGGACCACTTCGGCCTCTTGGGATTTTTCAGAAGTCAAGGGTTCAAGCCTTCCAGCCGGATCTGCCTGGAGTGCGCTCTGGATCCAACTCGGCCGGAAGAGTCCGCCGCCGGCGATTAGAGGAGCCGCTTATTATCCCCAAAGTGAGACTTGCCATGAAAAAAAAGAAACTTGCCCGAAAGACCGTCAAATCCGCTGCCCAAAGCACAGAACCGCAGCCCACATTGCGCTGTTCCCGCTGCGGCCGGCCAGCCGCGGAGCACGACAAATTCTGCGCCGAATGCGGGCTATTCCTGCGCGATGCCTACCTCGACCACCGGCTGCTGCTGGCGCTGGTGGAAGAAAGAGACGGCCACAGCCGCGAAGCTCGTCAGCAACTGGAGCACCTGTTGCAAGCCGAACCGAACCATGTGCTGGCGAATCACATGCTAGGCACGTTCTACTTCCATCAAGGCACGCTCGACCTGGCCATTGAGCGCTATCAGAAAGCCGTGGCCGCAGCTCCCACGTTTGTATTGGCGCATTACGATCTGGGCGTTGCCTGGTATCACCGAGGCAATATGCCGGAAGCGATCCGGGCCTTTCGTCATTGCCTGGAGCTTGACCCCAACTACAATGCCGCCCACTATCGCTTGGCGGTATCCTTGTTTCACGCTGGGCAACTGGAAGAAGCCGCGAATCACTTCAAGCAGTCCATCGCACTCACGCCCGAGTACTTGATGGCGCACTACCACATTGGCGTGATTCACGAGCGGCGGGGCGAAGCGGAGGCCGCCGAGCGCGAGTTCCAACGCAGTCTCGATGAGGCCGTGGGCGAAGTCAGTAGCCTGTTCCATCTCGCCGTGATTCGGCGCAACCAAGGGGATGAGAAAGGCGCGAACGACCTTATCCGGCGGGCCCATGAATTCGGTCGGGCCCAAAGCAGCACCTCCTGACTGGGGAACACACCATGAACCCAGGCGAAGAAAGTACGCTCATCCATGATTGGGCGGAAGCCGGCCCGCGAAGAGCGCGCTATAAGGGTCACGTCATGCTCGACGACGAGACTTTGCGCGACGGCCTGCAAAGCCCATCGGTCAACGATCCTTCGACCGAGACGAAGGTCGAACTGCTCCACTTCATGGAAAACCTGGGCATCGAAACCGCCGACGTTGGCCTCCCCGGCGCCGGTGTCCACCAGCGCGACGCGGTCCTGCGCCTGTGCCGCGAGATTTCCGACCAGAGGCTGCGCATCGGGGCCAACTGCGCCGCACGAACTCTGATGGTGGACATTCAACCCATCGCGGAGGTCACGCAACTGACGGGCGTGCCGATTGAAGCCTGCGTCTTCATTGGCAGCAGCCCCATCCGCCAGTACGCCGAAGAGTGGGAGTTATCGGACATCGTCCGTAATACACGCGAGGCCATCCGGTTCGCCGTCCGGGAAGGGCTGGACGTAATGTACGTTACGGAAGACACGGTCCGCTCTTCTCCCGAGCACCTGCGGGTCCTGCTGACCGCTGCGGTGGAAGAGGGAGCTAAACGCCTTTGCCTGTGCGACACTTGCGGCGCGGCGGTCCCGCAGGGGGTGTGGAACCTGGTCACGTGGGTGAAAGCGCTGATTGCGGAACTGGGCGCCGATATCGGTATTGACTGGCACGGCCACCGTGACCGCGGTTTAGATCTGGCCAACAGCCTGGCCGCGATCGAGGCTGGCGTCACCCGGGTCCACGGCACGGCACTGGGCATCGGGGAGCGCGTGGGCAATACCCCAATCGAGCAGCTTCTGGTCAACCTCAAGCTCCTGGGCGTGCGCGACGACGATCTTTCGCGCTTGCCGGATTACGTGCAAACCGTCGCCTCGGCCACCGGAGTCCCCATGCCCATTAACATGCCTATCGTTGGACGCGACGCCTTCCGCACGGCCACGGGAGTGCACGCCTCGGCCATCATCAAGGCCCAGAAGAAAGGGCACGCATGGCTGGCGGACCGAATTTATTCGGGAGTGCCGGCCGCATGGATTGGCCGAAGCCAGGAAATCGAAGTAGGTCCCATGTCGGGCGCATCCAACGTTGTCTGCTATCTCGGCGATCGCGGTCTTCCCAGCACACCTCAAGTCGTGAAGGCCATACTGGATCTGGCTAAACGGTCCAGCCGCGTTCTTGCTGAGTCCGAGATATTGGAAGTCCTGCGTGACACGGATGCATAGCTAGCGTCTCACCGGGAACCCGCGATCCAGCGTTACCGAACCGCCATCTCTGACTCCATCCCGGCCTCCTCGTCATCCATCAACCACGCGATGAGAAATGCGGGAGTCTAGGCCCGTTAGCCCCGAGATTGGGTTGCCCGTTCTAGCTTCTTCGGGCCAGGGCAGGCATTTTCCGTGCGTTTCCTAGGGGTACCCCCACCCCCCACCAGAAAAACTATTGAAAACAAGTGCTTTATATCAAAGTATTGAAAATAAACGGCTTAATTTTTAAGTAAGCCTTTTAATTTCAATAGCTTACACCGTTCCTCGCAAAGTATTCAGACTGCGGTAGTTGACTGCAAGCCGCTCCGGAAAAAGGACTTACGTCACCACATCGGGCCCAAGATTCTCCATGCGTGTCTCTACAACCGAAAAAATGAAAAAACGTGTATTGAAAACAAAGATACTTATACCAAAGTATTCAAAATAAATGACTTATTCTATCAATAAGCCATTCCCTTTCAATAGCTTACACTGATCCTCGCAAAGTATTCAAACTGCTATAGTTAACTGCAAGCTATTACGGGAAAAATGACTTAAGCCACACGCCGGGCCGCTTTGTTGACAGTCCTCTCTTTGAAGGGGCGCGGCTTCGGCCGCGCCGATCGACACCATCTCGACGGCGGGCTTTTAGCCCATGAGGGACCTCGAACTTAGCAGGCATAGAAAACGAGTTCCCTCGGCGGCTAAAGCCAGCGGGTTTCGAAGAGGTTACGGCGCGCCTAAAGGCGCGCCCCTTCAAGGCAGGATGTCAACAGAGCCACGCCGGGCCGAAAAATCCGCATGAATCCGCTCCCTGGTTTTCAAAGAACTCTCTGGTCCGCCAACCCAAACCGCTGGCCAGACCGTCAGGCAACTGGGCCCAACCTAACAGCGTAGAGCATGGCAGCAGCTTGTCAAGTTACGAAGGTACATGTACCAAAGTGGGGGTCAGCGTAGTCTATCCGAGTTAGAGCGGACCTTCAGAGCATGCCCTGAGCGAAGCCGAGGGGTACGCGTCCGGCTGCGACCCGAAGTTCAGGCTAGACCGGTTTCCGGATTGCTGTATCCGCAAGGCCCGGGTAGAGCGGCGCTTCAGCGCCGCGTAAAGCTGGCGTTTATTTCAGGGCTTCAGCCCACCGCTATGCAGTGGGCTGAAGCCCTCTTTGCGAAGGTGCAGCCTGGACGCGGGCCTGAAGGCCCGCTCTACCTGATCGCGTCTACACCAACTTTGAAAACGGTCTAATCGGGTGCAAGCGCGTTTGAAGCCGGCCGCCCAGCCTGACTTCGAGATGCTGCTTTCGCCATCCCCGGTTATCACACCTCTATGCGGCAGAGATCACTGACAAGCCATCCCCCAGCGGCGTGAAATTCTGGCGGGTGTATCGGGAGACGTTGCTCCGGCCCTTTTTCACGTACCCCGAATCGTGCGCGAAAAGTAAGAAGCGCCGACCTTTCTTCTCCCCGGCATCCGCGTGCGCCCGTCCTATTGGTCAGTTTCAGTTCCGCCACATGGCAAGGAGGCAAAGCCCATGCAAGGAAAAAAGCAATTCCGCAATTTACTTTTCCACATCATCTCGCGCGCGGCGACGGCCGCATTGGCGATAGCAGTAGTATTTGCGCTGACGGTGGTCTTGACGCCATCAGCGCAGGCGCAGACGCCCGCAACGAGCGCGGTCTGGACGGAGAAGGTGCTGCATAGCTTCGACTTAAGCGGGGGCGGAGTCAACCCTGAAGCTGGCCTGATCTTCGATGCCGCTGGCAATCTCTACGGCACGACCACAGTCAGCGGCACCTACGGCCAGGGCACGGCGTTCGAGTTGACGCCCGCTGCGGGCGGAGGCTGGACGGAGAAGGTGCTGTATAACTTCGGCAGCAATGGCGCGGACGGGAGTGGCCCCTACGCCGGCCTGATCTTCGATGGCGCCGGCAATCTCTATGGTACGACCTACGAGGGCGGCACCTACGGCTGGGGCACGGCGTTCGAATTGACGCCCTCAGTGGGCGGGGGCTGGACGGAGCAGGTGCTGTACAGCTTCTGCTCGCAGACCAATTGCACGGACGGGTCCTATCCCTTCGCCGGCCTGATCTTCGATGCCGCCGGCAATCTCTACGGCACGACCGCCAGGGGCGGCACCTCGAGCGGGTGCTCCGGCAGCGGCTGCGGGACGGTGTTCGAGTTGACGCCCACAGCGGGCGGAGGCTGGACGGAGCAGGTACTGTACAGCTTCTGCTCGCAGACCAATTGCACGGACGGGTCCTATCCCTTCGCCGGCCTGATCTTCGATGCCGCCGGCAATCTTTACGGCACGACCTTCGCTGGCGGCATTCACCCTTCGTGCACCCTCAGCGGCTACGCCGGTTGCGGGACGGTGTTCGAGTTGTCGCCCCGAGAGGGCGGTGGTTGGACGGAAACGGTGCTGTACAGCTTTGGCAGTGGGACAGACGGGGGTTATCCCGTCGCCGGCCTGATCTTCGATGCCGCCGGCAACCTCTACGGCACGACCGCCGACGGCGCTTACTCCTCCTCCTGCGGTCAGATCTGCGGGACGGTGTTCGAGTTGACGCCCACGGCGGACGGGGGCTGGACGGAGCAGGTGCTGTACAGCTTCTGCTCGCAGACCAATTGCACGGACGGGTACGGTCCCTACGCCGGGCTGATCTTCGATGCCGCCGGCAATCTCTACGGCACGACCATTTATGGTGGCATTTACGGCTATGGGACGGTGTTCGAGTTGACGCCCACGGCCGGCGGGGGCTGGACGGAGACGGCGCTGCATAGCTTCGGCAACGATCCGGCGGCTCGGGTTGAAGACGGGGCTGGTCCCTTCGCTGGCCTGATCTTCGATGCCGCCGGCAATCTCTACGGCACGACCTACGGGGGCGGCAACGGGACCACTTGCGGCCCGTCCGGCTGCGGGACGGTGTTCGAGATGACGCCCATTTATCCGTGCGCCACGTGTAGTCATGGTGTCTTCCGGTGAGTTTGATGTGCTTCCAGTTGAGAGGAAAGGCGTGCTGGAGCTGATGAAGTCACTTCATGGACGAGGCTGAGTGGTCTTTTATCGCGAGAAATTTGTTGATGGGGCTGTTCTCACCAGGC
>JBEKQY010000083.1:0-14590 GCA_049519235.1 Candidatus Korobacteraceae bacterium | reverse complement strand
CATGGTCTGCTTCGTGAACGTCAAAAGCGTGGACCGGATCATCTACTCCATCTTCCAGCGCTTTAACCTGGAATGGAAAAACCGCACCCTCAGAGTTTTTACACAAGCAGCTTGACGTCACCCGGCGACGGTCCATATTGACTCCCAGCAAAACGGGCATATAATAGCGACCGCTCCAGTCCAGGCGGACCTAACCGCCTATCTTTGGTTAATGCCTGTTTCAAGAGTAAAGCGTGTTGCAAAGGAGCTTCCGATGACCGATACACCTTCCAGCAAAGGTTCTTCTGCCGATGTACAGAACCCAGCTGACCCCGATCAGCCCGATCAGGCGCTGGAGGAATTCAAGGTCATGCTTCGTTATGTGCTCAGCGAAGGCCTGGAGATGGATGACCAGACGCTCAAAGATGTTGTTCCCGTGCAGGAGCTTCTGAGGGCATCCGGAGACAAGCCGCTTGCTGAGGTACCTGGGATGATCGACCATGTAATGGCCGCACATTCTGCGCTATCGAGGATCATCGCGCCGGCCACTCCGCTGTCTCTGGCAGCTACCGAGCCCGGCCCCATCCTGGGCTATCTCGGCAATCCTCCCCTGATCATGTGGATGATCCTTATCGCTTTAGTTTCTGCCGTGGGCTTTCTTGTTACCGGCGGCGTGCTCAGTACGTACCCCAACAGCATATTGGCACAAAAATTGAACTGGTGCTTTGCCGCTGCTCTCGGCGCAGTTTTCTATGTGCTGTTTACCTCGCTGAACTATGTGAAGGACCGAACCTACGATCCGCGATACAACTCCATCTATGTCATCCGCTTTGTTCTCGGCGTTCTGGCAGGATTGATTCTGGCGGTTGTATTGGAGACAAGCCTGTTTAACAGCAGCAGCACAATCAAGAATCTGGGACCTGCGGTTATTGCGCTTCTCGGCGGTTTTTCGACTGAAGCTGTTTATCAAATTCTGCAGAGGATGGTTGACTTGCTACTGGCTGCGGTTCGTGGTGACGATTCTGCCGCCGCCAAAGCCAAGGCCACCGATGCCGCCCGTAACGAACTTCTCAAGTTGGCCGATGATCCCTCTACGCCGGACGCGATGAAATCCAAGGTGCTCGCCGCGGCCAAGAAGGTTGGAGCGTAGCCGCCGCAAGTGAGTCGGGCACTCTGCTCGTGTAGACCGCTACGGTTCGCAGGCCGGCACCGGCCCCGCCAGCATTGTCGCCGGCAGCGGTTGCAGATGCTGCTCGGTGAGCTGCGCATTCAGCGCCGGCAAATCCTGCTTCATCAGGTCCGACCATTGCTGCGCCAGCTTGGTGAGGTCGTGGCAATAGTCGTGATAGGCGGTATGCATCGCATCGGTTGGCGCTGCATCGGCCTGGTTCACGGCTTCTGACAGATACGCAAGCTCCGAGTTCATCAGAGTGAATGTCGGTTTCGGTTTGCCGAGCATCGGAAATCCGCGTTGCGCCTCGCCTTGTATCTTGAGCACCTTGGCATAGAAATCTTTCACCGCTTGCAGCGCCGATAGCGCCTGCTCATTGATCTGAAGGACCGCTTGCCGATGGGCAACTTCGCTCTGGAATTTTGCGGCTTGTTCGTGGAAGCTGTAGCTCAGCGAGATCAAACTGTCGATCTTCTGCGCGAAGTCTAGTTGCTGCTTTAGCTCAGCCTGCGTGACCTTGACGCGCGGGTCCATCTCCACTGTCAGCGGCTGCGTGTAGGTCTTGCCATCAATCGTCAGCCGCACTTCATACTTGCCGGGCACGACGAACGGCCCTTGCGGCTCGGCATGGGTGCTCTGGTAGAGAGCCGAGATCGGATAGGTGTGCTGGACCGCGTCCGGCGCGGGATAGCGCAGGTCAAACACGTAGCGATTCATGCCAGCATTCTTCGGCAGCGGCGTTGGATGATACAGCCAGTAGTTGGGAACGGGCGGCGGCTCTTCGGCATGCACCGGCTCCGGCGTGCTCGAAAGCTGGCGAACGAGCTGTCCTTTTTCATCGTAGATGGCGATGGTCACGTCGCCCGACGGCGCCGATTTGAAGTAATAATCGAGGCCCGCTCCGCTTGGCGGATTGTCGCCCGCCGACATCTCCGGCGGCAGCGGCGTGTCCTGGTTCATGTCGTTGCGCAGGCGAATCGCCGTCTCCGGCCGGAACAGATGAACCTGCGACTTCGCGACCTGCTCGTTGATCTGACGCAGAGGCGTGAGATCGTCGAGAATCCAAAAAGCGCGTCCATAGGTTGCGGCCACCAGATCGTCGCCGTGCACCACCATGTCACGCACGGAAACTGTCGGCATATTCTGCTGTAGCGTTCCCCATCGATCGCCGTCATCGAACGAAACAAACGCTCCGGTCTCGGTCCCCGCGTAGAGTAGGCCTTTACGCTGCGGGTCTTCCCGAACGACTTTCACGAAGCTGAAATCTGGAATGCCGCTGACGACCTCCTGCCACGTCTTGCCGCAATCGCGCGTGCGGAAAATGTGCGGACGAAAATCGTTGCCCTGATGATTGTCCACCGAAACATAAGCTGTCGCAGGATCGAAGTGGGAAGCTTCGACCATGGTAACTTCGGAAAACTTCTGTAGTCCGGGAGGCGAAACATTCTGCCAGTTCGCGCCGTTGTCGGTGGTAAGCTGCACGAGGCCGTCGTTCGTGCCCACCCAAATCACGCCCGCCTTCAGCGCCGACGGCGCAATGGTCGTGAGGGCGCGGCGGTCGGGAGGCCGCATCGTCTCTTGTTCTTCCTGCGCCTTCGGCCTCTTGTTCTCGGCTTCGTTGGTCTTAGCTTCTTCACCCTTGTTCGCCCCAGCTTTGTTCTCTTCTTCGGCTGACGGAGGACTAGGTTCGCCCGGTCGCGCCGCCAAATCCGGGCTGATCGCCTTCCACGTCGCTCCCTCGTCCGTGGTTTGCAGCAAGAACTGCGTTCCCTCGTAGAGAAGGTGCGGATTCTGTGGCGAGAACGCCAGCGGCACATTGGTTGCCGTGCGATAGTCACCATCCCGGCTCAGGTTGGGCGAGATCACTTTCACTTGCCGGCTGCTGCGATCGGTGCGCCACAGCCCGCGCGCTTCGCCGCCGGTGTAAATGATGTTCGGGTCGGTGGGGCTGGGAAGGATGTAGCCAAACTCGTAGCCGCCAATCGGGTCCCAATCAAGAAAGGTGATGGCGCCGTAATCGCCGCGGCTCAGCGTCGCGACCGATCCGCTGTCCTGTTGCGTGCCGTACACCCAGTAGGGAAAACGATTGTCGGTGGAGACGTGATAGATCTGTCCGGTCGGCTGGTTGTACCACGAGCTCCAGCTCTTGCCGCCATCCATGCTGATGGTCGCGCCCTGATCGCTGCCCATAATCATGTAATCCGAATTCGTCGGATCGATCCACAGCGCGTGGTTATCGTCGCCGCCGGGCGCGCCTTTGTACGACTCGAAGGTCATGCCGCCGTCAGTAGAGCGGTAAAGCGAAGTCTGCGCCACGAAGACAATGTCGGAGTTGTGAGGATCGAGAAAGACTTTGCTGAAGTATCCGTTGCCCTGAATGCGCGGGTCTTGCGTGATGCGTTTCCAGGTCGAGCCGCCGTCATCGGAGCGATACAGCCCGCCCTGTCTTCTCTCGGTGACAATTGCGAACACGCGCTGCCCACCGGGAGCGACGACAACACCGATGCGGCCAAGGTGTGCGTTCGCCAGTTGCGGAATCGTGATCGGAGTCCAGGTCTCGCCGCCGTCGGTGGTCTTGTAGATGCCAGCGCCGCCCATACCCATCAATCCTGCAAATGGCGTATCGGGTTTCACATAGTGGTACCAGAGCGTGGCAAACCCGATCTTGGGATTATCCGGAGCGAAGGCCACATCGATGCCGCCAGTGGTGTCGTCCTTGTAGAGAACTTCCTTCCAGGTGTTGCCGCCGTCGGTGGTCTTGAAGATGCCGCGCTCAGCGTTGGGAGCGTAGGTGTGCCCCAAGGCTGCTGCGAAGACAATACTCGCATTCTTGGGATCGACCCAGATCGCGCCAATGTGCCGCGAGTCTTCCAGACCGAGGTGTTGCCAGCTCTCGCCGGCGTCGGTGGACTTCCACATGCCATTACCTTGATTGACCGAGCCTCCCACGTTGCTGACATCGCCCGTGCCGATGTAGACGACATTTGGATTCGACGGCGCAACCGCGATCGCGCCAATCGAAGCGACGCGCTCCTTATCGAAGATTGGCTTCCATACCATGCCGCCGTCTGTCGTCTTCCAGGCGCCTCCGCCGGCAGTTCCCATGTAGTAGACCGCGGGCTGTCCGGGAACGCCGGTCACTCCTGTCACGCGTCCCGCGCGGAATGGCCCGATCTGGCGCCACTCGATTCCGGAATAGAGCGAGGGATCGTATTGCTGGCCGAGAATTGAGGGAGCGAGAGCCAGAGTTGCGAGAAGAAGAACAAGAATCGTCGGGAGCAGTTCAGTAGCTGGTTTGCGGCGTGCGACCGAACCAGGCAGCGCTTTGCCGCCTAAGGCAAGGGTCATCCCTCATACCTCCAAATCGAACAGCTTACACCAGGGATGGCCGGCAGTGTTGTTGAAAGCGGCTTTCGATCATTCGTGGCTGTGGGGAGCGTTGCCGCGCGGACGGTACACCATTTCCATCTTCGTTGTGGTTGTGGGAAACGAAATCCAGTCTTGCACGTCGGGCGATTAAGAATGTTCAACGCCTTAGAGCTTTACGACTTCGGCCTCGCCGCCCTCCGGTCCGTAGAAGAAGACCCAAGTGGCGAAATCGTCGGTGAATTCGGTAAAGCGGTGTTCGTCGCCGGCAGGAACAAAAAGCACATCTCCCGGGCCAAACGAAGTCGCTTCCGAACCACGCTGAAATCTGCCCGTTCCGCTGGCGATGACATAAATCTCGTCTTGCGAATGCGGCGTCTGGGGATCGCTGCCGCGAGGCGCGTACAGCTTCACCGTAAGCGTGCCGTGGCGGAACAGCTCGATCGAGCGCTCACCATCTGAACCCGGAAGCTGGTCCAGACCGGTAAGGGCCTTCAAATAACCGTGAACGATTTTGCCTTCGATTTTCACCGTCATACCGAGGCTGTGCCGCCCAAGTCGCGAGTCCGCTTCGGCTTCCATGCGCCAATAATAATTCCCATCAGGATGCAGCCCACCAGCGGATAGCCCGCCGAGATCAGGACGAACGAACCAGCGCGCATTTCAAAGACAGTTTCGGTGACCATGGCCATGGCCGCTGCCAGACCGATCAGCATGCCTACGATGATTCCGCGAAACAGACTATGTGAGGCGGACCCTGCAATCACCGAGGCAATGACGTAAGCCATCAGGAGGTCGCACAGGAACGCGACCAGAAACGGCCAGAAGTTGGGATGAGACATGTGGTTTTGCAGCTCTGCCGCCGGCATGGCCATTCCCGATCTCCACTGGTTGGCGAAGACTGTAAACCACACCGCGCCAAGTATCCAATCCACAACTGCGGCGAGCACAATTGCACCCCAATTCACGCGCATAGCGGTGTTCTCCTCACTCATGGCAGACGATACGCTTCTTTCGGCGCATTGCGCAATTGGATTGCTACCAAGCGCACATCTTGAGTACATCCTGCGGGGTATGGCCTGGTGCGCGCCGGACGCGCAGGCTGAGCGCGTCAATGACGCTTCGGCCAGGCGTGCTGCGGCCTTATCGCGGCTTCCCACCGCAGACGGCGGCGAGGACCTCCAGCGCCTGCGCGCATTGCGCACGATTGACGTCGAGGTGGGTGACGAAGCGCATGAGCTGCGGGCCGACGCCGTTGGCCAGCACGCTGCGCTCGGCGAGTTTGCGCGACAGATCAGCCGAGATCATTCCCGTGCCGGAGATGTCGCAGATCAGGATGTTGGTCTCGACTTTAGCGGGATCGATCCTAATGCCTGGAATTCGCGCCAGGCCCTCGGCCAGAAATTTGGCGTTGGCGTGGTCCTGCGCCAGCTTCCGTGGCCCTTGCTCGAGCGCGATCAGCCCGGCCGCGGCAAGAATGCCGGCCTGCCTCATGCCGCCGCCCAGCGCCTTGCGGTAGATACGGCCACGGTCCATCATCTCTGCCGTGCCGACCAGCAGCGATCCCACCGGCGCACCCAGCCCCTTCGACAGGCAGAACATGACCGTGTTGGCTTTGGACGTGAGCTGCGCGACGGGAATTCCAAGCGCCACGGCAGCGTTGAAAATGCGCGCGCCGTCGAGATGCAGCGGTAGTCCCACATTGTGGGAGTTATCGCAGACATCGTCGAAGATCGCGGGCGGAGTGACCGTGCCGCCCGCCATGTTGTGTGTGTTCTCCAGCGAAACCAGGCCAGTCTTCGCTGCGTGGTAGCTCTTGGTTTTGAGCTTCGACTCAACGTGTTTCCAGGTGAGAATGCCGTCCTCGGCCCAGACCGTGCGCGGCACCACGCCGGAGAAGTGGGCCATCATGGCCATCTCATAGTTGAAAACGTGAGCGCGCTCTTCGCAGATGACCTCCTGCCCGTGATGAGTGTGCAGCTTGATCGCGATCTGATTGCCCATGGTTCCGCTAGGCACGAAGAGCGCCGCCTCGCGACCGAAAATCTCGGCCGCGCGCTTCTCCAGCCGGTTGATGGTGGGGTCCTCGGCATAAACGTCGTCGCCGACCTCGGCCTCGAACATGGCGCGCCGCATCTCCGGCGACGGCTTGGTGACGGTGTCGCTGCGCAGGTCGATGACCGGAGCTGCGCGGTTCGCGGAGTGGATTTCAGATTCAGGAGCAGAGGTATACATGAGGGAATCCCAGTAGCCAGTAGCCAGTCGTCAGTCGTCAGTTGCCAGTCGGCTACTAGCTGTCAGTACGTCAGGCGTGCCGGCCTTTCAGGGACTGTGACAAACTGACCACTAGCCACTAGTCACTACTTCAGCGACTGCAAATACGCTACCACGGCTTCGGCGTCGGCGCGATTCATCTTATACGCGGGCATGGGAGGCCGCGCCGGCTGTCCATTGGGCGCAAGGCCGGTCATGAAGAACTCGACCGCCTTTTGCGTGTTCCATCCGGGAAGGCCGGCGATGTTGGGCGAGGTGTCGGCCCAGATGGGCATAGGGATGAGCGGCGCAAATTCCAGCTTCTTGCCTTGCATCCACTTGTCCATGACGTAGCCGCCCATCGGCGTGAACGGAGTATGGCAGTCGGCGCACTGGCCGATGGCCTTCACCAGATACTCGCCGCGCGCAATCTGCGCCTGAGCTTTGCTGGTGCCCGGCGCCGCTGCGCCTTTGCTGACAATCGCCAAACACAATCCCGCTGCCACAGCCACTGCGATAACGCTGTTTCTCATTCGCTGCCTCCAAGGCTTCCTAGTTTCCAGTTTTCGGTTTCAGGTTTCAAGTGCGGCGCGCGGCAGAGAGTTATCGTGTTGGGTTCGGCGGGCGGGATTCAGGGTTGGGGAATTTTCGGTTGCTTGCAGGTTTGTCTCGTGGTTGTCGGGGTGCCCCATTCAAGGCCTTCTTGTTGGCCTTGAGTGGGGATTTTCGTTGTGCAACCAGAAAGACCCGCTCGAGCTTCGCTTGAACGGGGCACCCGAATTTCTTACCCGGGCCACCCGCCAATAGTCGAAGTACGCCTAAACTCGACCCACAGACCTGGGCCGCCCGCCAGTTATGGCGAAATCTCCCAGACCACGCCCTGCCCGTAGGCTCCGCCGTTCAAAGTGGTGCCGTAGATGTTGCCTTGGGCATCGACCACGGGGGCGGCCTCAGGGTTGGCTCCATCATTGGGCGGGCCGGCGAAGTCGTGCAGATCGGTGTAGTTCCAACAGCAGGTCAGCTCGAATACGTTGCTGGGATAAAAGCTCCCAGGGGAGGCATTGGTTGTACCGTAGACATTCCCCAAGGCGTCGGTCGATACCTTGTACGACAGCGGCCCGCCAATTTGTGAGACACTTTGCAGGATGGAAGGGTTCCAGTCTGGTGGAGACGCCTGGAAGACCGACGTGCCATAGAACTCATTGTAGCCACCCGGCGCCGTGCACATAAAGTAGGTGTAGGTGTCCGTGCCGTACAGATTGCCCGCCTGGTCTGCGGCCAGACTTGTCGGATTGCCTTCCGGACCGCCAGACATGAAGCTGTGAAGGATCTGATAGCCTCCTGCTGTTGTGTATAACGTACCGGCACCGTTGTAGCCGCCAGATCCGGTGATGCCGTACAAGCCATTAGAGCCATTGACCACTCCTCCCGGATTAAAGCCGTCGTTGGGGAAGGCGGGAAAAGCGTGCAGGACCTGTATGCCGCCATTGGTGAACTCATAGAGGGTACCGCCGTGATTTGCGCCTGCCATGGCAGCATTTCCGTAGATATTGCCTGAGCTGTCGAGCACAAGGCTCCCACCTGGGTTTGCACCATCGCTGCCGCCGGTAAAACTGTACAGCAGGGTCTGCATCCAATTGCTAAAGACACTCGGCAAGACTTCTCCGGGAGGAGATAGGCCGAAGAGCACGCCATCGCCGAGGCCTCCGCCAAGGGTTGTGCCAAAGAGGGTGCCATCGACGCCGAGGGCGAGAGTGCTGTCCGGTCCGCTGCCATTTGCACCGGAGAACGAATACACCCGATTAAACCGCCAACCGGAAGCGGCGGGAGTAAGCTTGAACGCCGTGCCTGCTCCAAACGGACCACCACTACTGGTCGTCCCGTAAAGATTACCCGCAGGGTCGATCACCAAGCCGGCGGAGGGAGAGGCGCCGTCTGCGCCGCCGGTAAAGTTGTAGATCACGCGGTAGCTCTGGGTCGGAGAGGGCGGAACGGTCACCACTTTCGCCGCGGTCGCCGGCTTCTGCTCTACTGGGCTGAAGCAGTTGGGTTCACCCAGTATCGTGAACGATTCCGAAGGAATTGTGCCCACTGAGCTCTCCGAAGCCGAAGACGGCCCGCTGTTCTCGTCCCAGTAAATCGGTTCGCCCTCGGCCGTCACCGCGTTCTGAAGGTTCACCCAGTAGGTGCCATTGTTCAGGGCCGGGCCGTTGAAACTTGAGGTCTCAAGGCAGACGCCGTATCCAAACTGGTTTAGCGAGCACTCGCTCTGGCTGAAGTTCACCGTCTGATTAAAGTAGCTGGTGCCGCCGTTTTCCCCGGACGTGATGGAGATATGTACCGACTCCAGTGTGTCGCCCCCGATCAGCCAGGCGGCAAAACTCATACCGGTGATACTCGTGTCGTAGCCCTGGGTCACGGTGAAGCTGTCGCTCACAATGAAACCGAAGTTGATGGTCCAGGCATCGCTGGTGCCATTGGTCGGACCGTTGTCGTAGATATCGTTGCCTCCTCCGCCCGGGCCAGTACGAGACCCATGGCGCGCAAGCGCAGGCTTGGGCGGCGATGCCGGTCGAGCGGCTGGATGGGCGAGCCGCGACGCAAACTGCGGCGTTCTTGCCGCCTGGACCGCCGTTGGAGGAACGGAATTCTGCGCGGACATGGGAAGCGCAGCCGACGTCATCAGTAACGCGGCGACTCCTGCCAGAACGATTATGCGAAACAGGGAGATGAGACGTTGCGCTTGGCTTTGCATCGCTTGTGCTCCTCGCAGTGGCTGTAAGCAGAATTTCCTTTTTGATCGCGGAAACGGAGCCATAGTACACCCGTCTCGCCCGTTTGCGACACCGTGAAAACGATTTTTCATCGGGAACACTCCCGACGGTCTGCTGGCCTGGTGCCCCAGGTTCGCCCGTTTGTTGGGGTCGATGCTAGAGATCGAATCGGAGTCGACGGCCAGAGATCGTGGGTTGAAAATGTTCGGCGGGCCGGAATGAATTTTTGTTTGCCCAGGTTAGCGTTCAAACGAGGGACGCGAACCTGGGAACAAGGCATCTCGAATAGGACTACGCGTCGCCTGCCAGAAGTTTGGCGGGCAACTTCGTGGTCTTCACGCCGCGAGGCAGCTTCTTCACCACCCCAGGCGAAGGCTCCTTAGGGGGAGTCGACGAACAGGTGTCAGTTGTCGGTTGCAGATCCCTTAGTCGCGCTCAGTCGCTTCGCTTCCCCGCGCTGCTTCGCGAATAGGCTCGTGACGGCGCAGCTAAAGCTGCGCCCCTTCAAAACGCGACCCACAAGGCCACGCGTGAATGATCTGAAACTGGTCGCCAATCAACCACCTCGTCGCGTCTCGACTCCGTTCTAGTTGTCAACAACTTTTGACAACATCGTGACCTCATCATAACAACTCAGTTTTGCGACTCCACTAGAGTTCAGAAAGCTTGTGGCAGCAGCAAGTCAGGGGACGAAAGGTTGCCGGAAGCAATCAACGATTTCAAGATAGAGGAGAAACCCATGTTTAGTACTAAGAAACTACTCAGTAGCTCTCGAGCCGGCTGGATGGCAATGCTATCGCTGCTGGCAATCGCGGCGCTAAGCCTGCCAGCCTCAGCTCAAAGGGTAAACATCACCAACCTGACCTCCGACATCACATTCGCCGGCGCCTATCAAGATACAAACCTGTCGAATCCTTGGGGAATGTCGACCAGCCCGTCGGGTCCGTGGTGGATCTCGGACAATAACAGCGGCCTTTCCACGCTGTACGTCGCCTCGGGACAGCCGCAGTCGCTGGTAGTCACGATTCCTCCGGGCAGCGGGTCGGGCACGGGATCACCAAGCGGAACGGTTTATAACGCCAGCACAACCGACTTCAAGATCCACGGATTCGCGACTCCCTTCCTGTTCTGCACCGAGGACGGAACCATTTCCGGCTGGTATGCGGGAACCACGGCTTTCATCGCCGTCAACAATTACAGCAACAACGCGGTTTACAAGGGAATGGCTCTGGCATCGGCGGCGGGGAACAACTACATCTACGTGGCGAACTTCTACGCCGCAACCGTGGAGGTGTATGACTCGACGTTTGCTCCCCACTCCTTCGGCTCGAATTCCTTTGTGGATAGCACCATTCCGTCCGGCTACGCTCCTTTCAACATCCAGCTCGTCGGCAGCAGCTTGGTCGTGACTTATGCCAAGCAGGATGCCGCCAAGCATGATGACGTACCCGGTCCAGGAAATGGCTATGTCGACATCTACGACACCGAGGGCAACCTGCAAGTTCGGCTGGAGCGCGGTACTTTCTTGAACGCTCCCTGGGGTGTTGTGCAGGCGCCTTCCAGCTTCAGCGGTTTCGCCAACGATCTCTTGATCGGGAACTTCGGCAGCGGACTGATCTCGGCGTACAACATCAGCACCGGTGCCTTTATTGCAAACATGTTCGATGTCAACTTCCTACCTGTGAAGATCGATGGACTGTGGGCTCTGACGTTTGGCAATGGCGGTTCCGACGGCCCCACGGGCACGCTGTTCTTCACCGCGGGTCCTTACGGGGAAAACCACGGTATCTTCGGCATGATCACGCCTCACCCTGGTTTGTAATACTCCTCCGTTTACCAGGCTGAGCTGAGGAGGGCGCAAAGCCCTCCTCGGTTTTGTTTTGTCGCGTTGGTCGCGGCGCGATGTTGGAGCAATTTCATATTTACCGTAGTTCGGGTAGAGCCGGCCTCAGGCCGGCGTCAAGGATTGCCCATTGGTTTAAGCTGGCGCTGCGGTGGTCATTTTTTATGACCACCGCAGCGCCAGCAGTTTATTCATCCATTGCGAACGCGGCGCTGAAGCGCCGCTCTACCCGTACTCGCTGGACTACACTAATTCTGAAAACGGTCTAGAAGGCTACGGATACTCCTCTACGGCGGCTACAGCTTGCGCAGCACCTCGAAGATGTCCTCATTGCTCGGCACTTGGCCGATAGGATAGATCTTAGCGAAGGCCAGCTTGCCATTCTTGTCGACCACAAAGACGGCGCGCTCGTTGATGCCGGGGATAGGATCGCCTTCCCGCAGGATCCCGAACTTCTTTGCAACCTCACCGTGCGGATAAAAATCGCTGGCTAACGGATAGCTGAGTATCCCAATTTCCTTCTTCTGCCATGCGGTATGACTGGGAATGGAATCGACGCTGATGCCGATCACCTGCGCGTCGTAGCCGGCGAAGCGCTCCACATCTGCGTTCAGCGCCGGCAATTGCGAGGCGCACACCGGCGTCCAGTCTGCGGGATAAAACGCCAGCACTACGTTTTTCTTTCCCCGGTAATCGCTCAGCTTGAACTGCGTCTTGATGTTGCCTACGACCGCGGGGAGCTCAAAGTCCGGAACTTCATCGCCAATGTTCAGAGTCGCCATCCGTTCCTCCAGAACCTTCTTGAATGCAAACAGCGATTCTAGAGGCCGTGTGCGCAGCCGGGCAAGTCGCAGGGGGCTAATTGATGTTACAGACGGACGAAAAGGGGCCCGATCCGGGAGCCCGTCACTCGGAACTGCGAGGGTGTGGGCGCGCACACTGAAAAACAGCTCTATTGACTGGTGTAGACGTAGTTGCCACGAGTGTTGGGGTCGGGTATAACGCGAACCGCCGCGTCGACGTCGCCGGGTGCGCCGCCCTGATCCACGACAATGTGCCAAGTGGTTCGAAAAGGCGGCTTAATCCTTACGTCAGGCCCACTGTAGTGGCCGCCATGATATATGAACTTGTTTCTGCGCATGTAATTCTGATAATTCAAAGGATCCAAAAGGAAGACGTTCGCTGGCCCGCTAAGACGAACGTCAACAAGCTCCAACGGGCCCGCCGTTACCACGTAGTGCAGAAACTTCATGATTTACCCTGCTCAGCTTATTCAGATGCCGGAGTACCTTCCGCGGGTGCGGTCTTTCGCGCTCGAATCTTCTTCAACACCCGTCCCCGCTCACTGGGAATCTTGCACCATAAAACGAAACATATCAACCCTGCGACGAGGGTGACAACGGTCAGACTCGTCAGCACCTGAGATATGAAATCAGACCTAGGCTGCGATAACGAGAGGTTAATCCAAGTGCCGCCCCCAAATGCAACTAGCGCGATGGTCAAATCGAGTAAGACCGATGCAGCGCCCCCGCTCTCCAGAATCCGAAGCTCTTCTTCAGAGACGGCATAGATGACGATTTCCTCCATGGGAGCGTACGTGATTGCTGGTTGCTGTTTTTCAGACATAACTGAAGCTGTCTTAGCTGATGGCCGATAGCTGACCGCCGACAGCTCTCACGAGTACGTCACCCGCTTCTCGCCCTTCACCACTCGCCCAATCGTGTAGCCCTTCTCGCCGCAGCGATCCAGGATGATCTGCACCTTCTTGAACTTCTTGGCGGGCACCACGAGGATCATGCCGATGCCCATGTTGAAGGTGCGCAGCATCTCGTCTTGCGGGACGTTGCCGATCTCCTGCATGTGCTCAAAGATGGGCGGCACGGGCCAGGAATTGATTTCGACGATAGCGCCGGTGCCCTTGGGCAGCGCTCGCGGCAGGTTAAGGGTGATGCCGCCGCCGGTAATGTGCGCCATGGCCGAGACCGCATCGGCTTCGATCAGGCGCCGCATGATCGGCCAGTAGCTGCGGTGCGGCTTCATCAGCTCGGTGCCCACCTTGCCCTTGATCTCGTTCACATAGGAGTCGGGAGTGTAGCCCGCAACTGAGAAGAACAGCTTGCGCGCCAGCGCGTAGCCGTTGGTATGCAGCCCGGTCGAAGCCAGTCCCACCAGCACGTCGCCCGGCTCGACCGCTTTGCCGGTGATGATCCGGTCGCGGTTCACCACCCCCACCAGGAAGCCCGCCAGGTCGTACTCGCCCTCGGCATAGAAGCCGGGCATCTCGGCGGTCTCTCCGCCGATCAGCGGGCACCCGTTGTGCTTGCAGGCCTCGGCAATGCCGGCGATCACCTTCTCGGCAACATTGGGTTGCAGCGTGCCGGTGGCAAAGTAGTCCATGAAAAACAGCGGCGCCGCGCCCTGCACCGCGACGTCATTGACGCAGTGGTTCACCAGGTCGGCGCCGATGGTGTGGTGCAAATTCATTTCGAAGGCGATCTTCAGCTTGGTGCCCACTCCGTCCACGCTGGAGACCAGCACCGGGTCGGGATACTTCTTCTTGTCGATAGCGAACAGGCCGCCGAAGCCGCCAATTTCGCTCAGCACGCCCCGGTTGAAGGTTTTATGGGCCAGATACTTGATGCGCTGCTTGGTGCGGTTGGCGCGCTCAATGTCCACGCCAGCGTCGGCGTAGGTGATGGTGCGAAGTTCGGTCATCGGCTGTGCCAAAGGTTGGAATCCAGTTCAGGGGGCGCGTCGCCGCAGAATTGTTTCGCGGAGCCTTCATTGTAACATCCCGCAAGCAGGGACTGGTTCGCCGCGGCTCTGGCCCGCTAGTGTACTGCGTCATTGAAGCTGCTTCATATCCGAAGTACGGGTCGTATCAGGGCACGACTTTACAGGCCGCTGAAAAACTCGGGTTTGGGATGCCTTGTATCAGGGCACGACTTGACAGGTTGCGGAAAAACTCGCCCTTGGCATGTTTTGAAGGGGCGCAGCTTTAGCCATGCCCTGAGCTTGCCGAACGGGTGCGCCGGTGCAACCCCTTTATTTTGTCATTCCGAGCGGGTTCAGCCCGCGAGGAATCTGCTTTTCGGGGTTTTTCCGCAGCCTCTTTAGTCGCGCCGAGCGGCCATAGAAACAGTCAGGGCTTTTAGTCCTGCATCCCTGTAACCGCCTGTATCAGGGGCTATTTCCGCTCATCCG
>JBEKQY010000082.1:0-14678 GCA_049519235.1 Candidatus Korobacteraceae bacterium | reverse complement strand
GGAACTGCGGGTTGACTTATCCCACGCTGGCCGCTGCGGTGGCCACGCGAGCGTCCTCGGGAATCGAGCTGTCCTGCGCGTCGACAACCGCAATAGTCGTGATGTTGACCACATCTTCCACTTCGGCCCCGCGTTGCAACAGATGGACCGGCTTGGCCATGCCGGCCAGAATCGGGCCAACCACCTCTGCGCCGCCCAGCGGACCAAGCAGCTTGCAGGCGATGTTGCAGGATTGCAGGTCAGGGAAGATCAGCACATTGGCTCCGCCCTTCAGCGTGGAGAACGGGAACGCGGCTTCCAGCTTATTGGCACTGACGGCGACGTTGCCCTGCAATTCGCCATCGATGATCAGCGACGGATCGGCATAGCGGGCCAACTCAACGGCGCGCCGTACCTTGTCGCACAGCGGATGCTTAGTGCTGCCAAAGCTGGAGAACGACAGCATGGCCACGCGCGGTTCGATCTCGAAGCGGCGCGCCTCTTGCGCGGCACAGAGTGCGATCTCGGCCAGGTCTTCCGCGGTCGGTTCGATGTTGACCGTGGCGTCAGCCAGAAAGTACAGGTCGCCAGTGCGAGTGATGACTATGTACATGCCAGAGACCTTGTGAATCCCCTCGCGCGCTCCGATGACCTGCAATGCGGGACGAATGGTGTCGGGATAATTCTGCGTGACACCGGAGACCAGGGCATCGGCGTCGCCCATGCGGACCATCATGGAGCCGAAGATGTTGCGGTCGTTCATCAATTCGTTGGCCGCGCCCAGGGTAACTCCACGCCGCTGCCGCAGCCGGAACAGCTCGTTGACGTATTCCTGACGGCGCGGTGCGGTCTCGGGATCGATAATGCTGACGCCGGTGAGAGCAATTCCCAAGTCCGCTGCGGTGCGCTGGATCTGCTTGCTGCGGCCCAGCAGGATCGGAATCGCAATCTTTTCTTCGATCAGCACATGGCAGGCACGCAGGATCTTGGGGTGATTGCCCTCAGGGAAGACCACGCGCTTGGGATTGGCCTGGGCCTTGCGAATCATCAGGCGCATCAGCTCATGGGCTTTGCCCAGCCGCTTCTCAAGCTGCTCGCGGTATTCGTCGATGTTCACCGGGTTCTGGGCGACACCAGTTTCCATGGCCGCCTTCGCGACGGCAGAAGCTTCCCACACCAGCACACGGGGATCGAACGGCTTGGGAATGATGTAGTTCACGCCGAACTTCAGGCACTCTTCGGGATAAATACGGCGGACCGAGTCGGGAACATCCTCCTTGGCCAAGGCAGCCAGCGCGTAGGTGGCCGCCAGCTTCATCTCCTCATTGATGGTGGTAGCGTGCACGTCGAGCGCGCCGCGGAAGATGAACGGGAAGCCGAGAACGTTGTTGACCTGGTTGGGATAGTCGGAGCGGCCGGTCGCCATGATGATGTCGTCGCGAACGGCGCGGGCTTCTTCATAGGTGATTTCCGGATCGGGATTCGCCATGGCGAACACTACCGGACGCGGCGCCAGCGAGGCAATCATCTCCGGCGTGAAAGCTCCCTTGACGGAGAGCCCCAGCAGCACGTCGGCACCCTTGACCGCATCGGCTAGGGTCCGCATTGGAGTGTCTTTGGCGAAGCGCCCCTTGTAGGGGTTCATCCCTTCTTTGCGGCCCTTGTAGATGACGCCCTTGGTGTCAACCAGGGTGATGTTTTCGCGCTTGACGCCCATGCAGATGTAATGCTCGGCGCAAGCGATACCGGAGGCTCCGGCGCCGTTGACCACAACCTTAATCTGGTCAAGTCGTTTTCCCGTCAGCTCGACCGCGTTCGCCAGGGCTGCGCCGGAGATGATCGCAGTACCTTGCTGGTCATCGTGGTAGACGGGAATCTTCATCGTCTTCTTGAGCGTCTCTTCAATGTAGAAGCACTCCGGCGCCTTGATGTCTTCCAGGTTGATGCCGCCGAAGGTGGGCTCCAGCAACTGACAGGCTTTGATGATCTCGTCGGCATCTTTGGTGTCCAGCTCGATGTCGAAGACGTCGATGCCCGCGAATCTCTTGAACAGGACACCTTTGCCTTCCATCACCGGCTTGCCGGCAAGCGCGCCGATGTCGCCGAGTCCGAGCACGGCGGTGCCGTTGGTCACCACCGCGACCAGGTTGCCCTTGTTGGTGTATTGGAATGCATCCTGCGGGTTCTTCTCGATCTCGAGACAGGGAACCGCAACCCCAGGCGTATACGCCAGGCTTAGATCGCGCTGGGTGCGACAAGGCTTGGTAGGGACAACTTCCACCTTTCCTGGGCGCGGCTTACTGTGATAGTCAAGAGCATCCTGCTTGGTGATGGCCATGTTATGCCTCCGCATGAAATTGTGTCGCGTGTGGGCACAGTCGCCAGGGCGCGGTTACGGACGCGCCAGCTATGGTTGCGCTTAGAGTGAAATCAAGGGCAAGAATCTTGCCTTTTCTGCGAACCCACGCGAACTGTTTTGGCAGCCGGAACGGCTTCCTGCAATTGAGCATGGCGCTTGCCAGGCTGGCATAAAAGTGCGGATGTCACAAGAACCTGTGAGCGAACTCACGGACGCGGCTGGTGGGAGATCGCTCCTCGCTCTTCGCCTTTCGCTTTTCGCCGGAACGGCAAAACGGCAGGTCTAAGATCACGTCAGGAGCGGCTGGCGCAAATGTCTAGCCCGGAGCCGGATAGCGGAGAGCAAAAGGCGAAGAGCGAAGAGCGATTACAAGTGGCAAGAGGATTTCAGATGGTGCAACCTCTACGCCGCGCCTACCGCTTCTCTCCGTAGGAGACGCCGTCGACGACGGAGGAGGGAACCTTGACCACGTCGGTCCCGTTGGTACGCGGAACCAGCACGAAGTAGCCTTCAGAAGTTTTCGCCAGCAGCGGCAAAGGCGCGGTCAATAGCTGAAAGCCGGTCGCTTGATCGGTCTGTTGGCTTGCTTTGCGCTCAACCGGGATTCGCGATCCGGGCAGGCCCAACTCCGCAAGCCCGGGAGATTTGTCGCCCGAGAGCAGCAGCACAACGCTTTGCGATTTACCGCCGCCGATCGATGCCGGCAGCGTGGGATAGACAAAGGCGCCAAAGGCCGTGGCGCTCACTAGAAACAAGGCGATGCCCTTGTAAAGTGCAGACGCCAGAAATCCTTCTGGGCCCATGCCGCTCGAAACAGATTGCAGCATGGCGTCGTTAACCTCCTTGTCAGTCGGGTCGTGACCTTTAGATATCTTGAAGGTCTTCCTGAACGAGGACTGAAACTTTGCGATGAAGGATTGCCGGAAGTTGGACCAGAAGGCCCCTTCGCCAAGCACCATTCTCACGCGCCAGTAATAACGCAGATTAAAGACAACAACGGCCAAGCGGGAAAATACGAGATTTCCGCAATACCAGAGCGTAAAGACGCGGACGAAAGTCCAAATTTCCCGTTGCCCTCCCTTTGGGGCATAGAATTCGAGCAGGGCGACGAACAAAACGACAAATACCACATACGACCCGAACCACCTGTCGATGAAGCGGCGGTTGGCCTCGTAAAGCAGGTGCAGGGGCTCGGAAAAGTAATCGCCGGTAATGCGCTGGTGCATGGCATTCATGGACGCCAACCCGTGCAGGTATGGGAAGATGGTGCTCGGTGTCGCGATGAAGAGAAAGATGGCGCCAGCAGCGACGTAGCGCGCGTCAATGAGGTCCCCTTCGCCGACGCCCCAGCCGAGGAAGCGCGTATTGACGATGACGAATCCGGCGATGTAGGAGATACCGGAAAGCCCCAGGACGGTCTTGAGGGCTTCCCCGACCTTGCCTAACACGGACGTTTCTTGTTCAGCACTTTCCACCAAAGGCAGCACCCCGCGTGAAAGATAGCACCGCTGCGGCAGCTTAACACAATATAGCTAACCACCTGGAGGCCGCAGCAGCTTTCTCCGGATGCTAGCCGCTGCTTCCGGCTCCGGTTCAGGCCCGGCGAGGTCTAAACTCCGGAGCCGGTGCAGGCTTCCGCGGAACTTAAGAGCAACGCCTTGCCATCGCTGCGAGGTAGAGTCGCTGCCTTGAAGGCTGGCTCGACAGCAACTGAAATCAGCGCGCTGCCCTGTCTCGAAACTCGAAACTTGAAACTCGAGACTGAGCCCTAGCCACTAATCCCTAGCCCCTGCATTTCTCGCACTCGCGGAACGTCATATTCGCTGCCTTGCATTTTGTTCTACGTTTCCACTCCAGGAAAAGTTCGGAATAGGACTTAGTGATGTAATCTTTGGACGCAATCCCCAGCGCGCGCGCGGTGCGATCGATCCAGCGCGACTTGCCTTCGATCTCGGCGATGTGGCCGATGGGAGTGCGATCGAGAACGACCTTGCCCTCATCGTCGCTCCATTCCGAGCGAAACTTCTCATACACGAAAGAGGGCGAGAAGCCAAGCGCGCGCAGCAGGGCATCCATTGTTTTGCCATCGGAGACGCCAGTCTCCAATTCGCCGCGCGATTTGTGGCGGCCGGGTATGCCTTTGGCTTTGTGCGTGAGCCTCCACTTGTTGCCGTACTTGCGCAGACGCAGCAGTTCGCCCTTGCGACGCAGCTTCTGGCCGGGCAGATCGTAAAGCGTGTTGATCTCGTGGGTGGAGGGAGTTTCACAGCGAAAGCCGAGCTGGCGAAGCTTGTTCTCCAGCGCGTTGAGGTCAGGGACGACGAATTTGATTTCGACTTCCTGCGGTGTGGCCATTGCGCAAGTCTAAACCACGGGCCCAGTCGCAGATCGCTCCTCGCTCGCAGATCGCTCTTCGCTCTTCGCCTTTCGCTTTTCGCCAGAACGACGGAGAAGCTGCCCAACCGATTGGAGGAACAGCGGGTTCAGCCGTTTACTCCGACGCGAAGGGAAAAGCTAAGAGCGAGAAGCGAGGAGCGAAAATCGAAGAGCGAAGAGCGAGGAGCGAAGAGCGAGGAGCGAAGAGCGGCTTCTGTCAGCTTTCCCGCTCCACCACGAACTCGGGTACCCAGAGCAGCACGCGCTTGATTTCAGAGTCTGGGAAGGTGCAGATGGCCTCGCGCGCTTTGTTGGCGAAATTAGCGGCGTGGTCATAAGCCGCATCGATGGAGCCGTGGCGATTCAGGATGGCGACAATGTCGGCCGGCGTAATGCCGTTGAAGCCACCATTGCCCAGCACAGACTCGATCGTTCCGCGCTCCTCCCGTGTGCAATGCTGGAGCGCGTGCAGCACGGCCATGGTGGCTTTGCCTTCACGCAGATCGCTGGCCACCGGCTTGCCCAGAACTTCTTCGGACGCGGTCAGGTCAAGCACGTCATCCACAATCTGAAAAGCCATTCCGAGATTGCGGCCGTAGTCGGCCAGGCGATGCTGGTCGGCATCGCTGGCTCCAGCGAGAATCCCCCCCAGCTTCATGCAGACCGAAAACAAGCACGCCGTCTTGCGATAGATGAGCTCAAAGTGTTCGTCGAGCGAGATGGCTTTGCCCAGGCGCTCGATCTGTAGCAACTCGCCTTCGACCATCGCCTGGGTGAGATCGATGAGCGCGTCAAGGATGGCGAAATTGCGCTCCTGCACTGCAATCTTGAAGGCCTGCATGTAGAGCCAGTCACCCGCCAGCACACATTTCGCATTGCCCCACTGCGTATTGGCGGCGGGCCGGCCGCGCCGCGTCTGGGCTTCGTCAATGATGTCGTCGTGAACCAGGGTTGCGGTGTGAATGATCTCGACCACAGCGCCCAGCTTGATGGCGCCGTGGCCGGTGTAGTTCATCAGCTTGGCGGAGAGCAACAGCAGGGCAGGACGCAGGCGCTTGCCGCCGCCGGCACGCAGATATTCGCCGATCTCGGTGATGGCGCAGACGCCGGAGACCGTGTCGCGGCCGAACTCGCGCTCGATGGCGGCGAGGTCGTCGTGCAGCAGGTCAAAAACTTCCTTGGCGTTGCGGATTACGGTCTTCAAGCGCTCTTGCCTCTAGACAACAATCGACGGATTTCGCTGCTGCGAAAATCATTTTTCACCACAGAGACACCCTTCGACTACGCTCAGGGCAGGCTCCGACACAGAGAAAATTTCAGATAAGGATCACGGAAGGACTTCAAATAAAAAACTCGGTGTCTCTGTGCCTCTGTGGTGATACCGATCTCCCGGGTCCCTAGTTACTTCGGTAGTTCGTAAACTGCATGTCGATGCCGAAATCGTGTTGCTTAAGCAGGGCGATGATTTCCTGAAGTGTATCGCGGTCCTTGCCGCTGACGCGAACCAAATCGCCCTGGATGGCAGCCTGCACCTTCTTCTTGGAGTTCTTGATGAGCTTGACGATTTCCCGCGCCTTCTCAATGGGGATGCCCTGTTGCATAGTGATGCGCTGGCGGACGGTTGAGCCTGCTGCCGGCTCGATGGTTCCGTAGGTCAGCGCCTTGAGCGGCACGCTGCGCTTCACCAGCTTGCTTTGCAGCACATCGTTTACCGCCTTCAGCTTGAACTCGTCGGCCGAGGTGAGCACTAGCGCTTCTTTGCCATCCAGTTGGATGTCGGACTTGGAGTCTTTCAGGTCATAACGAGTGTGGACTTCCTTCAGCGCCTGTTGAATGGCGTTGGAGACCTCCTGCAAATCAACCTTGCTGACGATGTCAAATGATTCGGCCATAACGTTCAGTGTAACAAGAGATGCGACCAGTCCCCCATTTGGGGGCGTCAGGCAGTGTCCTAATTTCGATACGGACGTTTCCCTCAGCGGCTAAACCCTCATTGGTGGGACGGCGCTTACGGCACGGATGAATCCGTGTCCTTTCAAAGCCAAATGAAATTAGGACACTACCACGCGCGTCAGCAAGGGACGGATTTAGAACGTTACCTTGCGGGTCAGGTTGCTGAATCCGCTACAATGTAGGATAAAATCAGGCACGGTCATCGCGCGGTTCCAGGCCCCCTTTGGTCTGCGCGGGTGGGCTTGACTTTGGGGAGAGCGATATGGGGATTTTCAGGACAACGGGTCAGCGTTTCAGCACGGCTGGGCAACTGTTTTCTTTCTTCTGGAACAACAAACGCTGGTGGCTGACGCCCATCCTGATCACTCTGGCGGTTTTCGCGGTGCTGCTGATTTTGGCCCAGAGCTCGGCTATTGCACCGTTTATCTACTCGTTCTTCTAAGGAAAAACGCACCATGTTGCTTCATTTCATTAAGCTACATTGGCGGGCCATCCTGGCCGTCGTCGTTCTGGCTGTCCTAATCTGGTTTTGCTTGCCTGCTGGGTTGAGGGCAAAGATATCAGGGCGCTGGAAGAAGATCGGGCATGCGATCGGCAACTTCCAGGCTCGCATCCTGCTGACAGTGATTTATTCGGTGCTGATCCTGCCCTTCGGCCTGGTGGTGCGCCTCTTTGCCGATTCCATGCACATGAAGAAGCGCCCCGAGAAGTGGTTCGACCATCCGCCGATCCCCAATACCCTCGACGAGGCCCGACGCCAAGGCTGACATGAATATCCTGGGAATCTCCTGTTATTACCACGACGCTGCCGCCGCGATATTGCAGGATGGTAAGCTGATCGCCGCCGCGGAAGAAGAGCGCTTCAGCCGCATCAAGCACGACTTCGGTTTCCCGCATCACGCCATCAAGTTTTGCCTGGAGAGCGCGGGAATTCAGGCCGGGGACCTGGATTACGCGGTCTTCTACGAGAAGCCCTTCCGCAAGTTCGACCGCATTCTGATGAGCGTGCTGCAAACCTACCCGCAGTCGTACAAGGTGTTTCGCGAGTCGATGATCACCTGGATGATCGACAAGCTGTGGGTGGGCTCGAAGATCTCGGCTGAGCTGGGCATCCCGACAGAGAAAATCCTATACAGTGAGCATCACATGTCGCATGCCGCGAGCGCGCTCCTGTGTTCGCCGTTCGACGAGGCTGCGATCCTTACCGTCGATGGCGTGGGCGAGTGGGTGACGGGCACGTGGGGCGTGGGACGCGGCAATCAGATCGACATTCGCAAGCAGATGATGTTCCCGCACTCGCTGGGACTGCTGTACAGCGCGTTCACGGCGTTCCTCGGCTTCGAGGTCAATGAAGGCGAATACAAAGTGATGGGCATGGCGCCGTATGGCCAGCCGCGCTATGTCGACAAGGTGTGGAAGCTGATCCGGCAGGAGTCGGACGGATCGTTCTCGCTGGACATGGATTATTTTTGCTACCAGCATTCCACCGAGCGCACGTTCAACGGCAAGTTTGAGCAGTTGTTTGGCGCGCCGCGCCCGCCCAAGACGCTGTTCTTTACCGCCGATTCCGGCTTCCCGACATACTTCGGCGAGCCGCCTTCGAACTTCAACGAGCTGTGCAAGCAGAACCAGCACTACGCCGACATCGCCGCCAGCATTCAGCAGGTGACGGAAGAAGTGCTGATCTCGATGGCGCGCCAGCTCCACAAAGAAACCGGTCTGAAGAATCTCTGCATCGCCGGAGGCGTGGGGCTGAACAGCGTGGCCAATCATCGCATCCTGCGCGAGACGCCGTTTGAGGACATCTTCATCCAGCCCGCTGCCGGCGACGGTGGTGGCGCGCTGGGCGCTGCGTTGTGGGCCGACAACATGCTGCTGGGCAATAAGCGGCGCTTCCGCATGGACCATGCTTATTGGGGCAAGGGCTACTCGGACGCCGAGGTGCAGCAGTTTCTGAAGGAGAATGGGATTCCGTATCAGCGGGTGGACGATGACGACAAGCTGCTGGACTTGGCGGTCGAGCGGCTACAGCAAGGCAACGTGACTGGCTGGTTCCAGGGACGCTTCGAGTGGGGCCCGCGCGCGTTGGGCAATCGCAGCATCCTGGCCGATGCCCGCAATCCGAAGATGAAGGACATCGTCAATACCAAAATCAAGTTCCGCGAGCCGTATCGTCCGTTCGCGCCGTCAGTACTGGCGGAGCGCACGGAAGAATTTTTCGAGCTCCCAAATGCGACGGAGCAATATCCGGCGCGCTACATGCTGTACGTTGTGCCGGTGCGGCCATCGAAGCACAACGCCCTGCCGGCCATTACGCACGTCGACGGGACGGGACGCCTGCAAACAGTTTTTGCGGATGCCAGTCCGCGATACTACCGGCTGATCGAGCGTTTCGCGCAGGCGACAGGCATTCCGGCGGTGCTCAACACCTCGTTCAACCTGAAGGGCGAGCCGATCGTCAACAGTCCCGCCAATGCCTTCAGCACGTTTTCGCGCAGCGAAATGGACATGCTGTTCCTGGGGAATTTCGTAGTCGAGAAAGAGCGGCTACAACAGAATAGGCAACTGCTCCAGGCTGAACCGGTCGGGGCGAAGTAGTGTTCGGATAGTGCGGCGCCCTTCGACAAGCTGATAGCAGGCTCTTAGCGCCGCGTTTGACTCTATCGGTTCCCAACCATAGGCCACCCAAGCGCAAAGTGCAGGATCGGTCCTGCTCCAATCTGCACGATAGTTATTATTACCGGCAGCCATCTTGACACTAAACTCCGCCGCGAGAGACGGGGGCGCCGCAATAAGCGAAGCTGCGACATTCGTTCCGTGAAGCAATTTGGACCAGACACGCTTGCAATGCCACGGAGCTTTTGAACATACTCCGGCGAAGAAGTGAACGAGAGGAAGGTCGAGATCAAACCGTCCACGTCGTGCGCCCCGTACCGCTGTTCGATACTTACCGCTGAGTACAAGACTGGAATACTCAAACGCCCTATCGCTTCGACGGTGTAGCGAATGAGGATGGGAAAGAGACTACCAACCATAAGAACCACTGCAGCCTTGTTTGCGAGTGAATACCCGATAACAGTGCAATCGGCAATGATCATCACTGTGCAAATTTGCACTAGCAGACTCATCTGGGTTCTGAATGTGTCGAGAGCTTGCTGTAGCTGAAGTTTCGCAATCTCCAGTTCGCCCGGTGAAGGTGCATCGGCCAAAACTGGATTCGCTGTCCCAGATTCTAAGCAATCCGATTGCATGATTCATGCATAGTACCATCTGCTGGCGAGGAGCCCCAATTGCCTTGCGGAGCCCCATTCGGAAGCTTATATTTCGGCGGGCCGCGCGGTCGATTCGTGCGGCCGCGTGTCCGAGGACTTCCCGTTCGGAATGACAGTCGTAGGCAAGGATCGCCCGACTTATCTGAGCGACGCCATATCAATCACGAAACGATACTTCACATCGCTGCGCAACATGCGCTCGTAGGCTTCGCCGATCTTCTGGATGGGGATGATCTCGATGTCGGCGGTGACCCCGTGCCGGCCGCAGAAATCCAGCATCTCCTGCGTTTCAGGCAGGCCGCCGATCATCGATCCCGACAACTGCCGGCGCACCGGGATGATGCTGAACGCGGACACCGCAAGCGGCTTTTCCGGCGCACCCACCTGGACAAGCGTGGCATCGCGCTTCAGCAGATTCAGATAAGCATTGATGTCGTGTTCTGCGGAGACGGTGTCGATGATGAAGTCGAAGCTGCGGACGTGCTTGTCCATTTCGGCTTGATTCTTCGATACAACGACCTCGTGCGCGCCCAGCCGCAGGGCATCGTCCTTCTTGTGGGCCGAGGTGGTGAACAGGGTGACGTGCGCGCCGAAAGCGTTGGCCAGCTTCACCGCCATGTGCCCCAATCCGCCGAGTCCGACCACTCCCACGTTTTGTCCTTTCTGCACCTTCCAATGGCGCAGCGGCGAGTACGTGGTGATGCCGGCGCACAACAGCGGCGCGACTGCGGGCAGGTTGAGATTCGCCGGCAGGCGCAACACAAAGTCCTCCTCCACGACGATCGTCTTCGAGTAACCGCCATAGGTCATGCCGCCGAGCTGCTTGTCGGGGCTGTTGTAGGTGAAGATCGCCTCGACCTCGCAATAATTTTCCAGCCCGGCTTTGCAGCTCTCGCAGTGACGGCAGGAATTGACCAGGCAGCCGACACCGGCCAGATCTCCTTGCTTGAACTTGCGGACCTGGCCGCCGACTTGGCTGACTCGGCCCACGATCTCATGGCCGGGAACAACGGGATAGGTGGTGTTGGTCCACTCGTTGCGGGCGGTGTGCAGGTCGGAGTGGCAGACGCCGCAATACAGGATTTCGATTTGCACATCGAGCGGGCCGGGTTCGCGGCGCTGGAAAGAAAATGGCTGGAGGGGTGATGTGGATGAATGGGCTGCGTAACCGATAGTCTGGGTGCGTCCTTGCTTCTCTACCGGCCGCTGGGGAGTGAGAACATCAACTGTATTTGCCATGAATAAGCTCCTCCGATGATGGGATTAATTTTCGTCTGTCGACCAGCGCAGCAGGCTTGGCGTGCGCAGGTGGGGAAAGTCAACGATCACGTTACTGGGTTAGATTCGCCATAGCTCTCTGGGTCGCATCGTCTAGGTGATTTTCTCCAGCCCGGCGCCCAGGTTAGCGTCCAGAACAAGGACGCGACCCCTTCGACAAGCTCAGGGCAGGCTCTGCGGCACCGGGCTGAGGCACTATTTTTGAAACACGCTCTACCAACTGGCACTCGCGTTGAAGAAGATGCTAAGTGTGGTCTTTTTTGACCAGACTGCTCAATCGTCGATCTGCCAGACTTTTCTTCGGAGAACTTTCGTTGTAATGGAGCGACCCTCATGAGAGTACTTGGAGTCATTAGCACAACAGTCCTACTCGTAGTTCTCGGTTCCACTATTCCTGCCTTCGCGCAGGAAGCGGGCCACGAAAAAGAGGCCAAGCCAGCAGCGCAGCAAGAGAAGCAGGCCAAGCCGGCAGCGCAAGAGAAGCAAGCCAAGCCGGCAGCGCAAGAGAAGCAGGCTAAGCCGGCAGCGCAAGAGAAGCAAGCCAGGCCAGCAGCGCAAGAGAAGCAGGCCAAGCCGGCAGCGCAAGAGAAGCAGGCCAAGCCGGCAGCGCAGCAAGAGAAGCAGGCCAGGCCGGCAGCGCAGCAAAAGCCACAGACCAAGCAGGCAAGACAGGGAGGGGGCGGCACGCCTGGGGGCCAGAAACCGCCTCAGCGGAGTGCTGCCGATGAGCAGAGGCAACGCGGAGTGCCGGCACTGCGGCTCAGCGTCAGAGGCAGCGGCCGCATACCTGACGATCGGTTCCATGCCAATTTTGGTGAAGGCCACAGGTTCGCGATCAGCCAACCGGTGATGGTTGGCGGGTACTCCCGCTTCCAGTACGGCGGCTATTGGTTCGGATTTGTTGAGCCGTGGCCGGTGGGCTGGTATTACACCGATCAGGTTTACGTTGACTACGTCGGTGGCGGGTATTACCTGTTTAACCCGTTTTATCCGGGCGTTCGCGTCGAAATCGCTGTCGTGCCTTGACGTAAGCGCAGCGGGTGCCCCACACATTTGCGTCGTACGAACGTGTGGGTGCAACAACGGTCGCAATAGATCTAATAACAGAAGAAGTGAATTTTGTAACTCCCACTCATTCCAAAATCAGGAATGAGTAGGGCACCCTGCATCCTCGCAAGGGCACAGCCGTAAGGGTGCAGGTGGCAGCGTTCCCGGCAATGACGCGTCGTACTCCCAGGTCTCGAAAGGCGCGAGACCTGGGTCACCCGCCGTGTTCCGAATGCGGGAGGGGGATTACCGTTCCATTTCGGGAACACCGGCACTCCGGGTTCGAGAAAAGCGCGCCCGCACACGAGATCGGGGCTCAGACTGATGCCAGCCAAGGCGACAAAACGGAAATTCCTAATGAAATGGGAGTTCCCCCGACTCTGCCGGCGGACAGTTACTGAACTGCCGAATTTGGCCTTGCACGGTCGGCCGCGAAGCTCATCGTGAAGTTCGCTCTCGCCTGGACTTGGGTCCATCGCGGCAGTGGTGAAACAACACCTCAACATTCGAAAGGAGAGCGTCAATGGCGAACCTCAGGCAACTTCGGAATTTTATTTTCAACCTAAGCTTAGGCGCGGCAGCGGCTGCGCTGGTGATCACGTTTCTGATCGTGGTCGGAACCCAGACGGCGCAGGCGCAAACCTTCAACGTAATTCACAACTTCACTGGGGGAGGCGACGGTGCCCTTCCCTTGTCCGGCCTGACCGCGGATTCCGCCGGAAACTTTTATGGAACCACCTATAGCGGCGGCATTGGCGGCGGCGCGAATGGCTACGGCACGGTATTCGAGCTGGCCCACAAAGGCTCCGGCTGGATCTTGACCCCGCTCCACAACTTTGCCGGAGGTGATGACGGCTCTGGTCCCGAAAGCAAAGCGGTCTTCGGACCGGGCGGCAGCCTATATAGCACGACAACCGTAGCGTACCAATGCAACGGCCACTGCACGGTTTTCGAGCTAACACCCCCAGCGTCCGCCTGCAAATCCGCAATCTGCCTTTGGACGGAAACCGTGCTTCACCGGTTCATGGGAGGTAGTGATGGAGATCAACCCGGATACGCTGACCTCATATTCGACCAAGCAGGTAATATGTACGGCTCAACGTGGTTTGGGGGCCCTGGGGACCAAGGAACCGTTTACGAACTGATGCTCATCAATGGAAGTTGGACGGAAAGCGTTCTTTTCGCATTTAGCGGACTGGACGGCTACATTCCTAACGGCATGACACTCGATAACGTGGGCAATCTTTACAGTTCGACCTACTACACCGGCACCTACGGCAAAGGCCTTGTTTTCGAATTGACCCCCTCAGAATCTGGCTGGACGCAGACGATTCTCCACGAATTTGGCGCCCCCGGGGATGGTGGAGAATACCCTGCTTCCGGCGTGATCTTCGATCAGTCGGGCAATCTCTATGGCGCATCTTCTTCCAACATTTTCGAGATGACGCTGTCAAACGGCAACTGGATATACACCTCGCTCCATACCTTTACGGGGACGGGACCGTATTCAACCATAATTATGGACGCAGCGGGCAATCTCTATGGCACGGCATTCACCGACGGCGCCTATGGATACGGCTCGGTTTTCAAGATGACCTACTCCGGCGGTTCCTGGACATACACCGACCTCCACGACTTCACGGGAGGCAGCGACGGGGGAACTATCTATTCGTGCCTGTACCTCGACGCCAAAGGCAATCTCTACGGCACGGCTTCCGTCGGCGGAGCATATGGTTACGGCGTCGTCTATGAGATCACGCCGTAAGAACAGTTGCCGGTTGTCAGGAATGCGCGGCGCCGATGTGAGTTGCAGAATTCTCTACTGCACCGATGGCTCGGAAATCGATCGTGAAGTTCGCCCTCACGTGGACATGGGTCCATCGCGGCGGTGGTTGAATCCACCCTCAGCATTCCGCAGTTGATTCGTGGCGTGTCGTACTTTCGGCTGAATTCGCGACGGGCGAAGCTGATCCTGTCGGCGCTGCACGGCGCGGCACTGAACCTGAGGCAGATGGATAAGGCCATCGCTTCAGCAGCGAAACCGATTCAAGCTGCGATTGAGCGGGCAGGCGAGCGTCCGAGAAGGTTGCGAAGAAAGGGCCGGGGATCGCGAGGAGGACAGTTGCCAGTAGCCAGTTGCCAGTTGTCAGTTGAAGACGCCGCCGGCTGCACAACAGCGGTGCGAAAATGGTCATCCCACGTTAGCCCAACAGAAGGGCGAACCCTTCGACAAGCTCAGGGCAGGCTCTGGGGCACAGAGTGCAGACTCGTAATCAGGGACGAAAATCCCCACCCAAGCAAAAGAAGCTTGGATGGGGACCCAGACGAAGGAGAACTACGCCCCGCGGTGGGGATGCAAGACCATGTCGCGCACCTGCGCCAGCACGCTGGAGAGCTGCATGGCATTTAGCTTG
>JBEKQY010000081.1:0-14721 GCA_049519235.1 Candidatus Korobacteraceae bacterium | reverse complement strand
AGACGATTCGCCAACTCATGTTCTACCAACGAGATCAGGTTTGGGTCGGGTGGCAAGCTCCGCCATTGCCTGGGCTTGCCGCGGGTGTGCATCAGCACTACCCCGCATTCCAGTTCGGCACAGGCGGAGACCATCTGGGGATCCCACTGCAAGGCGCTGACGTCATTGACAATCTCCACGCCGGCGGCAACGGCAGCCCGGGCCACGGCGGCCTTGTAGGTATCCACCGAGATCAGGGCATCCGGACGCGCTTGCAGAACGCCTTCCAGCACCGGCATGACCCGCTGCAACTCTTCTTCTGCGCTGACGGCAGGCTTCGGCGCACCGCTGGCCGTTGTTTCTTCGCCGCGGACACGGGCTCCCGGCCGGGTCGATTCTCCGCCAATGTCGAGAATGTCGGCGCCCTCATCGAGCAGGCGCAAGGCATGCTCCACTGCTTTCTCCGAGTCAAGAAAGCTCCCACCGTCATAGAACGAATCGGGGGTGACATTGACGATCCCCATGATGAGAGTCCGCTGGCCGAGTTCAAGGGAACGAGAGCGCAGTTGCCAGCGGAAGCGAGGCCGCATCCCGCGATTGTAGGAGCTTTTCATTTACGCGAAACTCAGGGCGCATGATCCGCGGACCGCGGATCAGTTCTTGGAGCCTCAACCGGCGCGGAAGTCGGGCACGTCCTCGTGCTTGCGCCAGAGAACGGCGGGCGGCTGCTGACGAAGTGCGGCCAGCTTTTCATTAATGGCTTCCACATCGGCTTTCGACCAGCCAACCGAGGAGGCCTCAATCTCGCCGCTGGCGTCGATGTAAAAGAGGGTCGGAACGTTAGTCAACCCATAGGCATTCGAGACGGCATAGTTCTTGGGGTCATCAAGCGCGACGGGGAAGGTGATGCCGTAGTCCTTCAGGAACGACCGGGTGTCGCGGGCATTGTCTTGCGAAACGCCCAGTACAGTGATGCTGGCATCCCGGTTCACGCTGTACATACGCTCGAAGAATGGAAAGGCGTATTGGCAGACGGGACAACTGACTTTGAAGAATGCCAGCACGACTGGTCCCTTCTGCAGCGCCTGGTGCAAGGACACGTGCTTGCCATCAACTGTTGGCAGCGAAAACTCCGGGGCGCGGACACCGGCGGTCAATGTCACCACTGGCTGAAACCTCCGAAAGAATCTTCTCAATGACATTTAGATTCAACCGTGCTGTCCTGGGACTCAAGCGCCAATCGGCGAACGATCTTCCGCGTCAAGCCGGTGAGGGGCAAACGCTCGTACTGCTGCTGAGTAAACCACCGCGTGTCAGGTGCGAAATCGCGCAACTGATCGGGCAGAATGGCGAACACGGCGACCAGGTAATTAGTATCGGTGATGGAGTGGCGGAGTCGCAAGACGGGCGAGCCGACATTGGCCAAACCGGGAGGCAGTGCCGGCAGTTCCCACAAACCGGCCATGAGCGAGGCGTCGGCTGGGCGCCGAACCAGGAGCACGGAAAAATTCTTCCGCGCGAGAGCATAACTGATTGCCTTGCGTTTTCTGGCAGCTTGCGGGCGCCGGCCTTCGACACCGCGAGTCTTGCAAAACGGATTGAGCGGACATAGCCGGCACTGTGGCGCCCGCAGTGTGCAAATGGTCGCGCCCAGCTCCATCATCGCCTGATTGAAGTCGCCCGGGCGTTCGCGGTCCAGCAAGTTGCCGGCTTGTTGCCAAGCTGTTTGCTTGCCTCGTACCTGTCCGTGCAGCCGTTGGAGAACGCGTTCCACATTGCCGTCCACTGCGGCGGCGGGCTCACCAAACGAGATGCTGGCGATTGCCGCCGCAGTGTAGCGGCCAACGCCGGGAAGCGCCGCCCACTCTTGAGCAGTACGCGGAAACTTCCCACGCCGCTCGCGTGCGATCAATTTTGCGGCCTGGTGCATTCGCCTGGCGCGGTGGTAGTAGCCCAGCCCGCTCCACATGGCGAGGACGGAGGATTCGCGAGCGGTTGCTAACGAACTGACTGTGGGAAAGCGGCGCAGGAAGCGGGCATAGTGGTCGAGCACCGCGGCCACGCGGGTCTGCTGCAACATGATTTCGGAGACCCAAACAAAATAGGGGTTGCGATTGCGGCGCCACGGCAAGTCGCGGCGATGCTTGTCGTACCAATGCAGCAAAGTGCGACGAAGGGAACGAAGTTGAGTCGTGTTCAGCCACACTGAGCGCCCGGCCATGCAGTCGCGATTGTACAGCGCAGAGTCGCAGCTTTTCTAAAACCTGAACCGGTAGGCCACAGGCGACCCAGCCGGGAGCAGATCGCTAACGAGATGGCGATTTGTCGCCAGTTACGCCAAGACGCAAGCTATGGCGTGATTTGCCAGACGACACCACAGCCACTCTCGCAGCCACTACCGCCAGCCGCAGACGCTGTGCCGTAGAGGTTACTGTCTAGGCCGAACGTGACATTGCTGTACGGATTTGCTCCGTCTGTTCCTCCAGTGAATTGGTATAGAAACGTATTGGTCCAGGTTCCGTCGGGATTGGGACTCAGCTTGAACACCGTTCCACAGCCATATCCGCCGCTACAGCCACTGCCTGGGTCGGCAAAGGTAGTGCCGTACAAATTGCCCGCCGCGTCGAACACCAGGCTGGCGGCCGGACCCACTCCCCCGTTCCCGTCGGAAGGAAAGCTGTAAAGGGTGTTCTCGATCCAACCCGAGCCAGAGGGACTCAGTTCGTAGGCAGCGCCGCCCGTGTAGCCGGAGTCCCACGTTGTCCCGCCGTACAGATTGCCTGAGGAGTCGAAGATCACTCCCGCATAGGACACAATCGTTTGAAAACTATACAAGACATTCTCTACCCAGCCCGAGCCAGAATGCGCCAACTGAAAGGCAGCGGCACTGGCAGTGCCGTACAGATTGCCTTGTGCATCGAAGGTCAAACCGTCATATGGATTTTCGCCATCAGAATAGTCAAAACTGTGAAGAACCTGTGCCGCCCAGGTCCCATTGGACGGAGTTAGTTCATAAACGGTACCGGCCCCCCTCGTACCGCCGCCGTTGGTCGTGCCATAGAGATTACCTGACTGGTCGAAGACAACCTCACCTACAGGGTAAGCCCCGGCGCTGACTCCTCCCAATTGACTGAAGCGGTGGATGACCGTTTCAGTCCAAGGACAAAGGCTGGTATGGCAAGCGCTGGCTGGGGGCTGTAGTTTGTAAACCGTGCCGCAACCGGGAGAGGTGCCGCCGCAACCGAGGCCACCGCCCGCTGTGGTCGTACCATACAAGTTGCCGTCGGGACCGAAGATTACTCTTCCCCATGGGGCAGCCCCATCGTTGGCATCGTTTCCCAGGAATGTATAGAGTGGGAATAGAACCCACCCAGTGCCCTGGTGGCTGAGCTTGAAGACCGTGCCGCATCCGCCGGCCCCGCATGCGCCTCCGGTGTGCCCACCGGCGTAGGTCGTTCCGTAAAAGTTGCCCGCCCGGTCCATCGTCAACCCAGCGCGGGGCTCTCCGCCATCGCCTCCGCCGGTAAAGGTATGAAGTACCATAAACGTCTGCGCCTGTGCCGGCTGCATTGCAATCATCACTAGCGCACAAAGCGCCAGTGCGAAAACTGGAACCCTCAGGCTGCTGCCGAAAATCAATGCTGAACGTTTTGCCGGGTTGGCCATATCGACCTCACTTGAACGCAACCATTATCGAATCACTGTTTGCACACCCATACTTTACACCCCACACGCGCAATTCCGGCGAAAACAGATGACTGTTTTGAACAGGCCATTCCGTACGTAATCCAGATTCGCCCGAATTGAAGTCTGGCGACCTCACAGCCGGGGAACTATCCAACTCTGGACAACTTAAGGCGCTGGCGGTGGTCCGGGCTGCTGGCTCTGCTCCGGCGCTTCTTCGGGAGCGCCGTGCCGGCGCAGCAATTGCGCCAGATTTTGCGAGAATGCGGAGCGCGGCAAGACCATGTCGCAGCCCGCCTCGTGTGCCTTCATCTTCAGGTCACCCTGCACGTGGGAGACAAAGCCGATAATGTTGGTCGCCTTTTTCAGCTTCGACTTGAGCTTGGGAATGATGGTGAGCGGTTTTGCCCCGGCGTTGTTCAGGTCGAAGATGATGAGGGACGGCTTGTCATCCCCGTTCTGCCCCATCTTCTCCTGGAGGTCCTTCTCGGTTTTGACGAACTCGACCTTCACGTTCATCTTACGCGCCGTCTCCTGGATCTTCGCCAGGAAGAAAAGATCGTCAACGAAGGCGAAGATGCGGGTGGGCGCGGCCTCGGAAGTCACAGGCAGAGGTTCGGGCTCGGGTGGAGCAAATTGCCTGCCCGGCTGGCCCATGCGGCCGCGGGTGGGCCTGCGCGCGTTGCCGTTGTTATTGCCCTGGAGCGCGCGATAACTGTGGTCCATAGGCGCGGTGTAGATGCCGCCGGCAAGCGCGTTCTGGCCGGCGGACCGTGGCCCGGACTTGCGCCCCGGGGGACGATTCTTGCCCGCCCCATGGCGATGTTGTCCAGGCTGTTGTGGGGTTGCCCCGTGCGAGACGGGTCCACGGCGGCCGCGCCGCCGTCTGCGTCCCTTCCCTCCGGGATTTCCGGAAGGAGGATTCGATCCTTGATTCATGCTTCTCTCTTATGTTTGGCCCGCAGGTAGCGGGAGCCCACATTCATAAACCGCTGTTCCGCGCAGTAGCGTACTTATCACTCGCTGGCGTGGCTGCGGTTGGATACTTCGCTGAAATCGATTCAGTTACGTCCGTCTGGCGCTCGGAAATTGGGCGCGAGGAACGCCTGCACGGAAGTGCGGCGATTTGGAGGACGTTTCTATCCTAACCAGCTTTGCGGCTGGAACGCAAGTATAAAAGCTTTTCTCTGCTTAGGATGCACCCAATTGGCAAAGAGGTGTTGTTAATTTTGGGTCCAAGATGGACATAGCTGCTTCGGTCCGGTGAGGACCAGCTTCGTCGAGGATTCAGCGTGCAGGTTGCGGAGGAGATACGGGCTTCATGTTGCGGTTTTGAGAACGGCTCGCAGCGCGTCGACTGCCAGCTGTGCTGCGTGCCCCGAAGCTGGCGGCAGACTGCCAACCGCGCGAATAACGTCCGCTCTGTCGATAGCGCGGGCCTCCGCAACTGACTTCCCCTTCGCCAACTCGGTTACCGCCGAGGCGCAGGCCAACGCCGGCACGCAGCCCTTGGCGCGGAAGCGAATTTCGGCAAGGCAGCCCGTAGTCATCTTTACCGCCAGCTCCAGAATGTCGCCGCAAGCGGGATTCTCAACCCGTACCTGCGCGCTGGCATCGGGCAGTTCGCCGGAATTGCGGGGATGCTCGAAGTGATCGAGAAGTTCGGCAGAGTACATAAGAGAAATGTGCCGTGATCAGGTTACCGCGATACAGCCTCCCCTGCCGTTGAATGCTCCGTATAATTGAACTGCCTTGAACGCCACGAACCATACGCCGGGACGAATTGTCTCTCTGCAACCGAGCGCGACCGTGACTTTAGGTGACTTGGGCCTGCTGGAGCGGATTGTCGCCTGCACCAAGCACTGCGTCGACTTGTGTCCCGAAGTCGCCAACGGCCCGTGCCTGATTGTCGCTGATTCATGGTCCGCCCAGGCCAGGCAAATTCTGGCTGCGCGGCCTGACCTGGTGCTGGCCTCAGTGCCTTATCAGATTGAAGCTGTCTCCGAGATCCTGAAGGCCGGAGTGCGTTTTCTCGGCCTCGCTCCACGAACGCTGGCCGACATCTACACCGACATCGCGGCCATCGCCGGAATTATGGGAGCGGCGGAGTGCGGCGAAGCGGTTATCGCCAGAATGCAGAGTTGCATTGCAGAAGTGCAAGAGCGTGCGGCTGGAGGGTGCAGGCCGAAAGTTTTCTGCGAGGAGTGGGGGAACCCGATTATCGTTTCGGAGCCATGGGTAGCCGAACTGGTGAAGGCCGCAGGCGGCGAGTTCATCGGTGTTCCGGGCAAGAGTACGACCGCCGAGGAAATTGCCGCCGCGCAGCCCGACGTGATCCTGGCGGCATGGTGCGGCGCAGGAGATCGCGTTCCGCTGGAGAAGATCGTCGAGCAGCGCCGGTGGCGAGACGTTCCGGCGGTGCGAAGCCAGCGTGTCTTCTGCATCAGTGACGAGTTGCTTACCACACCGGCAAGCACCCTGCTTGGCGGATTAAACGCGGTCGCTTGGGCGCTTCATCCCGAGCGGTTCGAGCGGCCGACGGGAATCCGGCAGATCGAGTTAGCACTTAGCCTTTAGCTCTTAGCAAGATCGATTGTCGGAAATCCTCGGTTTGCTAAGAGCCAAGAGCTAAGAGCCAAGGGCCGAGAGTCTTGGTGCGGCGAGCCTACTGTAGCTGCCGGACCTATGGTAGAAAAGGAGGCGCATGTCTACGAGTCAGCAGCAGCTTGCCGAGGAACTCAGCACGCTGGCCGAAGCCGCGCCAAGCGCCGAGGACCTGATGAGTCTCATCGTCGGTCGCCTACAGGAACGGCTGCGCCACTTCGACTGGGTTGGTTTTTACATGATCGAAAAGGGCGGCCTCGGTGAAGATCCTGTTCTGGTGCTCGGACCTTACGTCGGCGCGGTGACGCAGCACAAGCGGATTGCGCTGAATCAGGGCATCTGCGGAGCGGCGGCTTCGTCAGGGCAGACTGTGGTAGTCGATGACGTCAAGTCCGATCCGCGCTATCTGGCCTGCTCAGTCGAAACCAGGTCGGAAATCGTTGCCCCTGTCTTGGTGAAGGGCAAGGTGGTCGGCGAGCTTGATGTCGACAGTCATACTCCAGCGGCCTTCAATGATGACGACCGCAAGTTGGTGGAGCATTGCGCCAGCCTGGTTGGCAGTTACTTGGAGAAGACGACATGACCGGCTTCTTCTGCCGTCCAGCGGAGCAAGCGGAATGATCAAGCAAGTGGTGGCGGCGCTGATAGTAAGCGGCGACGAGATTCTCTGCTGCCAGCGGACGGAGTATCAGGCGCTGGCGCTGAAATGGGAGTTTCCGGGCGGCAAGATCGAAGCTGGAGAAGAGCCGCCGCAGGCGCTGCGACGCGAGCTGGAAGAAGAGCTGGGTGTGCGCGCGGAGGTGGGATCAAAAATTGTGCAAATGCAACACCATTATCAAAACGGCAACGCCGTGGAGCTGCATTTCTTCCTGGTGGAGCGGTACGAAGGCGAGATGCAAAACCGCATCTTCCGCGAGATCCGCTGGGTGAATCGCCGCGAACTGCCGGCGCTGGACTTTCTCGATGCCGACCGTGTGCTGGTGCAGCGCATAGCCGCGGGAGAGTTGCTCTAGCGGGCTTCGTCTCCTCTGTGGTTATGATCCCTGTTGCGCGAAGGTCTTCTCGCGCTGCACATAGTGCTTCTGGAAGTAGTCGCGATACTGGCCGCTGCGCACATCGTCCAGCCACTGCTGATTGTCGCGATACCACGAGATCGTGTCCGCCAGACCCTCGTCAAACTGCACCTGGGGCTGCCATCCCAGTTCGCGGCCAAGCTTTTCGCAATTGATGGCGTAGCGCAGATCATGGCCTGGCCGATCGGTGACGAACTGAATCAAATCTTCGGAGCGCCCCAGAGCCTTGAGGATCAGCTTAGCCACGTCGAGGTTCTGCATCTCGCAGCCGCCGCCGATGTTGTATACCTCGCCCTCACGGCCATGCTGCAAGACCGTATCGAGCGCGCTGCAATGATCGCTGACGTGAATCCAGTCGCGAACATTGGTGCCCTTGCCATAGACAGGGAGCCGCTGGCCTGCCATCGCCTGCGCGAGCAACAGCGGAATGAACTTCTCAGGAAACTGGTAAGGCCCGTAATTGTTGGAGCAGCGCGTGATGAGCCCGGGAAACTTGTGGGTGTGGACATAGGCAAGAACCGCCAAGTCGGAAGCCGCTTTGGTGGCTGAGTAGGGACTGTTTGGCCTTAACGGCGTGTCTTCGAAGAAATGTCCTTCCTCGCCGAGGCTGCCGTAAACTTCGTCGGTGCTGACGTGTACAAAGCGCGGCACACCCGCCTTGCGGCACGCTTGCAGCATGTTGTAGGTACCCTCGACGTTGGTGCGGACGAAGGCCGAGGCATCCTCGATGCTGCGGTCCACGTGGCTCTCGGCAGCAAAGTGAATCACCGCATCGCAGCCACGGACCTGGTCGAGCACACCGCGATCGCAGATGTCCATCTGTACAAACTCGCAGCGGCCCTCGCCCAGTTCGGGCTCCAGATTCTTGAGATTGCCCGCGTAGGTCAGCTTGTCAAGCACCACAAGCTTCCACTCGGGGTGCTTGGCCAGCATGTGATGAACAAAGTTTGAGCCAATGAATCCAGCGCCGCCCGTGACCAGTAGTCTCATGCGCCACGCACCTGAACAGCTTCTTCGGCGTTCGCGTTACGCAGGACCTTTTCGCGGACCATATTGCTGGCGTGCCACAGCGATTCAAAGGTGCCGGCATCCGTCCACCAGCCATTCAACATGCCGTGGTGCAACGAGCCTTCCTCGATGTAGCTGTTGTTCACGTCGGTGATCTCGTACTCGCCGCGTCCCGACGGTTTCAACCTGCGGATGCGGTCGAAGACGGTTTCATCGTAGAAATAGACGCCAATCACGGCGTAGGACGAGAGCGGCTCTGTCGGTTTTTCCTCAATGCGAATGATCCGGCCGTTCTCGAACACAGGCACGCCGAAGCGCTCGGGATCGGTGACTTCCTTCAGCATCACCATCGCGCCCTTTTCCAGCCGCTCGAACTTCATTGCGGTATCGCGAATGTCGCCTTCAATAATGTTGTCGCCGAGCACCACGCAAATCTTGTCGCCTTTGGCCCACGGCTCGGCCAGGCGCAGGGCGTCGGCGATGCCGGCCTCACCCTCCTGATAGGCGAAGCTAAGCTGCTGCAGCCCGAACTCTTTGCCATTCTGTAGGAGGCGCAGAAAGTCGCCGGCGTTGTGGCCGCCGGTGACGATCAGGATGTCGCGAATGCCAGCGTCGACCAGGATCTGAAGCGGGTAAAAGATCATCGGTTTGTCGTACACCGGGAGGAGGTGCTTGTTGGTGACGCGGGTCAGCGGATAGAGGCGCGAACCAATACCGCCCGCCAGGACTATGCCCTTCATAGGTCTCCGTTCATTGGTAGTGAACAGTGCGAGCTACAGGTTCCGCCCGGAAGCCTGGCGGAGGTGCGCTGCCGCAGCGCAAGGGGATGAACTGTTCATCAACTGGTAACTCCGATTATCAGCGAATCGCATCCTGCAAGGCAAGCCGAAGTTGGGTTCGCCAATCCGGCAGCGCAATACCAAATTGGGCCTGTATTCGCGCGTTGGAGAGTACGGAATTGCGCGGGCGGCGCGCCGGGGTTTGATATTGCTCGCTGGTAATTTCGACGACCCGCTTAGCCTTGAGTGGGCCGCCAAACTCGCCGGTTTCGGCAGGCCAGTCGATCAGCTCTTCGTAGTCTTCGAGGATCGCTCGGGCAAACCCCGCCCATGACGTTCGACCCGCCGCCGTGAGATGAAAAAGACCGCTCTGCCAAGATTTTGTTGTGCTCTTACGCTCAAGCGACCTGGCGAGAACGATGGTCGTGGATTCGGCCAGGCCTCGTGCCCACGTCGGTGCACCGTATTGGTCGCCGACCATCCGCAATTCTTCCTTTTCGCGCGCCAGACGAAGCACTGTACGCAGGAAGTTCTTGCCGCGGATGTCATAAACCCAGCTAGTGCGCAGAATAATGTGCGCACAGCCGCTGGCCATGATCGCCTGGTCGCCCGCGAGTTTGGTCTGGCCGTAGACGCTCAGAGGCCCGGTGGCATCGGCCTCTTCGTAAGGGGCCGACTTATTGCCGTCATTCACGTAATCGGTTGAGTAGTGGACCAGCAGCGCACCGTTGCGCGCGCACTCCTCGGCGATTTTCGCTGGAGCGCCTACGTTGATGGCGCGCGCCAGTTCGGGCTCGCTCTCGGCCTTGTCTACGGCGGTATAAGCGGCGGCGTTCACGACGATGTCAGGTGCGAACTCGCGAACTGTGCGGGCGACGGCATTCAAGTCAGTCAAGTCCACTTGCTCAATGTCGATCGCCAGCACTTCGCCCATAGGAGCAAGCGTGCGCTGGAGGTGCCATCCGACCTGGCCGTTCGCACCCGTTATGAGCAGTCGCAGGTTCATGGCTGGTACCTCGGCAACTGCTCCGGCGGGATCTGCGCCAGCGGAAGATACCGCCGGTCTTTGTCGGAGATGATCGGCGACGGCGTGCCCCAGTCAATGCCGATCTCAGGATCGTTCCACAGCACGCCGCGATCGTCGCCGGCATCGAAATAGTCGCTGCACTTGTAGAGAAAGTCGGCGTTCTCCGATCGCACTACGAAGCCGTGCGCGAATCCCTTGGGAATGTACAGCTGCGACTGATTCTCGCCGGAGAGCACTACGCCCATCCACTTGCCGAAAGTTGGGGAGCCCAGCCGGACGTCCACGGCGATATCAAGGACCTCACCCTGGACCACACGGCACAGCTTGGCCTGCGGATTGCGGAGCTGATAATGCAGCCCACGCAGCACCCCGCGCGAGGAATGGGAATGATTGTCCTGCACAAACGTCTCGCGAATTCCCGCCTCAGCGAGCACGTTCTGCCGGTAAGTCTCCATGAAAAAGCCGCGCGGATCTTCGAACACCCGCGGCTGGATTAGCAATACTCCGGGAAGCGATGTTTCGATGATTTGCAAGTTCCTGTTCTCGGCTACGGGGCGATCTGCAATCGCATGAATTGGCTTCATCGTTATGGAGTGAATGGATTTTAATGCCGCAATCCAGGGGCTAGGGGCTAGGGATTAGGAGTTCGGGGTTAGTCTGAACTCCAATTCCCCGGTTTCTGGTTTCAGGTCCCTAACGCCTAATCCCTAATCCCTAATCCCCAACCACCGCACATTATAATGCGTGCTTCCTTGAAAACTATGCGCTGCTCGGCCATTATCGTGACGCACAACTCCGGTGCGACCATCAGTCCATGCCTGGAGGCGCTGGGTCGCGAGGATTGCGAGATCGTGGTCATCGATAACGCCTCGGCTGACGACACGGTGCAGCGCGTCGAGGAATTCGGTGCCTGGAATCCGCTTCGCCTGATCGCGAACGAGGCGAATCTTGGCTTCGGCGCCGCGGTCAACCAGGGAGCGCGCGAGGCCGCTGGCGATGTTTTGCTGATGCTCAATCCCGACGCCATCGCGGAACCCGGAGCCGTAGCCGCATTGCTGCGATGTCTGGAAACAACCCAGGCGGGAGCCGTCGGTGGTGCGCTACTCGAAAGCGACGGCCAACTCGCTCGCGGCTTCAGCTTTCGCAGAGTACCGACGCTTGCGGCACTGCTTTGCGAGGTGCTGCTGGTAAATCAGTTGTGGCCGAGGAATCCGGTAAATCGGCGCTATCGCTATCTCGATGCCGACTACGCGCAGCAGCAGGAAGTCGAGCAGCCCGCGGGAGCCTGCCTGGCTGTCACCCGTACAGCGTGGGACAGCGTTAGCGGCTTTGACGAGCAGTTCTATCCCGTCTGGTTTGAGGACGTTGATCTGTGCAAGCGCCTGCTCGATCACGGCTTCCGGATCTTCTACTGCCCGGATGCTCGGTTCCGCCACAGCGGCGCCCACAGTGTGGGACAACTCCCATTTCGCGACCAACAGGTCTTCTGGTACGCGAACATGCTGCGCTACGCGCGCAAGCATTTCTCTACGGTGCAAGTCGTCATTCTGCGATTGGCGATCATCAAGGGCATGCTGCTGCGCTCGGTGGCTGCATTGTTCGGCGCGCGAAAAGCGCCGCTCGGAGAGACATTATCGGCGTACTGGGGAGTAATACGGGCCATATGGTGAAGCGCGCGTTGGAGCTAGGGGCGCACAACCTGCAACCCGAGGCATTGTTCAAACGGATCGAAATCGCGGTCGCGATGAAGAAGCGAGTGTCCTGTTTCCAAACAGAAGGTTGCAACCAGACAATCAATCGTCTTACGCACCGTGAAACCACGTTGGCGCAACCGGCGATAATTTTCTGCGGCAGCCACTGCGAGATCGGCTCCGCCAGTCTCGAAGACTTGAAAATTCTCAAGAGTGCGGCGCACATTCGCAAACGCAGCGTCACTCCGAATACCCTGTAATATTTCGCAAAGGATGAGGTCAGTCAGGCCAAGCCGCTGCCGCCCGGCCTCTCGATCAAGCCACGAGGCCTGCATACTTGCCGTGCCGCCTAAATAATCGATCCATACTGTTGTATCGACGATAACCATGATTACTAAAGCTAGTCGGAATTTCTTCCTAGGCGCGATTGATTCAGATCGCCTTCCCAGCGAACTTTGCCTCGCAATTTGCGAATCGCGATCTGGGAGCGCGTCTGCACTAATAACCGAAGGGCTTCTTCCACTGCCGCTTTCTTGGTCGCAGCGCCACTGCGGCGCATGGCTTCGCGCATCAAAGCGTCATCGATGTCGATATTGGTTCGCACAATGGTCCTCTTCTGATGTGTATAAAGTTTATATCCATGTGTATTCGTCGGTCAATGCACACGTGGCAAGTGGCGTCAAATCTCTCAAACCTAGCGATGGGGTTGGACCCGGATCTCGAACAACTTTGGCCACAGCTTCCCGGTGACAAAAAGCCGGTCTTCCTTCGAGTCATAAGCGATGCCGTTCAGAACCGCATCAGAGCTCTCCAGAGAACGCTTATCGATGATTCCGCTCAAATCGATCCATCCGAGGACCTTGCCGGTGCGTGGAGAGATGCGGACGATCGTGTCGCTCTGCCAAATATTGGCGTAGATCTCCCCATGAACGTATTCGAGTTCGTTAAGATTCTCGATTCCACGGCCTGCTTTGTCGGTGACATGGATGCGCCTGATCTCGCGAAGGGATTTGGGATCCAGAAAGCGGAGATACGAACTGCCGTCGCTCATAATCAGGTTCGTGTCATCGTGAGTGAGGCCCCATCCCTCGCCAGGGTACTGGAACGTTCGCAGAAAAGAGAAGCTGAAGCGATCGTAGACGAAGCCTTTTTGCGCCTTCCACGTCAACTGAACCAAAGTGCTGCCCCAATCCGTGAGCCCTTCGCCAAAGTACTCCGCGGGCAGATCGTATTTCTGAAGAACCCGTCCCGTGAAAAGGTCCACCATCCGTATCGATGACCTGCCATAGAGGCCCGTGCTTTCATACAAGTGACCATCAACATAAAGCAATCCTTGGGTGAAGGCCTTGGGATCGTGAGGATATACGTGAACGACCTGATAGCTATCAGCAGGGCCTGAGATGGGCGGCTTCGCGGCCGCACAGGCGACAACCGCGCAGAGGAATAACACGAGAAGACATCGGCGTCGAACCATGAAGGCCAGCTTAAGACAGTGGGACTGTTGACGCAATCAAGCCATTACGTTAGCGATGCCGCTGAGCTATTGCCCGGCGGCTGCGCGATCGGCGAGCAACACCGCCTGGGTCTGGCTAACGCGCCCGGCTGGAATAGAATGGTCGGCGGCGCGCAGGCGTGGGAACACAGGAGCTTTGTCCTTGCCGCTCACCAGCCAAAGAATGCGGCGGGCGCGATTGATAGCTGGATAGGTCAACGTCATGCGGCGCCGGCCTTGGTATACGCCGGTGATGGCGACGTCGGCATCGGTGACGTTGAGCACGGGATCATTGGGGATGAGCGACGCGCAGTGGCCGTCGGGGCCGAGGCCAAGATGGGCGAGATCGAGCACGGGCGGCTTGCCGGCGACTCCTTCCAGCGTGTGCGCGTATTGTTTCGCCGCAGCGTTCAGGTCGGACAACTCTACCGGCATGGCATAGATCTGTTCCGGCGGGATTGGAGCATGTTCCAGCAGGCTGGCGCGCAGATGCATGAGATTGCGATCCGGATTGCCGGCGGGCGCAATGCGCTCGTCGATCTGGAAGACATGCACGTTGGTCCAGGGCACGTCTTCGCTGGCCAGGTCGGCCAGCATCAGCCACGGAGTCCTGCCTCCGCTGACAGCCATAACGAAGCGTCGGCGCGCAGCAATCGCCGCACACGCATCGGCTGCTATGATCGCTGCCGCCCTTTTTGCCAGCGAATGGCCATCAGGGAGGATTTCGACGTTCATCGTGTCTCCCAAATTGAAGAGGCGCAGCTGAAGCTGCGCCGAGAGCAAGCCCAATGTCCTTTCGACCCAGCTCTAGCCAGCGATAAAAGCAGGTCCCTCGGCGGCTGAAGCCGCCTCGGGACAAAAAATAGAAGCTTGTTACGGCGCACCTAAAGGTGCGCCCCTTCAAACCATCAGCGTAAAGGCCCGCTCTACCCGCGTGCCGGCGATAGAGATACCCGCGCACTAGCATCGATGCACAGTCGCGCCTACTTTCCTGGCGTCTTCTCGAGGTGTCCGCCGAATTCGTAGCGCATCGCCGACAGAAGCTTGTCGGCAAAGTCGGCCAGGCCGCGCGAGCTGAAGCGCTCGTACAGCGCAGTGGTCAGCACCGGTGTCGGCACGCCTTCGTCAATGCCGGCCTTGATGGTCCATCGCCCTTCGCCGGAATCGGAGACGCATCCGGCAAATTTCGCAAGCTGTGGATCTTCGAGCAGCGCCGCTGCCGTCAGGTCCAGCAGCCAGGAAGCGATGACACTGCCGCGGCGCCAGACCTCGGTCACGTCGGGCAGATTGAAGTCGTACAGGTAGTGTTCAGGATCGCGCAATGGAGTGGTCTCAGCATCCACCTCGCCCTTATGCTCGCCGACATTGGCCGACTTCAGGACAT
>JBEKQY010000080.1:0-14743 GCA_049519235.1 Candidatus Korobacteraceae bacterium | reverse complement strand
GAGATCGGCGCTAATTAAGCCGCGCAGCGGCGGCATGAAGTTAGCCCGGCGCGTAAGCGCCGGGTGGAGTGGGAAATTGAGCCGAGCCGCGGAGCGGCGACACGGTTCTCACGCAGACACTTCAGTCGTGCCGATAAGCCCCTTTATTTTTTGTCATCACGAGCGGCCTTCAGGCCGCGAGGGATCTGCTGTTTCGACTTTTTCGGCGGCCTGTTCACCCGTGCCGAAAACGCGTATCTACAAGACAGGGCTTTAGCCCCGGTCCACCGTGGCTGAAGCCACTTTTGAAAGCGTCCGTTTTTCGCCGGGCTGAAGCCCGGTGCTTCCACCACGTCACACCCTGCTGTGCGCTGCATCACTGAATCCCTGTGACCACGGCGGTACAAACGCATCAAGGCTGCCGCAGCGGCCGCAGGTGCTTTATGTTGACCTTTGCGCTTTTCCTTATCCCCCTTTTTCTCATTGGCGCGTTACTCGTGACCGGGCTTCCGATCGCGCTCAGCTTGCAGAATTACTACCAGAACCGCGGCCGCCAGTCGGTCACCTGTCCCGATTCCGGGCAGCCAGTTGATGTTGAGGTCGACAACCGGTTCGCCTTCTGGACGGCACTGCGCGGCCAGGAGCACTGGCGGCTGCAATCGTGCTCGCGTTGGCCGGAGAAAGGCGATTGCGGACAGGAGTGCCTGGCGGAGATCGAACCTTCGCCGGAGAATGTCGAACGCCTGCTGACGAAATGGTACGAGGGCAAGAGCTGCGCCATTTGCACGCGCGCGCTGTCACCTTCCGATTGGCGACGCAGCCGCCTGGCTGTGCTCAATGAGCAGCAGAAGCTGTTCGAGTTGCGGCACATGTTTCTGGAAGAGCTGCAGACGGCCCTACAGCACATGCGGCCCCTGTGCTGGAATTGCCATCAGGAAGAGCGGGCGCGCCAGACATTAGCGCCTCGCATCCTGAAGGGCGATCGCCATGGCCTGACGCCCGCCATTGACTAGAGTTGACCCGACAGGACAAAAGGACGGCCACAAGGCCACTTCTCAAAAAGCGTGAGAAGTGGCGCACCCACAGATTAAATTCGGTCGACGCTCAGAGAGAAACCCGCGTTATTACTTTCCCACGTTGATGTGGCCCACCCGCCCGAGGTGGGCGTACTATTACCGCCGTCTTTGAAGTCAAAAGGGAGATTCGTGCTAAAGTGCATTTCGATCGGAGGACTTGGGAATGGAAAAGACACTTGCGGCGCTTGCTTTGGCGACGTTCATGATCGGCTCGACGAACAGCGCCTTCGCGCAGACCGTGATGCATGACCACAACTTCTCGGCAACCGATGGGACGAAAGAGATAACAGAGCAATGGCAAGCAATCGGAAATGTCACGAAAGGTGGCACGGTTCTGGACACAACCCGTTCTGACGGAAGCCCCGGTCTCTTTTACCTCACCAAGAAAGTCGGCGACATTAGCAACCAGGAGGTCGAGATCACGGGCGCTGGAATCATCCAAAGGGCAGGTGCAGGAGGGGGCATCGACATCGCTCATAATGTTGGAGTCATCTACGTGGTTGGAACGGTTCAAAACGCTACCAAGTCGAGTCTCACTATTCAGTGGAAAGTTGGTGCAACCGAGATTAAAACGCTGGTCGTGTCCATAACAGGTAATTCCATAATTCGTCGCGGACAATCCACTGGCGGTGGTGACTTGCTAAAGCCTGGAGACGAAATAACGGCAGAAGTTCGAACCGCTAGTCCGCCCGCAAAAGTGCTAGTCAAGGCTGTTGTCGGTGCTAGAAAAATTACGCTGAGACCCTTCTATCAACTCAGTGTGGTTTTTCTGGGAAAGGATTTCTACGACAGAAATTAAGACAAAAAGGGGAGCAGCCGTATTGGGGCGGGTGGCCAACATCTGCGGCGGGCAAGTGTAACACAGGTCGCTAAGTGTGGACCGAGAAGAAAAGGGGGGTGGGCCACTTCTCGCGCTTTTCGAGAAGTGGCCTTGTGGCCGTCCTTTTCTTTCTTCACTTCACTCCCTTACTTCTGCGCCGCGCCGGACGAGGCGTGAGCCGCCGGGGCAGTGGTGCCGCTGGTCGTCGAGGCGTGCCCAAGAACGCCCGCTCCTGAGCTAGCGCCACCGTACGAGATACCGGGTTCAGGGGCGCCGACGGCAACCGACCTGGCCGCAGGCGGAGCAAACACGTGGGCCGGCGAGCCATGGGGGGCTGCGCTCAATCCACCGTCAGTCGCAGTGAACACATTCCGGTGCGCCATCGCGTTCCCCGCATTCGACTTGGCAAAGCTCTGAGCGGTCGCGGTCGATCCGACCGTCCGCCCCGGAACCAGGCTGGCAAAGTTTGGCGGAATCCGTCCTCCCGGAATAGTGAGAGGGGCGCCAGCCTTGCCCACCAGCACCGTGGGCCGGGCGAAATTCGTTGCCGCCGTGGCAGCGGGAGGAGTAGCTGCCGTCCAGCTTGCGGGCGCTCTGGTGACGCGAGGAACGCTGAGGAAGTTGGACGCGTACCATTGGCCGCCATAATTGCCGCCCGGCAACCACGCCCATCCGGCGCCATTAATGAAAGCCCAGGAGCCATAGTGGTATGGCAACCAGCCCCACGGATAAGCCGAGGCCCACGCATAGCCCATGCCGGGATAGAACATCCAGGCTCCGTTGCTGTAGGGATCCCAGCCCATCATTGCGTTGGCAAAGCCAAAAGGTTGCCAAACGTATCCATAGCCGCCGGCGTAGAAAAAGTTGCCGTAGTAGTTGAGATCTTGCAGGCCGTAGGCGCGACTGGGGCCGCCATAGCCTTGGTTTTCAGCGTAGGTGCTGCTGTAGGCTTCGCGCTCCTTGTTCCACGCGTCGAAGCGCGCCGGCTCAACGCCCTTGGCGACGGTGTAGCTTGCGCCGCTGTTGCCGGCGAGAGTCAGAGTTTCTTTCCTCCCAACGGTCACTGGCTGCGGCTGGCTCTCAAGCTGGACCTCGCCCTTGAAGACGGCAACCTGAATCTGATTCGGGGTGGCGCTCAGCCGCATCCCGGTGTCGCGGCGCACCAGAAAACTACTATTGCCGACTATGAGGCGATAGGTGTCGTCACCCCTGGAAGCGGCATCGAGATAAACCAGGCCCTTGACCACTTGTATTTGGTTGACCTTGGCGCCGGCGTCATTCATCAAGAGCTGCGAGAACTTTACTTCGGAATCTCCCGTCAGGCGCAGCGCGCTCTGATTTTCGAACTCGATCTCGGCGAGGCCATCGCTGCCGGTGACCAGCCGCGTCCCTTCGACGACCGGCGTGTTCAAGATGGCGCGCTCCAGCCCCGCGCCGGTGGCGCGGTCCATCTGGACTTGCCCTTCAACCGAGCTGAGGCGAACGATCCTGACGTGCGAGTCGGCGAGGGCTCCGAGCGAGCCCGCGACCAAAACGAATGCGGCAACGGCAGACAATGCGGAAACGATGTGCCTTGTCATGTTCATACTCCTGGGCCGTGCTTTCCGAACCTGAGAGATGGTGTCGGCGGGGGATGGTTGGATGAGCCTCGTCGAGGCCTTCTCTGTCTAAGCATATTAAACACCAATTTCGATGTCTGTTTGCGAAAATTTAGTGGCGGCCTCACAGCGTGGAGATGAGCTCCGCGATGTCCCCAGAGATGATCGGAGTGGGCTGCCAGAGTGACGTGCACCTCCCGCGAAGATTCCTGAGCCACGTTGTCCCTTTCAGCAATCGCGTTCCTAAAACAGGAATCAAGAGCCGTTTCAGGAAAAAGTTGCCGCTTTTGAGGGAAAGCGACCCGCACTTTTCTGCAGGTTATTGCAGTTGTGTGAATAAGCAGTTCTCTGTTTTTAACATCATAGCGCGGCGATAGAATTGCAAAGCCCTAGGTCGCTTTACTGCATCACTGGAATTCTGCTGTTCTGCCTTTCAGGCTTGGCAACGCCCCTTCGAGTTGCCGGGGTTCCTCGTCGTTGGTGGCTATTTCTCTAACCGAAAACTCATCTGCGTGGAGAAAAGTCCACCTTTCGATAACCCTTCTGGGTTATCGCGTGCGTTGGTAAGCCGAGCCCGGGTCGGCGGGCTGATCATTGCGAACCGGTCGAATGGAGGATCGTATGACGTTCACTCACCGTATGCGGTTTTGTTTGCTCGTTGTTCTAGTGCTGCTGGCGTCATTGGCAACTGCTGCCGCCCAGGACTATGTTGCACTGGGTACTGACTATTTCCAAACGATACCGGGAAGCGGTCAAAGCGGCACTTACTTCAACTTCGGCGGAATGGACGGACTCGGCTTCGTGGATTTCTTGGGGGTGCCGATGGGGCCGGGGAACACCGACACAGAGGTGGAACGCATGGGAAACGCCCAAATTAACGGTGGTCCAGTTGAGATCCAGCTTGAAGCGCTATCCCTGGAGAGCACAGCACCGGTGGATATCGGCGGCTATTTGTATAACATGTTTATAGGGCTCAATCCGGCTGACCAATCCTTAGGGCAGATTACGATTATGGGGACGACGTACGGCGGAACCTTCACGTCCACCCTCAATGTGTACTTTGAGGCGAGCTTCGCGCCGATCAACGGGGGCCCTCCCGTCAACCCCTTCACAAATGAGGTGACACTGACCAACACTGGCGCAAATTGGAGTTCGACGCCCACCTCCGCCGACCTTCTGGTGGTGGGTCAACTTGGCGATCAGCACGCTAACTGCCACACGGGCACTGGTCCTTACGGATGCCTTAATCCCTCTGGTTATGACAACGGGTACGTGGATTTCTTCCCAGGCGAGTTTTCTGAATGTACTGGTACCAACGGGTGTCATGAGGTTGTGCCGGCGACGATCCCGGAGCCTTCAACGCTGCTCTTGCTCGGGCCAGCGGTAGTTGGAATCTTCTGGAAACTGCGCTCGAGACGAGTGTGAGCCGCGACGGACGGTTGGCGCGTGGCCCTCGATAAGAGCGAAGGCATTGTCAAGCGATAGTTCTCCCAGGCGGTGCGTGAGCGGCGTGACGTTCGGTTCCAATTCGGGAAACTGGAGACGAAAATGGGAAAGATTTCCCATTATTTTCTTGACCTGCGGTGGCGTCGTCCTACACCTGTCCTGAAACGGGCCCTCGGTCTTCGATAACTGCTCCTCGGTTATCGCGTGCACTCGTGAGCGGGCAAAGCTACGACAGAAGAGATCGATCTGTCGCCGGCTCAACGTCCCCAGTTGTCGAGCCCCTTATCGACTCCAACTTCGTCTGACCCTCGATCATCAAGAAGAGAAGCTCGGGAAGTGAAAGTCTACGCTTACGCCCTTTTTCGGGCTCAGGAAGGAAATCGCAAGAAAGGAAAGGTGATCAATATGACAAAACGAGTATCACGCTTCGCGCTAATGGCGGCGCTAATCGTCGTGTTGGTTGGAGTCGGATCCACACCAGCCGTAGCTGGTTCAACAGATTCAACAGACCCTTTCTATTTTGTAACTGCTGACGGCGAAATAGGCGATGGATTCTTTACGCTTAGTTCTCCGACGAATGGGGTTTACCCAATAACTGGGATCAGCGGAGATTACTTCGACCCTAGGGAGGGTACTTCGACGGACCTAATGCTCATGCCGGCGGGTGTCATGAACAGCCTCGGCAACCTGACCGATAACGAGTTCTTCAACCCGCCAAGTCCGGGTTATTTTGATTCCGGCGGTTTTGCCTTCCAGGCCACGTTTTCAAACGGCACAGTGCTGGACTACGCTGTCTTCTATGATACTGCCAGCCCGACGGACTACGCGGGATGCTGGGTAGAGGTACAGAGCAACGGGACCGACGCCTGTACCCTCGGGGCCACCATTAACATCACCGGGGCCAACTGGACCTCGAACCCTGAACCCTCCAGTCTGTTGCTGTTCGGCACCGGTGCGATTGGCGTCCTCGCGTTTGCCCGAAGAAAGCTGAGAGTATAGCTCTCGCCGGGGCGGGGTTCGATGACCGTTCTGAATTGTCGCGTGCATTCGTGAGCGGGCAAAGCTACGACAGAAGAGATCGATCTGTCGCCCGGTGCCCGGTGCCCGGTGCCCGGTGCCCGGTGCCCGGTGCCCGGTGCCCCAGGTTCGCGTCCTTCTTTTGGACGCTAACCTGGGGTCATTGCTGATTGATGCTGCGCAGCAGCCGCTGCGCGCTTTCGCGGCTGATGTTCATCAGGTTGGGATCGTCGGCGATTTTGCGCAGCATGGGCGCGATCACCGCCAGTTCCTCAACGCCGTGGCTGGCTTGCATATCTTCCAGCTCCTTCAGCCGCTGGTCCATCCCCAGCTTGTCGAAGCGATACTGGAAGGTCAGCTTGCGGCCAAAGTCGATGGTCATGGCAATTGCCTCGAAGAGGCGCGTTAACTCCTCAACGTCGGGATTCCGCGACCAGTTGTACGTGGTCGAGCCCTGAAGCTGCGGCGACTGGTACTGCAACGTCTTCTTGCCGGTCTGCGCGATGTGCTTCAGGTGGGAATCAAAATCGCCCTGGAAGTAATTCAGCTTCTGCGCCAAGTCGAAGATCTTTTGCCGATTCGCCTCTGACATGGTGAAGTCCTGCTGGTAAGGATCGGTGTCGTTGGTCTCATCGGCGTGGGGAGTTCCGTCGAAGCGGCTCTTGCCGTCGGGCTGAACCGCGATGGAGTACGACTGCCAGGGAAAGCCCTGGTTCCAGTCGAAGCTGAAGCGCACAGACGCCTGCGCTGGGACAGCAGGAGCCGGAACGGCAGCGGGCGGCTGCGCCGGCGTCGGCAATGCCTGCACGAAAAGCAGAGAGAGGAACCACCATCTCATTCTGAGGAGAAATTCTATCAGCCGGCGCCAGCTTGCTGACGCTGCAATGTGGCGGCGGTGTGCAGATGACAGATGGCGATGGCCAGCGCGTCGGCGGCATCGGCGGACTGCGGCGGCGCGGGCAAATCCAGCAAGCGCGCCACCATGAGCTGCACTTGCGATTTCTCCGCCTTGCCGTAGCCGACAACGGCCGACTTGATGGACAGCGGCGAGTAGGCGACAACTGCAAGGCCGGCCTGCGCGGCCACCAGCATGGCAACACCGCGAACATGTCCCAGCTTGAGCGCCGACTTCACGTTGACAGCGTAAAACACGTCTTCGATGGCGACCTGCTGAGGCGAGTAAGCGGCGATGATTTTTGCAAGTCCTTCGCAGATCGTCTTGAGGCGAAGCTCCAAGGCGTCGCGCGGGGAAAGTCGAATGGCGCCGCTGCACAGATGATGAAGACAGCCCTGCTCGTCCTGCTCCACGACTCCGTAGCCGGTGTGTTCGCCGCCGCAATCGATGCCGAGAACACGCATTGCCGAGAAGTGTAGCAGGAGCGCTTCGGCGGCGTCCTGAGCCGGCACGCTCGTCATCCAAAGTAGTCAGCAATCTGGGCAAAGTGTACACTTGTCTGCCGGAATTGAAGCGATACGTTAGTATTTGCGGGGACGGTTCCTTCGAACCTCGCGTGAGCGTATGAGTTTGCAGTCCGGAAACTTGGGAGGTTGCCCATGAAGCGGCAGTTAGTGTTGCGCTTGTGCCTTACAGTGCTGCTGTGGTCGGCGGCGGCGGCCGCGCAGAGTCCGTTTGCGCCCGAGGTCACGGGACCGCTGTCGCAACGCGTCGTGGCCTACCAGATCGATGCCAAGTACGATCCGCCGACGCACACCGTCGTGGCGACCGAGACGCTGACCTATCACAATCTCACCGGCCAGCCGCTCGACACCTTTCCCTTTCACCTCTATCTGAATGCCTTTCAGCCGAAGGCGACCTGGATTCACGAGGCGCACCGCGACGGCAGCTTCCGCACCAGCAGTCTGGCGACATGGAAGCCGGAAGACTATGGGGCCAACGAAGTGACTTCCTTCGAGGTCGTCGGCATGGGCGATTTGACCAGGCAGATGAAGTTCATCTCGCCTGACGACGGCAATCCGGACGACAAGACGGTCTTCCAGGTAAAGCTGCCGCGGCCGATCGCGCCCGGTCAAGACGTCGTCTTCAAGATCAAGTTCAAGGCTACGTTCCCGCAGGTGGTCGCGCGCACCGGCTATAAGCGCACCTTTCTGCTGGCCGGACAATGGTTCCCCAAGGTCGGCTTGTGGTGGCACGGCCAGTGGAATTGCCATCAATTTCACGCCCTCACCGAGTTCTTTGCCGACTTCGGCACCTTCGATGTGAAGATTACTCTGCCCAAAGACTACGTCGTTGGCGCCAGCGGCGTGCAGGTTTCCGATCAGGACAACGGCAACGGCACCAAGACCGTCGGATTCCACGCCGAGGATATCCACGACTTTGCCTGGACCGCCGATCCCAACTTCAAAGTCATCAACGATACTTTCGACGGCAGCGTAGGACAGGTGCGCATTCGCCTGCTGAGCTATGACAGTCACCAGCGCCAGTGGCAGCCGTACATGTTTTGCGTCAAGGAGACGATGAAGCGCTTTGACCAATGGTACGGACCGTATCCCTATGCGCAGATCACGGTGGTCGATCCCCCGCATGGCGCAGGCGAAGCGGGAGGAATGGAATATCCCACCTTTTTCACCGGCGACAGCGGCTGGTTCATTCCCAAGGGCTTCCACTTTATCGATCTGGTCACCGAGCACGAGTTTGGCCACCAATACTGGTACGGGATGGTGGCCACCAATGAGTTCGAGAACGCCTGGCTGGACGAGGGGATCAATAGCTACACCGAAGTGAAGGTGCTGGACAGCATGTATGGCGAGGACGCCAGCATCCTCAACTGGCTGGGCGCGCAGTTGGGCGAGCGCGGGGAGCAGCGTTTTGGGTATCTCGGCGCGCCCGATTTCGATCCTATCTCCCGCCACAGCTACCGGGATATGAGTATAGGCAGCTACGGCGCGATCAGCTACGGCAAGACCGCGAGCATGCTGCTTTCGCTGGAGACCATCATCGGCGAGCAGACCTTGCGGAATGCGCTGCACGCCTATTTCATGCGCTATCGATTCACTCATCCCACGTCGGAAGACTTCATGCACACGGTCGACGAAGTTGCCGGCCAGGACCTGAGTTGGTACTGGAACCAGGCGGTCTACGGAACCCAGATGCTGGATTACGAAGTGCTGCGCGCCGACTCTACTCCGGTAAAGTGGTTCGACGAGAACCTGAAAGAGAAGAAGGGTGAGACGGAGTATGAAACCCAAGTCATCCTGCACCGCAAAGGCGACTTCATCTTCCCGGTGGAAGCGGTGGTGAAGTTCGATAATGGCGAGACTACCTATGAGCGCTGGGACGGCAAAGAGCGCTGGGTGCGATATGTGTACCGCAAGAAAGCGCAGGTTGAGTCCGTGCAAATCGATCCTGACTATCGCGTGAGACTGGACAGCGATTTCCTTAACAACAGCTACGTCACCGAATCGCAGCACGGAGCGGCGCACAAGATTGCCACCTACTGGATGTTCTTGACCCAATTCCTGGCTCAGATGTTGAGCTGGTTGGCCTAGAGGAGGCGCACGATGGCAGACGAACAAAAGGGCGTTGTGGCTGCCGGATACAGTCTCCTGTGGCGGCAGCAAGGTGTGTTGTGGTGGATATTCGTGGTCAATCTTGTGTGCGGCGGGCTGGGGACCGTTCCGGCCTTGTTGCGCCTGAGTCACGCCTTGAACCACAGTCTGTCCGCAGAGAAGCTGAGCAAAGGCTTCGATCTGGGAATGTTCGTCGAATTACTGCGGCTGCCCGATGTGAGCCTCATGCGCTACAGCACCACTTCCTACATCTTCGCCTTCGTGTTCTTCGTCTTCATCCTTTTTGTCACCGGCGGAATTTTGGAGACTTATCGCCAGGATCGCCGGCTCAACACCGGCGACTTCTTCGCCGCCTCGGGCGCATTCTTCTGGCGCTTCGTGCGATTGATGCTTTTGTCGATTATTCCCTTTGTGATTGTGGGGATGATCTATCAAGCGCTGTCCAAGGCAGCAGACAAGATTGGCGATCGGGCCATTGCTGACCAGGTCGGCATCTTCCTGGGCTGGGCAGCTATGCTGATTTTCCTGCTGCTCGCGCTCTGGGTGCGGCTGTGGTTCGATATTGCGCAGGTGCGGGCGGTCGCGCAGAACGAGCGCCGCATGTGGCGCAATCTGTGGAAGTCGTGGCGGATAACCTGGCATGACCTGCGCCGCCTGTTCCGGATCTATGTCTGTATTAGCTTCGTCGCGTGGGTGACGCTGGCCATCGGGCTGGTAATTTGGTCGAAGCTTCCGCCAACGGCGACGCTGCTGACCTTCCTCATACTGGAGCTGATCGTCTTCGCGCAACTGGCAACGCGCTTATGGCAACTGGCCAGCGCCACAACCTGGTATCAACGTCATGCCGAAATGGTTCCCGCTGAGCCGGTGATCGACACCACTCCTCATCCCGTGGAGATCGTCGAAACCACCCCGTCTCCAGCGCTGGATTTGCCTCCGCAAGATCCCGGCCCGGTACTGCCTCCGGTGAACGCGTGAGCCAGTGTCGCTATTCGCGAGTCGCTTTTCGCTTTTCGCCAGAGGTTGCATTCCTCAGCCTCTCCACGATTCGCTTTTCGCCGTTCGCTTTTCGCTCTTCGCCAGAATCTTCACTCCTCAGCCCCGCTGAGGATGAAATTGGTTGTCATCGGCTACAGCGTGTTGCAAAAATCGCTTTGTATCAGGGCATGGCTTTAGCCATGCCGAAAGGCGCAACAACGAGCGGGCTTTAGCCCCTGTTCCTCAGCGGCTAAAGCCGTCACCTTGGGCCGGAGTGACGGCACGACTGAAAGTCGTGCCCTGATACAAACCTGACCTGCGCTTATTTTTGAGACACGCTCTAGCAGGCTCTCGCTGGCGAAAAGCGAACAGCGAAAGGCGAACAGCGAGCCTCACGCCGTTACCGCCTCCACCCGAAGCTTCTGCTTTAAGTCGGCGGCGATGGCCTGGCCGTGAAAGCGTCCGTTCTCGATGAAGATTTCGCTGGTCCGCATCCCCGAAACGATCACGCCTGCCAGATAAATTCCCGGCACATTGCTTTCCAGCGTCTGCTGGTCGACCACGGGCTTCTTGTCCGCTTCGCCGCTCAGCTTGATCCCCAGCGAACACAAGAACTCGAAGTCGGGATGGTATCCCGTTAGCGCGAAAACATAATCATTCGCCAGCGTCACTTCCCCATCGGGCGTGTCGAGCACCACGTGCTCCAGCGTGATCTCCCGCACGCTCGTGTTGAAGTAGGCGTTCACCTGTCCCGCTTTGATGCGGTTCTCGATGTCAGGCTTGATCCAATACTTCACGGACGGACTGATGCCGGGCCCGCGATGCACCAGCGTCACCCGCGCTCCGTGCCGCCACAATTCCAGCGCCGCAATTGCCGCCGAATTTTTTCCGCCGATGACCAGCACGTCCAGCCCGAAGAACGGGTGCGGCTCGCGGTAATAGTGCATCACTTTGGCGAGGTCCTCGCCGGGAATGTTCATGTAGTTCGGCCGGTCGTAGTAGCCGGTGGCCAGGATCAACTTGCGCGCGTGATATTCGCGCTTGTGGCCGTGCAGGTTGGTGGTGTGGACGACGAAGTTGTTGTCGCTGCCCTCGATCTTCACCACCGGCTCGTACTGCCGCACGTCGAGCTGGTAGTGCTCGGCGACCTTGCGGTAGTACTCCAGCGCCTCCTGGCGCGTCGGCTTCTGGTTGGGACTGGAAAAGGGAATGTCGCCGATCTCCAGCAGCTCCGGCGTGGTGAAGAACGTCATGTTGCTGGGATAGTTGAACAGCGAGTTGACCAGGCAGCCCTTGTCAATGTTGGCGACGCTCAGGCCGGCGCGCTTGGCATCGATGCCACAAGCCAGCCCTGTCGGCCCAGCCCCGATCACGACGACATCGAGCGAAAAACTCTCAGGTGGTTCACGATCCATGACGACAGGATATCGTGTTAACCTTCGCCGCGAAACCGCGCAACCGTCAGGGATAGATCCGGTTCACGTCTCCCACTCTTTCGCAAACAGTGCGAATGAGTGGGGCAGCCGGCTATTCGTCTGCGGGTTTCTTGCGCTCAACACGGGAGTGTGCGCTTAGTAAAACCTAAACTTCACATCGACTTTTATGTCAGCGGGCACCGGATTGCCGTCCTCCCGCGCTGGATCAAATCTCCATTTGGATAGAGCTTCGATAGCCTTTTCGTCCAACCCCATACCCAATGACTTTTCAACATGGATGGCGGATGGACGGCCGTCAGTACCGACGGTTAAGGACAGCACCACAGTCCCTTGTAGCTTGGCCGCTCTCGCCTTGTCGGTGTACTCCGGGTTCGGATGGAACCAAACAAAAGGATGTTGTTTACCCGGAAGCTTGGCACGCTCGCCCGCCCAAGCCGCCGCACAGTCGGGCTGTGCCACGGGTGCCGTGAATGGGATTGGATCGAACTTTTTCGGAGACCGAGACACCGAAGCGGCACTAACGTAGGTTTCCCCTGCGTTCGAGCGAATTCTAAAGAAGCCGCCCTCCCGAACGAGAATCTCTACCCGTTGCCCGCATGCAAGCTCGCCAGAGCGTTTGCCAAGGCACACGTCTTCGTAAGTCGGCACGGCGGCAGCTTGGCTCGAACAGATCATGAAACCAAGCGACTCGTCTTTGCCACCTTTGCCAAGGAGCAGAGGCACCGCAGATAAAAGCAAGGCGGCCAGAGGCAGTGCTGTCCGGTATTTCGCCCGCATTATCGATCACCTCACAAAGCGTACCCGCGCTGATAGCTGATGTAAACAGCCCATCTTCATAAGTAATACGCCAAGTGGTCGGATGGCCCCACCCAAGCTTCTTCGCCTGGGTGGAAACAATCATCGCGGACTTACATTGATTTCCGGAGGCGCCTGCGGCGGCGGCGCGAACGGCACCACCACCACTTTCTCGTATTCCACGGCCTGCCCGCAGCGCACGTAGGGAGTGAACCTGTACTGCTTGACGGCATCGGTTGCCGCCGAGCTCAAGTCCGCCTCGCCGCCCAGCACCGTGGTTTTCTGCACCGTACCATCTTTCCCCACCGCAGCCAGCACCCACACCACGCCGTACTTCTTGGCCTTCCTGGCTGCATCCGGCATCTTGGCCGTGACCGGCTTGTCGAGGCGCGGAGCGCTGAAGTTTTTATCCACGTTAGCGCAGGAAGCGAAGTCCACGGTCGTGCTCCCGTCCGGCGGGCTGAAGAGCGCATCCGCGAATTTTTCGCCGCGCGTCACCGTGACTTTGCCGTCTTCCATCAGCGTCTTCACATAGGTCACCTTCACCGACTGCGGGTAAGCATTGCTTCCCACCGTGGTGTAGTCGCCATATTCGAAGGTGCCAAGATCGCCATCGACGCTCAGCAAGTGACCGTTGGCTGGGTCGATGCACAGGGTCTGCGCAGGCTGGCCAAAGGCCAGGCACTTCGCATCCGCGCCGTTGATCTTCTTTTTCGAAACATCGATCTTCGCTTTCTGATAGTCCAGCGGCGAGAGCGAGTACGGCCCGGCAGGAGTTCCACCGTCCAGCGCGGCGATGGCCGCCTCAAATTGGACCGCGCGTACCAGCGGCGCGGGCTGATTGCTGACATAGGACAGTTTGCCGTTGTTCAGAACCGTGATCTGCTCCAAGCCCGGCGCGGTCCATTCCGCCCGCCACTTGTCAGGTCCCGCCCACGACACCGTGTATTGCAGACTCAAGTCCTGCCCGTTAGGTACGGGCATACGGACTTGCGCCACCAGCTTGACCGGGTCCTGATTCCAGATGCCGGCTTGCTGAAACGATTTCGACAGCAAGTCATGTGCCTCTTCCTTGCTGCCGGCAAATGCTGCTGGCGCCAGCACACCGGCAACCACCACGAGAGAGAAAAGCTGCTTCTTGAATTGCGTCAAATTGCCTCCAAAAGATGTTCTATCGAAACAGTAAACCAATCGATCAGTGTCCCGCTGTGCCGCCCGTCACAGCCGGTAGCGATAAGGGAAGTCCGCAACCTGATAAACGGCGCAGCGCGGTTGCGCAAAATTGTCGCAGGTTCACACACATTGGCGCGGCCCCTGGCGGCAAGCCTTGGGGCAACGGCATCTAAGTATAGTTTCATCGCCGGGAGGAATCACGTACAGCAACCAATCGCGCTCGGCTTATTCGTTTCTCTTCTGATCGCAGCTACCTCGGCCCATGCTCAGTACGGTCCGTCGCCACAGTTCGATGTTGGCTTTGGAGTGGGGACAGTGGTGGCGCCCTCTACCACCCTCTCGAATAGTCACAGCGCCCAAACCCTCGGCGGAGGAGCGTATCTCGGCTTCAGCGCAGATTTTCTATTCTGGCATCATCTCGGCGCCGAAGGTGAGGTGGGATGGCGAGCCAGTCAGGGTATTTATTTCGGCGATCGGCCCTACCGTCCGATCTTTTACGACTTCAATGCCATGTATGCGCCGCCTCTCGGCAAACATGCGCAACTGGAATTGTTGGGCGGGATCGGCGCTCTCAGTACTCGCTTCTACACGCCGGTTTATTCCTGCAGCTACTATAACTGCACCAATTACTTCAGCAGTAATCATTTCCTGGGCGATGTCGGGGTTGGCATCCGACTTTATCCCTACAAGGGGTTCTTTGTTCGCCCTGAATTCCGCCAGTACTTCATTCACAACAACTTCGAATTCAGCAGCGCCTATGCCAGCCGCGCGGGGGTGTCGATCGGATATTCGTTTGGGCGCTAGCGTCCTGTAACTGGAGTTCGAAGGATAAAAGGATAAGTCGAAGCGCTTTGAAAGGGCACGGCTTCAGCCGTGCCGCAGCGATGCCCAGAAAGA
>JBEKQY010000079.1:0-14840 GCA_049519235.1 Candidatus Korobacteraceae bacterium | reverse complement strand
CGTTCGCCGGCAATCAAATGGCTCGGCCTGCCGTGGTCATCGAAGATGACCACAGCAGGCCAGCTTGGTAAGGCCGATATCGACGCCAGCCTGAAGGCTGGCTCTACCGAAACAGACCGTAAGCGGAAGTCGCTTTGCATGATCGCAATCGACCAAACCACGTGGGAGATCGATCCATCCGATCTTCCCGAGTTCTGCCGGAAGCCGACGCTGGTGCTCGGCTGCGGAAATATTCTGTTTGGCGATGACGGCTTCGGGTGCGCGGTAGTTGACTATGTCGAGTCACACTACTGCGTGCCCGAGGCGGTCTGCTTGCTGGACGCAGGCACCGGCGTCCGCAAGCTGTTGTTCACTCTGTGCCTGGGTTCCGCACGTCCGCAGCGTTTACTCATCCTGGACGCGATCGATGCCGGACGCAGGCCTGGCGAGATATTCGAAATCGATCCTGCCGAGATTCCTCCGGTCAAACTCGACGATTTCTCGATGCACCAATTGCCCACTTCCAACCTGCTGCGCGAGTTGCAGGAAAGCTGCGGGGTCGAGGTGCGGGTCCTGGCCTGCCAGACGGGGCCACTGCCGGAGGAGATCGCCCAAGGGTTGTCGGACGCAGTCAGTGGTGCGGTGCCGGAAGCGGCGGAGTGGCTGGTCCACGAGTATTTCCTGCGCACCACTGCACCGCGAGGTGACCTATGCCAACGCCAAACAAGCGCGTAGTCTTGCGCCGGAGCTTGTATCTATGAGCCCAAGTCTCTCCTTAGTCTGCGATGGAAAAAAGTTTATGTGGGACGGACGCCCATATGCCACCCGCGACGAAGCCTTGTTGGCGGAAGAAACGTATCGCCACGACAGGTTTGAGGCCTGCGTGGCCGAAGAAGAAGGACAGTTTCTGGTCTACACGCGGAGAGTAGTGAGCAACGCTGTGGTGACGACGCAATAAGCAGCAAGCAGGTGATCTATGGCAACAGAAGCGCTTCCGGTCTGTGATCCTACGCTATTAGCCGACGTCCGCCGGTATGGAAAGTTCGACCCCACGGGTTGCTATCAGTGCGGGAGCTGCACGCTCACCTGCGATCTGGTCGACGAGAGTGCCACGTTTCCTCGGCGGAGCATTCGCTACGCCCTGTTTGGGCTGAGGCAGCCGCTCATCCAGAGCCTGGACCCATGGGTCTGCCACGACTGCGGCGACTGCTCGGCTGCCTGCCCGCGTCAAGCGGAACCCAGAATCTCCATGCTTACGCTGCGACGCTTCCTTAGCGCGCAATACGACTGGACGGGCATCGCTCCCAAGCTGCTCCAGTCTACGGCGTGGTACATCGGTTCCTTGGTCTTCGTCGCCGCACTCACCTTCCTGCTGATTCTCGGCTATCACCTGTGGTACGTGAAGATGCCGGTAGCGGGGCTGGTCAGCACGCCGATGGGACTGGATCACATGTTCCCGCTCATCATTTACTACACGCTGACGGTCACCCTGCTTCCGCTGTTGCTATTGCTGTCGCGTGTCTTGCGTATCTGGCGGCTCACCATGAGCGCAGAAGAGCGGGCGCGCATTCCATTTTCCACCTACGTGGCCGAGTTCTGGACTTACGTGTACCAGTCGACGACGCATTCCCTGATGCGGAAGTGTCCAGACCGAGGCCGGTGGTTTGGCCATTGGTGCCTGGCCTTGGGCACAGTGATGATGCTCACCATCAAGGTGTTCGGCCTAAGGTGGTTTCAAACCGACAACCTTTATCCCTTCTACAACCCCCAGCGCTGGCTTGGATACCTCGCGACCGGCCTCATCCTGTATGGCATGGGAGAGATTTTCTTAGGCCGGCTGCGAGCGCAGAAGGAGATATACAAAGAGACGCGGTTTGCGGACCTTGCCTTTCCGGTCCTGCTGGTGCTGACTGTGCTCAGCGGTCTGGCGGCACACATTTTCCGTTATGCCGGCTTTGCGCTCACCTGTCACTTCGCGTACGCGCTGCACATCATGATCGCCACGCCCATGCTGCTGGTGGAGATGTCGTTTGGAAAGTGGTCTCACATGGTCTATCGTCCGCTAGCCTTGTATTTCCTGGCGGTCAGGCAGAGAGCCGGGCGGCTGGCGCCGGCAGAGGAGGTGATTCCCCATGCCGTCTAAGGATTCCAAGACCCCACCGGTAGGCGCTGCCCTGGTCGTAGGAGGCGGCATCGGCGGTATGCAGGCGGCCCTCGACCTGGCCAACGGCGGCATCAAGGTGTATTTGTCCGAGCGCAGTCCTGCTATCGGCGGGGTCATGGCGCAGCTCGATAAGACTTTTCCCACCAACGATTGCGCCATGTGCACCATGGCGCCGCGGCTGGTGGAAATCGGACGCCACAAGGACATCCAGATTCTGACCTTGAGCGAGGTGGAAAGCATCGCGGGCCAGCCCGGCAATTTCACCGTAACCATCAAGAAGCAGGCGCGCTACATTGACGAGGCGAAGTGTACTGGGTGTGGCGCATGCATTGCCGACTGCCCGGTGATACTCCCGTCGGAATTTGACCAGGGACTCGCCGATCGCAAGGCGATCTACCGCCCGTTCCCGCAAGCCGTTCCTAATGTCTTCGCCATTTCGCGGCGCGGGACGCCGCCTTGTGAGGCTGCGTGCCCGGTCCATCAGGACGGTCAGGGATACGTCGCTCTCATCGCGCAAGGCCGCTTTGAGGAAGCGCTACAGGTGATCTTGCGTGACAACCCGCTGCCCTCGATTTGCGGCCGGGTCTGCACCCACCCCTGCATGGACGCATGTACTCGCACCAACGTGGACGATGCGGTGAATTTGCCGGCGTTGAAGCGCTTCGTCACCGACAATCACCCTGACTACAAGTTGCCGCAGCCCGCTGTTGCTGATCGTCTGGAAAGAGTTGCCATCATCGGTTCAGGCCCGGCCGGACTGGTCGCTGCCTATCGGCTTCGCCAACAAGGCTACCAGGCAACCGTCTTCGAGGCGCTCTCAACCGCTGGCGGAATGTTGGCCGTGGGCATCCCCGCCTTCCGCCTGCCGCGCAAATTGCTGAATGCTGAGGTCGACAGGATGCGCGCTATCGGGATTGAGATCAAGCTAAACTCCCCGATCGGCCGCGGCATCCCCTTCGCAGAACTGCGAAAGAACTTTGCCGCCGTCTTCATCGCCATTGGCGCACATGTCGAACGCAGACTTCGGATTGCTGGAGAAGACCTGCCCGGCATCACTGGCGGCGTGGAGTTCCTGCGCGAAGTCAATCTGGGAAACCCGGAGGCGCCCGGCCAGCGCGTGCTGGTGATTGGCGGTGGAAACTCCGCTCTGGACGCTGCCCGCACTGCTCTTCGCTGCGGAGCGGGAGAGGTCACCATCGTCTATCGCCGTACCCGCGCCGAGATGCCCGCCGATCCTCGTGAGGTCGAGGACGCAGAGCGCGAAGGCATCAAATTGATGTTCCTCGTAGCTCCGAAGTCCTTCAAGGCCGGAGTCGATGGTCGCGTAGCCGCCCTTGAATGCCTGAAGATGAAGCTTGGCCAGCCGGATTCCAGCGGGCGACCTGCTCCCGAACCGATTCCTGGCTCCGAATTTGTTCTTCCCTGTGACGCGGTGATCGCCACCATCGGCCAATCCCCCGATGTGAGCGCTTTGGGGGAGCGACTTGGGCTTGAAACTACCAAGTGGGGAACGCTCACAGCCGATCCGCTGACGCTCGAAACCGGATTGCCTGGAGTATTTGCCGGCGGCGACTGCGTCACCGGTCCCGACGTGGTGATCAATGCCAAGCTGGCCGGCAAGAAAGCTGCAATATCCATCGATCGCTGGCTCAATGGCAAGGACCTGCGCGCGGGACGCGAGCTGGAAGGGCCATATCAAACCGAATACGTTGTGGACACCACTGGCGTGCTGATGCAACGCCAGATACGGATGCAAGCTCTCGACCCTGCGACTCGGGGGCGAACGTTTGCCGAGGTCCACGTCGGCTACACCCCAGAAGAAGCGATGGCCGAGGCCAGACGCTGCCTCGCCTGCGGTATTTGCAGTGATTGTCATCTTTGCGAGACTGCCTGCCAAGCGCACGCCATCCAGTACTGGCAGCAGGAACAAAAGATCGAGCTGAACGTGGGCGCCGTCGTGCTGGCTCCTGGATACGAGCTCTTCGATCCGCGCCTCAAGAAAGATCTTGGCTACGGCCGGTTCCCCAATGTGCTCACGGCCCTGGAGTTCGAGCGGATTCTGTCTACCTCGGGACCATACTCCGGCCATGTGCTCCGGCCCTTCGACCGCCAGGAACCGAAGCGGATTGCGTTCCTGCAATGCGTTGGATCGCGAGAGGTCGACCGCGACTACTGTTCGTCCGTCTGCTGCATGTATGCCACGAAAGAAGCAATCATCGCCAAGGAGCATTTGGGCGAGGGGCTGCAATGCGACATCTTCTTCATGGACCTGCGTGCCTTCGGCAAGGGCTTCGAGCAGTATTACCACCGGGCGCAAGACCTCGGCGTGCGGTATATCCGTTCTCGCGTGCCGAAAATCGAGGAGATCCCCGACAGCCGAAACTTGATCGTCCAGTATCTCGGCGAAAACGACAGAAAACTGTCCCAGGAATATGACCTGGTCGTTCTGTCGGTAGGCATGCAGCCTCCGAAGGACGTTAAGGTTCTTTCCAACCGCTTTGGAATTGCGCTCAACGAATTCAATTTTTGTGGGACCACCGGATTCAAGCCGGCAGAATCGTCGCGTCAAGGAATCTACGTCGCCGGGCCGTTTGCGGAGCCAAAAGATATTCCGGAAACCGTTATGCAAGCCTCGGCAGCCGCGGCGGAAGTGCTCGCGCTTTTGAAAGATGCCAGGGGCACACAGATCACCCCAAAAATCTACCCACCCGAGACCGATGTAACCGGCCAAGAGCCTCGCATCGGAGTCTTTGTCTGTCATTGTGGGACCAATATCGCCGGAGTGGTCAATGTCCCGGATGTTGTCGACTACGCGAAAACACTAGCTAACGTGGTATACGCGGAAAACAATCTTTATACCTGCTCCAACGATGCCCAGGACCGGATCAAGGAGAAGATTGTCGAACACAGTCTGAATCGGGTGGTGGTAGCCTCCTGCACTCCGCGAACGCACGAGCCGCTATTCCGCAACACCATGGCCGAGGCCGGACTCAACCCGTATCTCTTCGAGATGGCCAACATTCGAGATCAGTGTTCCTGGGTGCACATGCACGAGCCGGAAAAGGCCACCCAAAAGTCAAAAGATCTGCTCAGAATGGCGGTGGCCAAGTCCCGGCTGCTGCAACCGCTCCAGCGGCAGCGGATCGCTATCCAGAAATCCGCCCTGGTCATCGGCGGCGGGCTCGCCGGCATGACCGCTGCGTTGACGCTGGCACGCCAGGGGTCAGGGGTGTATCTGGTGGAGAAAGAAAACGAACTTGGCGGTAATCTGCGGCATGTCCACTACATGTTCAACGGAGAAAAACCGCAGGAAGAACTGGCACGCCTGCGCGACGAGATCCACCATAGCAGCGGAATCTATCCGTTTACCGGCGCGGTCATCGAAAGCATTGAAGGCTCCATTGGTAACTTCAAGACCAGAATTTCAACCGGTGGATCGACGACGGAAATCAAGCACGGCGTCGTAATCGTAGCCACCGGTGCGAAGCAGTACCAGCCAACCGAATATCTGTTTGGGCAGGACGATCGTGTTATCACGCAACGCGATCTGGAAGCACGCCTCGCCTACGGAAACGGATTCCTGGCGTCGGACGAAACTCGCCCCGCGAAAACTGTCGTCATGATTCAGTGCGTGGGATCACGAGAGGCCGACCACCCCTACTGTTCCCGGGTGTGTTGCGCCGACGCCATCAAGAACGCCCTGCGGATAAAGACGCTGTCACCGGAGACGAACGTGTATGTCCTTTACCGGGACATCCGTACCTACGGCTTCAAAGAGAGCTACTACACCAAGGCGCGCCAGCAAGGCGTCGTCTTTGTGCGCTACGACGAGGACCGCAAGCCCGAAGTCACCCGGAACTCACATGCCCTCGAGGTCACCGTCTTCGACCAAACCCTGGGCATGTCAATGTTGATCCCTGCCGATGTCGTGGTCCTGTCCGCCGGTATTCATCCGCATGAAGAGAATCTTACCCTCGCTCAGTTCCTTAAGGTCCCGTTGAACAGCGAGGGCTTCTTCCTCGAGGCCCACATGAAGCTGCGCCCGGTAGATTTCATGACTGACGGCGTGTTTTTGTGCGGGCTGGCCCATTCTCCCAAGAGCATCGAGGAATGTATCCTGCAAGCCCAGGCGGCGTCGGCACGAGCGGCCGCCGTCCTGGTTCAAGACAGCCTGGAACTGGGAGCCAATATCTCCCAAGTGGTGGACGAGAGCTGCGATGGCTGCGCCTACTGCGTGGACACGTGTCCCTTCAAGTCAATCACCCTGGTCGAATACATGTGGCAGGGATCGATTAAGAAAGTCGTGGAGACCAACGACAGCACCTGCAAAGGCTGCGGATGTTGCCAGGCGACTTGTCCCAAGAACGGCATATTCATCCGGGGATTTACACTTGATCAAATCAGGGCCCAGATTGAGGCTGCCCTGGAGGTGGCGTGATGGAAGACAGCTTTCAACCTTTGATCATCGCTTTCTGCTGCAACTGGTGCTCCTATGCCGGTGCCGATTTGGCTGGGGTCTCGCGCATCCAATATCCGCCAAGCATCCGCATGATTCGCGTGATGTGCTCGGGCATGGTGCATCCCAACCTGGTGATCGAGGCGCTGACCAAGGGCGCCGACGGCGTTCTCATGTGCGGCTGTCATCCCGGCGACTGCCACTACCAGGACGGCAACCTGAAGGCTGAGAAAAGGGCTGACGCTCTGCGCCTGATGCTGGCCGATTTCGGACTGGAAGAAGAGCGCTTTCACCTGGAATGGGTTTCGGCCGCAGAAGGCCCAAGGTTCGCCCAAGTTGTAGGTAGCTTCACCGAGCAAGTTCAGAAGCTCGGCCCCAGCCCGTACAAGTCGTAAGACGCGTGTTCCACTTGAACTGCCCGCATTGTCGCTGGCCAAAAATGACCGATGTGAGCAAGCGGTCGAGCATTCAAACCCTCGGGATGAATCACTCCTCATCTTGCCGTACATGGCGATACGGAGCTCATCGGGAGAGCCTGAACAGCCGGCTAGCCAAGAGAGATTCCGCGTCCCTCCGATCGACTGGCTGCACCGGTTGCACGGGTGAGAATCGATAGAAGTTCCCGGTGACCGATCCACGCAGGTACAGTGGCGGCTGCCCGGAGTAACGAAGATTCAGGGCGGCATTCTGCGGGCTCCCATTGGTTTTCAACTCGCTTCGCTTTTGACCACAGCACATGGTGTGTCTCCTTCAAAGATTTCCGCGCTGGCAAGGCTCGCCGGGTATACCGATTGCGGTCTCTGAGTCGCCTTTTCCAGCAGACAGGCGACTCCCGAGAGCGCCTGCCACTGGATGAGCAACCCGATCCAGCCGCTGCCCAGCAGGAAGGCCAGAGGCAGCGAAACCCAAAGGCTTAAACAGAAGAAACAATCCATGAGCCGTCCAAGAACGCTGGAGCCAAGCGTGGAGCGAAGGCGCACGATCAGATCCCAGGGACCGTCCTCCTCGGCCAACAGATGAGTGATCCGCCAGACCGCCAGGGCGGACAGGACAAAGCGCCAGATTGAATTGCCTTCGTGCATCTCGATTCTGCTCCATTCCGCAAAGGCGACAGACGGAACCCGCTGGGTTGAGCGGGCTCCGTCTGCTCTACTGGCGTTGGCTATTCCGCTAGCTGTTCGCTTGCAGACAGAAGCCAGCCGAGGCGTAGTTCCAGTTCGAGGTCACACCACTATCGACGTTGGTGCGGTCATAGACATACAGGGTCAGCGAATAGCCGCAGTCATCCATGCCCGTAGTATTGAGCTTGAATGGCTCGTCGGTTACGCCGGGGTCCGCAATCGCGCCCCCAAGCTTAACCGATTGTCCTGACGCCGGCGAGGGCAAGACACCGTGCGCGGGCCCTGACGGCAGGATCTGGAAGTAGAAACTTCCAAAATCCGTGGCCGTTGCCGTGAAGCTGCCCGTGATCACGTCTCCAGGAGACAGTTGGCCGCATTCCCCGAAGCTTGGCGTTACCGAGGCTACCGGGGCCTGGTTGTTCACCAGGACCGCGACTACGTTGCTGTGAATGTCGTGGGCGGGATTGCCGTCCACGCTCAGGTCGACTCTCACGTCGTAGGTATTGCCGGTGTCGGCAGAACCAGTGCTCCACAGTCCCAGCACACCGCCAAGGACAGTTTGATCGCCCGCGTCCTGATACGGGTAGTAGCCGTTAATGTCCTGGGCGACGGTCATCTGGCTCTCGACCGGTGTTCCGCCGCTGAACGTGATGACGGAGAGTGTCAGCGAAAGGGTCGGACTGAATACCGGCGCAAACAGTCCCGAACCGTGCGGAGCCTTCATGATGCGATATTTCGACCCAATCACTCCGTTGAAGATCTGACCCGCCAGCGAGATACTCCCTCCAAAGGGGGCATCGACATAGGGGCCAAAGGCGAGGCCGGTCTCAGCGTTGATGGTCGCATTGATGATCCGCCCATCGCTGCCGATTTCGGTTACGTCAACCGCCCCAACCGAGGCCAGGAATGGAACCTGATTGCCGTCAGTAACCGCCTGCCCGGGAGGAATCAGGATCAAGCCATCCAGGCTGTTTCCCCAAACCACCGGAGCGTTCGGGTTGGTGGTCGAAGGCGGCGTATTCCAGGAAAGCACTCCTCGTACCTTGGCCGTCTTTGCGCCGTCCTGGCAAGGCTGCGCGTGCGGCGCAAGATCAATCGGCAGGAAGACGTTGTACTCCAGGCCCCCGGCGGGAATGCTGCTGAAGTCGTGTACGCCCACCGAAGTTGTTCCCTGGTACTGGAATCCCGAGCCCCAGTCCACCCAAAAGGCAACGTACTCCCTGCTGCCCGCCGTGCATGGGCCGCCGGAATACCCGCTGCTCTGCTTCACTGTTAAGACGCCGGTGAGCTGGCTGGCATTCGGGTCCAGGCCGACACAGTCCAACTGCTCATACTCCGTGTCCCCGTTGGTGTTGATCCACGAGCCAATCACGCCGGAAAGATCGACGCCCGAAATGCCGGCAAAAGATTTGGCCGGGTGGAGCGCAGGCGCCGGCGAGTTCACTCCTGCCGCCAGGAACGAGGCCAAATAGCGGTGCTGGGGGACCTTTGTGCCGGCATAGAGCGTATTCAGCTCGGCAGGACTTAGGGCCTTGGGCTTGGCCGCCGCGATATTTTGCCCCAGATCGATCGCCTGTTTGAGCTCGTCCGATAACGTGAGGTTGGCGCCGTCCAGAAACACCGGAAACGGGATCAGCTCGTAACCACCGATCTGGATGTGCACGTTCACCACATCGCCCCATACCGGAGTCCAGCCCGGAGTGTTCGCCGGCGGCGGAGTGCTCCACGACAGAATGGCGCGGACCAGCGGAAGGTTGGGTTCGAAGCAGAAATCTTCCTTCGGGTTGATATTCAGGGTGACCGCAAATTCGAGGGGCTTTGGCCCCGGCACGTCAAAGACGTTGACGGCAGTCAATCCCTGGTCCAGCCAGGTCGTGCCCCCGTCATAGGAAAGATAAAAGCGGACATACTCATCCGAGCCGGTGGTGCAGATGCCGCCGTTGTAGCCGCTATCCTGCTTGATGTTGATGGTAGCTCGCAGTTGCTCGAACTGCGGGTTATAGCCCACGCAGCCCAGGCTTTCGTAAGCCGTGTCCCCCTGGATGCTGAGGACGGCCTTGAAGGTGCTATCGGCGAGGTTGCCGAAATAGTTTGGGTTGGCCAAAAGCAGTGCGTGGAAGTTGCTGCGTGCCAGTTCGGGCGACAGCTTGGCAAGGGTGTTGGAACCCGAAGCCGCTTGTTTTTCGTTAGGGGGATTCATACATATTCCTTTCGGTTGGTAAAGTTCGATCGCGATGTGCGCCCGACGAGGCTGCAAACATGCAGTCCAACTGCTCAGCAAGCCCTTGGTTGCGCTGTGTCGCAGCGGCCTTCGGGACGCGGAACGCGGGGACCCGGGATCGTCATACAAGGAATAGTGCAAGTCCGCTCAGAATCGTTTCCGTGTATCTGGAAAAATTTCTAGAGCTTGACTTGTTTCAAAAATGGCTCTTTGAAGGGGCGCGGCTTCAGTCGCGCCGTTCCGAGCCCTATAAAACCCGGGCTTCAGCCCCTGAGGGAATACATCCCTGCGCGCAAACGATTTTTGAAACACGCTGTAATCTCGCGAATCGCGATTGGCAGCGTGAGGATGCGGATCGCGGAGAACGGAGCCGCCGCTGTGGAGGGCATCCTTAGATCAGGACACGTGTAAACCTTGATGACTGTGTGGAAGCTTATCAGCCGCGACGCCCAACGCGACGCGCTCTGGGTGGAACCTGTGATCCTGGAGTTTTCAACCGGCAACTCAGAACAAGAACTTCGCCGCCAACTGAATGAGGCGCGGCGGCATCGCATTTTCCACTTGTCCAAAGCTGGAACTGCTGATATTGCCGTCGACTGCATCCGCGCCGAAGAACTGCGCATGATTGAATACGTTGAAGGCTTCCATCCGGAATTGCAGCAGTTTGGATTCGGAGAGCCGCAGCTCCTTTTGTAGCGCCATATCGAAATTGTCCATGCCAGGACCGTAGAAGAAACGGCGTGGAACGTTGCCCATTTGCCCGAGCGCGGGGATGCTGAACAAAGCGCTGTTGAACGCGGATTGCCCATTTCGCGGGTTGGTGTTAATGGCCAGATTGCCGGGAGCGACCTCTAACGTATCCACTCCATTATTGTTAATGCCGTTCGGGATCGTACCCAACAACGAGCTATCGGTATTGTTGAAGAGGGTGACCGGCAGCCCGCTGGTGAAGCGCGTGATTCCGGAGATCGACCATCCCTGCGTCCAGCGGTTGTCGCTGCGGAACATAGATTGAATCGGCAGATTGTATTTGTAACTGGCAACGAAGTTGTGCCGCAGGTCGAAGGCCGAAATCGCCCAGTTCAAGCTGGGATCGATGGGATTAACCGGCTCTGCCAGACTCGACGAATCGTCCATTGCTTTACTGTAGGTATACGCAAGCATTAACTCCAGCGGACCACTCTGATGCCGAACATTGATCTGAAGAGCGTTGTAGTCGGCGTTGCCGATCGTCTTCTGATAGGTGACCGCCTCGAACGATGGGCTAAACAGCCCCCGCGTGCCTTGCACGATCTGTCCGCTTGGAAGCGTATAGGTCGCACCTTCGCCGAACGGACCGCAGGTTGGAGTTGCTCCCTCGGCATTCAGCGCCAAGCACTCGGCAGGGTTGCCGGGATTCGCCGAGAGGAGTACCAGTTGATGGTGCGACTCGCTCCCAATGTATCCCATGCTGAGCACCGTCGCCTTGCCGATCTGCCGCTCGATGGTCAGCGTGTAGCTCTCCGTGTACGGCGGTACGTTCCCGTGATAGAACGACGGAACACCTGTAATAGGCAGGTACTGATTCCAGTTCACATTCGAGTTGGGATGGCTGGCCGAGGCTCCCGAGGTTTCAATGGTAACGGGGAATGGCTGCGTCACGCCTTGTCCATTTGAGGCGTTGACGAATGGATCGGCAAACGTGGGCGGCGACAAACTCGTGTAGGAATAACCATAAGGCGGGTTGGCGCTCATAATGCCGGCCGAAAGACCCTCGAAGGCGGTGTAATACATTCCATAGCCAGCACGGATACTGGTCGTGCCCGTGTTTCCAAACAGCTTGCGAAGGAAGCCGCTGTTGAAGTCCGGCGAATAGGCGATGCCAAGCCGAGGCGCGAAATTGGTGTATTTAGTCGGTGCCAGACTACTGGGAACACCAGGATCTCCGGGAAAAACGAGGCCCTGAGGAGCGCCTGGATAAACCACCGACTGTTGACCCAGAACCAGGGTTTGGATCTGGTTGTACTTCTCACTCCAGGGCGGTAAAACATCCCAACGCAGACCATAGTTGAGGGTCAGATTTGATTTCAGCCGCCAACTGTCCTGTCCGTAGATTCCGATGTAATGGTTTCGCGGATAGAATTTGCTGGATTGGGCCTGGGTATATGTGCTAGGAAGTCCTAGCAGGAAGTCGGCGAAGTCAGAACCTGAGGCAGAACCCGTGTAATTGAATGAGCCATTGTCGGTGGCATCGGGATTGATATTGATCTGATCAAAGTGAAATTCAGCCCCGAATTTGAAGGTATGTTTGCCTAGAATTTTAGAGAAGTCATCCGACCACTCATAGGTGTTGTTGGCCTCTGTCAGTCCGGTGGTATCCACGCCTATCGTGAAGTCGTTGAAGGCGACGTTTTCGACTCCTTCAATCGCAGGATTGAGCGCATAAATGGAAGGATTTCCCGCCGCATTGACAAAACCTTGCGAGGCAAGGCTTGGCCCGACTCCGCCCTGCGGTTCCCCGACCACGTTCGCATCTCTCGTGTAGCTGAAATGAAAGTCGTTGAGCATGTTCGGTCCCAGGGTTTTTGTCAGACCAATGCTCATTAGCTGCGAGCGTCCGTAGGTAAGAGCGTTGAAGCCGGGCACATTGGCTCCGCCCTGCGCCGTTGGATACGGATTGTTGGTGAAGTAATCATCGGTGAAATAGTACGCAGAAAGATTTCCCCATCGTGTCAGGGCATCCATCCGAGCGGCGCCTTTGTCGTCCCGCAAAGTTTCATTCTGGTCGGCAGTGGAGAAAAGATTAGTGCCTACATTCGGCAGGGGAATGTACTGCAATAGATCCTTCGCCGGTGCTGACCAGACGCTCTGCGGAATCGCAGCACCAGAAAACACACATTGGGAGGTATTGGTGCAACCCGGAGTGTAGTAATTTTCGCCGGGAGTCACGGTGTAGCCAAGCTCTTGCGAAAGCGACGTCGCTACTGACTGGCCGTTGACCTGGCCGGTTAACTGGCTGGCCAAGTCGGAGAGATTGCCATTGCGATCCTGCAAAGAAGGCACCGTGATCAAACCTGTGTCGAGGCCCTCGGTCAGCCGAGTACCTTGGTAGTCCACGAAGAAGAACACCTTGTCCTTCTTGATCGGGCCACCCAACGTCCCACCAAACTGGTTCTGATCGTAGGCCGCGCGATCGAGCGAGAAATAGTTCCGTGCGTCCAAATCAGTGTTACGGAGAAACTCAAAGCCGCTGCCGTGGATATGGTTCGATCCTGACTTCGTGGTGACGAGGACCTGACCGCCGCTGAAATTGCCGTACTGGGCGTCGAAGCCGCTGGTCAAGACTCGGAACTCCTGTATCGCGTCGAGGTTCGGGATGATGGCCGTTCCCATGTTGAAAGTCTCTTCAACATTGGCGCCGTTCACCACGAATCCATTGGCGGTTTCGCGCTGTCCGCTGACCGACATGTTGCCGGGATTGAGATCGCCGGAAGGCGACGTGTTGGTGCATCCCGCCATGAGCACGGCATTCGGTTGCGCGGAGCTGGCCGGAACCACGCCCGCTTGCAGAGCCAGAAGGTCGGTGAAACCGCGACCATTCAGCGGGACCGCTGTCATTTTCTTTTCGCTGATGGTCTCGCCCAATTGCGTGGAAGAGGTATCGACTTGCACGCTGCTGTCGGTTACTTCAACCGTCGTGTTGCTAGGATCCAGTTGCAACTGGATATCCGCGGTAAGAGTTCCTTGCGCGGTGACTGTCAGACCGGTTTGCGAATACGCTTTGAATCCTGTGGCCTCGACACGCAGTCGATAACTCCCCGGCGGCAGATGGGGGAAAGTATACGACCCGTCGCTGCCTGTGGTGGCCCTTTCTTGCTGGCCGCTGACCATATCCTCCACTGTAACCGCCGCGCCGGGAATGACGGCCCCGCTGGGATCGGTCACTGTGCCGGAGAGGCTGCCGGCGGCTCCCGCCCGGGCATAGCTGCTGCAAAGCAGTATTACGAGACAGCAGGAAACGGCTGTCCTTGCCCAATCGTGCCGGAAGGCGTTTCGTGCTTCTCGGTGGTGCTGCAGGAGTTCCCTTTGCTATTGAAAATGAATTTCAATTTCAGAATCAACCAGGACCGCAATGCGCGCTGTGACGGCGATCACCGGCTATGGTGATCGGCGGAGCATTTGCAACCAGGTTGCAAATAGTCGCGGTATGGAGCCTAGAGATGATTACAAGTGATGTGCAACAAAATCTGCGCCCCAATGTTGACCGGCCACCACACCTGCGAAAAACGCGACCCAGCTACTAGGTATGGTAGTAGATTTAGCCGTTCATTAGCCTTTCCCGACGGGACTGTACGACGCGCCGACGCCTGCCAACATCTTCCAGGTTGCTGAAGCCGAAACCGGTCATTCACACCCCCCGCAACCAAATAATCACTGGCCGTAGAGGAACAGCAGCGCGTCGGGCAGGCGGCGCGACCAGGCCGCCTCATTGTGCTGACCGCTTTCTTCTATCATGACCCGCAGGCGGCCAGCGCCCATGCTTTTCTTTAGCATAGTGTTTTCCAACTCCCGCACCTGATTTACTATCTCCGCGCTGCGGATGGGCTCGCTGGCTTCGGCGGTCCCGATGCCCAGGTACATTTTGTGCGGGAGCTGCCTTGCGTTCTCCGCGTCCTTCAGTAGTTGCTTTTTGCCGATCCACAACTCCGGACTTTCGACCAGCACATGCCCGAAGACGCCCGGATATTCCAGCGCAGTGTACAGCGCGATATCGCCACCATACGATGAGCCGCCGACCCCGGTGTTCATCGCGCCGCGCGAGATGCGGTATCGCTTCTCGATGAACGGCATCACTTCCGTGGTCAGAAAGCGCGCGTACTCTTTGCCCAAAAGATTCTTCTCGTCGGCGGCGCCGTCCTT
>JBEKQY010000078.1:0-19350 GCA_049519235.1 Candidatus Korobacteraceae bacterium | reverse complement strand
CACGGTTTTCCAAATCACCACCAGCGGCACGCTGACGACGCTACACAATTTCAACCGTTTCAATCCTACGGATGGCTCCGAACCCTATGGGGGGCTGATCCAGGCCAGGGACGGGAACTTGTACGGGACAACATACGGAGGCGGGGCCCACAACTCCGGCACGATCTTCAGAATCACCACGAGTGGCACGCTGAGACTCCTCGGCAGCCTGAACTATGCGGTCGACGGCGCCAATCCCTACGCGGGGGTGGTTCAGGCCACCAATGGGGGCTTTTACGGCACAGCCGACGAGGGCGGGGGAGGCGAAGGTTCCGTCTACGAGGTCACTCCGTTCGGTCAGGTAGTCGGGCTATACGGCTTTGGCCCCAACGGCGTCCTGCCTATCGCGGGCCTGGTCCAGGCCAGCAATGGAAACTTCTACGGAACAGCGTACGAGGGCGGAGCTTACAGCTGTGGTACGCTCTTCGAAATCACCCCGAATGGCACATTCACGTTGCTGCACAACTTCACCGGCGGGGATGGCTGTTTCCCCTATGCAACGCTGATCGAGGGTAATGATGGAAACCTCTACGGGACAGCCTCGGCTGGCGGAGCCCACAACGGCTTCAACGCCGGCACGGCCTTCAACATCACTCCGAGCGGTACGTTCACGTTGCTGCACGTCTTCGACCGGACGGATGGCGCGGGGCCCGATGGAGCGCTTGTCCAGGCCAGCGATGGGAACTATTACGGGACCACATACGGCGGAGGGGCTTACTCCAAGGGAACGATCTTCGAAATGACCCCCAGCGGGACGGTGACCACGCTTTACAGCTTCTGCCCGCAAAGCGGTTGCTACGACGGCTCCAACCCAATCGCGGGGCTGATCCAGGCCAGTAATGGGGAGTTCTATGGGACAACGTTTTCTGGCGGGCCCGGGAACGATGGCACGGTCTTCAGCCTTTCTGTCGGTCTTGGGCCAATTGTGAAAATTTCAAGATAAGCAGAAATAGAGCCGATGGCTCGCATGGGCGCGGCCCCCGCTGGTCTCGACCAGGGATCGCCGCAGAAGTCTTCGTGTGAATCTCAGATAAATAGGATGGCGGTCCCGCCCGAGGCGGAGTACATTTTGAATCGGGCTGTCTGAAATGACTTCAGGAGGGTGGCTATGGGATTCATTGCGTGGATCGTGGTGGGACTGATCGCAGGCTGGCTTGCGGGGCAGGTGATGAAGGGCGGTGGCTACGGCATACTCGTGGACATCATCCTTGGCATCCTGGGCGGCCTTGTGGGTGGATGGGTCTTCGGGTTGTTGGGAATCTGGCCAGGCGGCGGGATGATCGGCTCCATTATTGTGGCATTTGTCGGCGCGGTGATTTTGGTCGGCCTCACCCGACTAATCAAAAGAGCTTGAGGCCGCTGAATAGCGACAATCATTTCCATCTTTATCCGGCGCGCAAGGCCGATTTGACGACTGGTCAGCACTTTCTCGTATCATCAAGTCTGATCGATGCGAAGCCGCAAGAACCAGTTGTGGGTTGCCGTCGCGATCCTGGTCGTCGCGGGTGGAATCGTGACCGCGGTCCTGCTGCGCAAGCGCGCGGCTCCGGACGCGGCGCGGCTGCTGCCTGAGTCGGATGCGGTGCTTTACATTAACTGCGATCCGATCCGGCTGCTCACCGACATCGGGAAGAACCCTCCCAAGGAACGCGATCCGCAGTACGAAGAGTTCGTTCGCCAGACCGGATTCGAGTTTGAGCGCGACCTGGACAAGGCGGCGTTCGCCATTCACTACGGCGTTCCCATCAACGGTAAACCGACGGAGACGCGCTACAGCGAAATCCTGCAAGGCCACTTCGACAGCGCCCGGGTGAGTGACTACCTGCACAAGCTGGCGACAAAAGTCGAGCGCTATCGGGATTACGACATTTACGACATCGCAGTGGAGGACCGAACGGTGCGTGTGGCGCTGCTGGGGATCGATACGGCCGCCGCGTCGAATGTCGACGGCCCGGAGGTGATCCGGGGGATGATCGACAGCTACAAACAGGCGGCTCTTCCGTTTGCTGGCCCGTCGCTGGTGAGCCAGTACTACCGGCGGGTGCCGCTGGGCAGCATCGTGTGGACGATTGCGCGGCTGCCGGCCAACAGCGCGGTGCAGGACCACGACGAATTACTGCTTCCCGGAGGCTGGAGCGGACTATTGCCGCCCAACAGCGTAGTGATCGCGTCGGCCCGGCCGCTGAATGAAGTTCGCCTGCGTGCGGACGTCATCACGCACAGCGAGAATGAGGCACAGCGATTTACGGAGCAAGTCAGCACCTACCTGACGCTGTTTAAGTCGCTGGAAATATCGGTGGAAGCGGGTGGGCCCGACAAGGACGTGAAGGCCGCCTTCGACAGCCTGGAGGTGCATCAGGACAAGAGCGAAGCGGTGCTGACGGCGAGGGTGCCTTACGCGTTCTTCAAGAAAGTGCTGAGCGAGCCGCCAGTGGAACTGGGACCAGCGCCTCAGCCGCCGAAAACCCCAACAGCCAAGAGAAAAACTCCGAAGACCAAGGCAAAGTGAAATGGCAGCGCGGATGGGCAGCGTCTGATCTAGGGAGCGAACTGCTAAATTAGAGTCGGTCTTCGCTCTAGCCTCGCGGGGCCAAGCCAAGCTGGGCGAAGGTGGCGCGGAGGAATTTGTGGGGGTTGACCGGCGTGTCGTGGATGCGAACTTCGTAATGCAGATGCGGACCGGTGCTTCGGCCCGAAAGCCCCACATAGGCGATGACCTGTCCCTTGCGGACGCTCTGCCCGTCGGTTACGGCAAAGCCTGAGAGGTGCCCGTAACGGGTCGAGATGCTATTGCCGTGGTCGATCTGCAACATGCGGCCATAGCCATTGTAGAAGTCAGCGTAAGTGACGATGCCGTCGGCCGTCGCCAGCACCGCTTGTCCATAACGGCAGGAGATGTCCACGCCGGAGTGGAAAGCGCCTTCACCGTTGAACGGGTCGATGCGCTCGCCGAACGCGCCGGTGATGGGACCGATGACCGGCCATAGCGTGGGAGTGTTGGTCACGCCTGCCCAGTCAGCCAGCGTGGCATTCTGAGTGAGCCCCATCCCCAATCCGGCTGTGGCTGAGCCATTTAGGGCCGAACTGCGCAAGGCGTAGAGCTCGTCCATGGAATACTTTACTTCTTCTGCCTGGACCGGGCCCTCGCTGGCTTTCAGCAGCTTGGGATTGGGCTTCAATCCGTAAATGACGGAAACTTCATTGGCGAGCGAGCCCAGCGAGGCGACCTGGATGTCCTTCTCGTGCGTCGCCTGCTCCAATTGCGCATAGCGCTTCTGCAAGGCTTTCTTCTCGGAGCGCAACTGGTCGAAGCTGGCCACCTTCCACAACATGCGAGTGTAGGAGCCGGCCATGCCGGTGATGGTGAACATGCCGATCAACGCGCCGGCAAGGAACACGTAGAGATAATGAATGGGAATGGGGATTTTTCGTAGCTGGCCTTCCGCATCGCGGGCTACGAAGAGAATATAAAAGCGTTTTCGCAAGTACTCTGACCCTCGTATAAAAAGTTCCGGGGAGCAAGCGCATTACATATGAAAATCCGGAACCGTAAGCCTTGCTGATCCGAACTGCTAGAATTCGGCTTACTGGAAACGCTGCGTGATTGCCGCGCGTTCCATGCCCAGCGGATACTGCGTTGCTGGGCCTACCTGGGCTGGCAAATGAATGACATCAAACCGTAACAGAGCAGGTCGTCTGTGTCAACCAAATCGGGAGGGAACGAATACAACTAAAGGACTGTAAACAAACTTGATAACCGTCATTTGGCTGGCGGATTGCAAGGCAGTAAATGCGCCTGATTGCTTTCGCTCTTATTTGCGCGCTCCCATTCCCGGTTCATTCATAAGTACTGACATTTCGTTCGTAGCTGGAGGCTGCCCGTGCCGCTGAGGGAAAAAATGCTGATTGCAGGCATTCGCCGCGCCGCCGCACGCGGAATCCGTAGCGTGGGCACGGGGATCGGCGATGACTGCGCGGTGCTGCGGGTGCCTCGCGGGCACGAAGCGCTGGTCACGACCGACTTCAGCCTGGAAGGAGTGCACTTCCGCCGCGAGTGGCATCCGCCGGATTCGGTTGGGCACCGCTGCCTGGCGCGAGGCCTCAGCGATATCGCCGCCATGGGCGGAGTACCACGAGCAGCGTTTCTCTCCTTGGCGCTTCCCCCCGATCTGCCGCAGAGGTGGGTTGATGAATTCATAGCCGGATTGCTGAAGCTGGCGAAGCGGTACTCGGTGCCGCTCGCGGGCGGCGGGATTTGATTTATGTTACGGGCACGCTGGGAACTTCAGGCGCGGTGCTGAATCGGCTGCGGGATGGAGAGAAGCTGCGACCGAAGTCGCATCCCAAACACTTCTATCCCGAGCCGCGCGTCGCGGTTGGTGAATTCCTGCGCGAGAAGAAGTTGGCGTCGGCAATGATCGACATCAGCGACGGGCTGTCAACGGACCTGGGCCACATCTGCGACGAAAGCAAGGTGGGCGCGGTGGTTTCCGCAGACTCTTTGCCTGTGGCCGCTGAGAATCTCGTCGCCGGCAGGTTTGTATCAGGGCACGGCTTCAGCCGTGCCGCAAGCGGCACAACAATCACAGGGGCTTTAGCCCCTGAGGAAAGCTCGCGCCGCGACGATTCGCACGCTCTCGCTCTCCACGGTGGCGAAGAATACGAACTGCTGTTCACCGCCCGGCCGGATCGGCGGACGCCAAAACAGATCGCCGGCGTGCCGATCACGCGGATTGGCGAAATTGTGCGGGGCAGGCAGATGAAGCTGATGAAAGCTGACGGGCGAACTGAGATTTTGCAGCCAGCAGGCTGGGAGCACTTCGGATGAAAGTCGCGTGGCAGTTCGGCAAGTGCCTTCATCACATATTCCGGTGAGCCGTCCAGCGCAATCCGTTGCGCGTCGGGGCATGACGGCTGTTTATAATCCCTCCCATGAATCTGGAACAGAAATTGGCTGAACTGAAACGCCGCGACACGCTGGCTGAGGCCGGCGGCGGCGAAGAGCGCCGCGCGCGCCTCCACAAGCAGGGCAAGATGTCGGCGCGCGAGCGCATTGAGTTCCTGCTCGACGAAGGCACCTTCGAGGAGACCGACAAGCTGGTGGTGCATCGCTGCACCGACTTCGGCATGGAAGAGCAGAAGTATTTTGGCGACGGCTTTCTCACCGGCTATGGCCGCATCGAAGGCCGGCTGGTCTTCGTCTTCGCCCAGGACTTTACCGTCTTCGGCGGCTCGCTCTCGGAGACCAACGCGGCCAAGATCGTCAAGATGATGGATATGGCGATGAGGGTGGGCGCGCCCGTGATCGGGCTCAACGACTCCGGCGGCGCGCGCATTCAGGAAGGCGTGATGTCGCTGGCGGGCTACGCCGACATCTTCCTGCGCAACACGCTCGCGTCCGGCGTGGTGCCGCAGATCTCAGCCATCATGGGCCCGTGCGCCGGCGGTGCGGTCTATTCTCCGGCGATCACCGACTTCATTCTGATGGTGAACAACACCTCGTACATGTTCATCACCGGCCCGGACGTGATCAAGGCGGTGACCCACGAAGAGGTCAGCAAGGATGAACTCGGCGGGGCGATGACGCACAACGAGAAGTCGGGCGTGGCGCACTTCATGGCGCAGGACGACGCTGAATGCCTTAGCATGATCCGCGAACTGCTCAGCTTCATACCCTCCAACAATCTCGACGATCCTCCGCGCAAGGCGTGCACCGATCCCATCGACCGCACCGACGAGCGGCTGGACACCATCGTTCCCACCGAGTCGAACCAGCCCTACGACATCAAGGACGTAATCAATATGGTCGTCGACGACGGCTACTTCTTCGAGGTACAGGAGCACTATGCCAAGAACATCGTCATCGGCTTTGCGCGGCTGAACGGGAAGCCGGTGGGTATCGTCGCCAACCAGCCGGCGTTTCTGGCGGGCGTGCTCGATATCAGCGCCAGCATCAAGGGCGCGCGGTTTGTTCGCTTCTGCGATTGCTTCAACATTCCGCTGATCACGTTCGAAGATGTTCCGGGATTTCTCCCCGGCACGCAGCAGGAGTACGGCGGCATCATCACCCACGGCGCAAAGCTGCTTTATGCCTTCTCGGAGGCGACGGTGCCGAAGCTCACGGTCATTACGCGCAAAGCTTACGGCGGGGCGTACTGCGTGATGGCGTCGAAGCACATTCGCACCGATGTGAACTACGCCTGGCCGACGGCCGAGATTGCCGTCATGGGTCCGGAGGGCGCGGTGAACATTGTTTACCGGCGCGAGCTGGAGAAGGCAGAGAATCCAGACGCCGATCGCGCGGCCAAGATCGAAGAGTTTCGCGAGCGCTTCGCCAATCCGTATGTCGCGGCCGAGCGGGGATACCTGGATGCAGTGATTCGTCCGCGCGACACGCGCCGCAAGCTGATTCAGGCGCTGGAGATGCTGGAGAATAAGCGCGACAAGAACCCGCCTAAGAAGCACGGGAATATACCGCTGTAGGGAGCTGTCAGCTATCAGCCGTCAGCCATCAGCTACTAGCGTGGCCAGTTGGCCCAAGGTTGTTGGCGGCTGCTGTGCCCTACTTGATAGAAAAGTGGAAGGGAGCAACTGCTCCCTCTCCATCCTTTGGCTGACGGCTGAAAGCTGATGGCTGATAGCCGACGGCTGACGGCTGGAAAAAAGAATCCCGAGCGCGTTATTGATCGCTCATTTTCGGCCAGCGGGTCACGTTTAAATCCTTGCCGAACTGGCTTGCCGGATACTTGCGTATCAGCATGCCTGCCGACTGGGATGCCGGACTCGCGACTAGCCGGAATGACCGCTCAACGCCTCGGGATTCCGTGTTGCCTTTGGCTCGTCCCCTGTTTCTGCTGTCAGGCGGCTCGCGACAACTGTTGCGGGCGTTCTGCCTTGCGCCGTGGGCACCGGGCAGTGACCTCGCTACATGTCCTCGGACTCGCCGGTTTCCCCCTCGCTTGCGCGCTGAGGAAGCTTGCCGCTTGACTGCGAAAACCTTGGAAACTGTCAAAGAACGAGTGTGTTTTTACTCCTCCTATTTCTAATGTCAATAAAATTATTGCGACTTTATCTTGCGTGTTTTCAATGGAGTGCAGCTCGTCCACAGGCGCATGCCAGAATTTTGTGCAACCGGCAAACCCGTCTTTGACAGACAGCAATTTCAGGCACTATTTTCGCGGCTTTGACGAAACGGAAATATCGGCTGCGCGAGAAGGAGAGCCGCAGTTGGATTGTGGGAATCAGGCAAAAACCTTGTCTGGCGCGGCATTCAGAAGATCTCAATTTTCGCTCGCGGACGCTTGTGAGCTCAGCGCCAACACGGGGACTGTGCCCACTTACGATATCGGGAAACCGCCGTCCTAGCCAAAAGAAGGCTAGGCTAGAACGGGACCCGCCGCATTAAGATGCAAATTGCTTGATATAAGGAACAGTCAGCCAAATTTCAGGCTGGCACGATACCCCTGAGGACTTCATTTCGATGCAGGTATTCCCAAGTCAATGGCAGTATCAGCTCGGGGTTCCCGCCGGTGTCTAAATGCAAGTACTCGGCAAATACAGGGTGGAGAGCATATCCAAGCGATCGATATGATTCTCTGCCAAGACGCTCCGTGAGGAGATCTCCCTCATTGAAGCTGAAGGCATGTCGGAACACCGAAAGTCTTTCGCTAGTTGCCCGATCCAACACTACCCCGAGTACGCCGATGTCGTACAGCAATTCGATCTTCCATTCTAGAGACGCGCACTCATCAACCGGCAGACTTGTCTCAAACCTCATTCCCTCGATTCGGATTTGCAGATCGGACCAGCCCAGCACCTGGGGACTCTGCCTGAATGTCTTCAGGACCTGCCGCAGATTCCTGAAGGACATGCGGAACTCGTCAATGAATTCATCCTCGATGATAAAGCGTGCAGAGCCGGCTATTATTTGCCTGATAGTTTCCGTCTGCATCGGTAGCCGTTTCTTCTGAAAACGTTTGGAAGCCGCTAATATAGCAGCGTAGTAGTACAGGACATCGCGGGGACGCCAGAATGTGTGCCGGAGAACATAAGTGAACAAAGGAATGTGGTATGTTGCTGTTCCGAACTGAAACGCGACTTCTTCCGGAAGTTCAGGATAGCCCTTCCGCATAACGGCCGTCAGCCGATCTTCGAGCGCCGGTCCGGCTGGGTCGGGTACCCCGCGAAGTAAAGCGAGCCGTTTTCTCACCAACGAAGATAACTCTATCCCAGACCACGTTATGCTGGAAAAACGTAGGCGATACTGATATCGATCTCGATCTATTCGTCTTATATGTAGGAATCTGTCATGAGGAATCGCGATGCAAAAATCGGAGATGCTATAGAGACGTCCCCCGCCGCTTTTCGCCGGTCCTTTGTTGAGAACAATTTGAAATAAGGCTAGTAGAAGTTCTCGTTCAAATAAGGCCGCCGCTTCCGGGTTATCGCTCTCTTCGGTAAAGTACCCCCTCACAACGTCGAAACCATCGGCTGTGATCAATACTCGCTCCGACGTCTTGTGATAGGCCTCCAAAATCGTCGCCAACTCCGCCAGCCCTTTCCGGCCAAATACATACTCGCGAAAGGCTCCAGGAGTGAAGGCCGCGACGATGGAAGACATAGGGGCATCGGAGCCGGAGGATCTAACTGCTCTTCGAAGAAAGCTAACGAGTTGTTCAAAGGCGAATACAAAAAGGATCCTCGTAGCTAAAACATCCCTGTCAACAGGATAGTCGAATCTGGAGACCCCCTTTCTTAACCGCTTGTCGAGCAGTCGCCGCAATTCGGACTGTCCACGCCAGCGGTCTCTCGCAGCCCATGCCAAGTAAAGATGTAGGAACACATCCCAAAGCAGTTGATAACTGTAAATTGGCGAGAATGCACGACGCAAATCAGACGCCTCTCCCGGGTGCTCTAGCAGGACGTTATAGCCCATCTCGAAGGGCAGGTGCTCAAATTCCAGTTTAAGCACCAAGTCGGGTTTGGGATCTACTAGAGGGAGAACATGTGTAATGGTTGATTTGCCCGCTCCCTTGCGGCCGACCACAAAACTCACTTCCCGACTCTGCACCTTCTGAAAAGATGCGGTTTTTACAAATGCTGTCTCTACGTAGGATTTCAACTCAGGATTGTCAAATCTGGATTTCGTGTCCTCAAAAAGGAAGCTTTGAAAGAGATCCTTCTTCTCGCTCATGTAGGCAGACGTTTTTGTGGCGGCAATCGCAGCTATCCGGGCAGCGATTTCATCAACAAACCGTTTGAGCTGCGAGCTTATGGTCCGGCGCAGTCTGCCGTGTTGTTCGGGAATTACGTATAGCCAGGTTAGGTCCCTGCCAATGAATCGTTGAACCTCGGTGGGACAGGAATCGGCAAAAGAGCCACTAAATAAGACTGGCAGGAGCAAGAATGTCTGACCGTACGACTTCTTTGCCTCCGCCTCTAGAACACGATCATAGATACGTCGAAACTCTGCATATACGCCTGTTGATCCCTTCTTCTGCACTCTATCTCTGTATCCTGCGGTCAAGAGCAGTATCGCGGCATCGGCAGAGTCAATCCGCTTGATGAAGTCAGGTAGGGGGCCGCCGATCGCGGCATCTTTGTGGCTATGATCGACTAGAATGTCGTAGGTGCCCCTGCCGGCCGCCTCGAGCGCGGAGGTAAAAACTTTTAGGCGCTGGTCATCTGCCTTAACATCCTCGTGACAGTACGACACGAATATCTGAATCTTCATCTCCCCTCCCGCAGGTGCCCAACCTAAGCGGGCTTTGCTTGGGTGCGTAATTTAACGCCCCACCGTACATCGTCGTCGGAGGCGGAGTCTGTGACGAACGACACAGATTCCGGTGGTCGAGGAAACACCCCAGCCAAGCTACGGAAGCCTGGGGTTAGAAACCAGCACTCCTTACGATGAAGACCGACGACTATTGCTTTTGCACGCGCTGCACGTCGCGGACGCCGGGAATCTTGCGCACGCCGGTGACGATGCGGTCCAGGTGCTTGAGGTCGGCGATGTCGGCGACCAGCTCGACCGTGGCGTGATCTTCAACGGTCTTGGCTTCGATGGTTTGGATGTTGGTGTTGGCGTCGCTGATGACGGTGGCGATCTGCTTCAACATGCCGGGACGGTTGTCGCAGGAGACGGCGAGCTTGACCGGATAGCCGGCCTGCCAGATGGGGGAAGCGGCATCGCGGCCCCACTCGACGGCGATGCGGCGCTCGGGCTCAAACATCAGGTTCTCGACGTTGGCGCAGGAAGCGGAATGCACCGCGACGCCCTTGCCGCGGGTGACGTAGCCCACAATCTCCTCGCCGCGAATGGGATTACAACATCGCGCGCGATAGACCATCAGATCGTCGTGTCCCTTGACTTTGATGGCCGAGTTGTCGCCGCCAAAGACGCGGCGCACGACATTGGTGAATCCGCTGTTGGAGTCTTCGTCCGTGGTAGGAGCAGGAGCGTGGCCGGAGAACGACTGCGCTTCGTCGGGCACCAGCCGGGCCAGAATGCTGCGCGCGGAAAACTTGCCGTAGCCGATGGCGGCGAGCAAGTCGTCAGGCTTGGCCATCCCATTTTCGTTGGAGACGCGCATCAGCTCCGCATCGTTCAGCGACTTCATGGAGATGCGATACTTGCGCGCTTCCTTCTCCATAAGTTTGCGGCCAATTTCGATGGCGCGCTCGCGCTGATGGAGGTTGAGCCAATGCTTGATTTTTTGGCGGGCGCGAGACGACTTGGTGAATTGCAGCCAGTCGCGGCTGGGAGTATGTCCGGGCTGGGTGAGGATTTCGACGATGTCGCCGGAGCGCAGTTTATAACGCAGGGCGACGATACGGCCATTGACTTTGGCGCCGACGCAGGTGTCGCCGACCTGGGTGTGGACGGCGTAGGCGAAATCGACGGGGGTGGCGTCGCGCGGCAGGATCACGATGCGGCCCTTGGGGGTGAAGGTGTAGACCTCTTCGGGGTAGAGATCGATCTTGAGGGTGGCGAGGAATTCCTGGGAATTCTTGATGTCGCGCTGCCACTCGACCACCTGGCGCAGCCATGCCAGGCGCTGTTCGTCGCGCGCCGAGACCGGGCCGTCCTTGTACTTCCAGTGGGCGGCTATGCCTTCTTCGGCCATCTTGTGCATCTCCTCAGTGCGGATTTGCACCTCGAAGGCGTGGCCCTTTTCGGAGATGACGGTGGTGTGCAGCGACTTGTAGAAATTGTTGCGGGGAATGGCGATGAAGTCCTTGATGCGTCCCGGCACCGGCCGCCATTGGTTGTGAATGATGCCCAGCACGGCGTAGCAATCGCTTTCCGATTGGGTGATGATGCGCATGGCCAGCATGTCGTAGATTTGGTCGATGGAGATGCGCTGCCGCTGAATTTTTTGCCAGATGCTGTATAGGCGCTTGATGCGGGCCTCCACCCGCGCCTGAATTTTGTTTTCCTTCAGCTTTTCCTCGATGGCGCCCTGCACCTCAGCCAGGAACGCCTCGCCTTCCTTGCGTCGCAAAGCGATGGCATCTTTGATCTGGTCGTAGGCGATGGGATCGACATACTGGAAGGCGAGATCTTCCAGCTCGCCGCGAATTTTGCCCATGCCGAGGCGATGGGCGATGGGAGCGTAGATGTCAAGCGTCTCGCGCGCGATTTTCTGCTGGCGCTCGGGCGAGAGGAACTTCAGGGTGCGCATGTTGTGCAGGCGATCGGCCAGCTTGATGAGCACCACGCGAATGTCGTCCATCATGGCCAGGACCATCTTGCGGACGTTCTCGGCCTGGGCCTCTTCGGAGGAGGCGAAATCGATTTTGCTGATCTTGGTGACGCCTTCGACGATGTGGGCGACCTGCTCGCCGAATTCGGTGTTAATGTCCGCGATGGTTACGGAGGTATCTTCGACCACGTCGTGGAGCAGGCCGGCGGCGATGGCGGTGGTGTCGAGCTGCATTTCCGCCAATATGGTGGCTACCTGGAGGGGATGGGCCAGATAAGGCTCACCGGATTCGCGCGCGGTTCCCTTGTGATGCTCGAGGGAAAATTCGTAGGCCTTCTTGACCTGCGACAGGTCGTCATCGGGGCGGTAGGAGCGAACCTTGCGCAGCAGATCGGGAAAGCGGGTGACGGTCAGAACATTGGTCGCGATCCGTTGGCGCAAAGTCGCCATGTCCGATTATACGACGGCTTCGGACGGGCATTGCCGGCCGGCACCGGGAACCGTTGCCGAGAAACACGTCGCAGCGCGAAAAGCGCTGCGCACAAGCAGGTGTTTCGCCGCCTAGCATCCGTTCGGCGGGCACTATGGTAGAGTGGGGCAACCATCGCGGAGCCGATCAAGTGATGACTGACATCTTCGGTGTGTTCGGGGAGGCTAGAAACGCATATGCCAATGCAATCCGAGCCTGCAAAAGCTCCTGTGAAGAAGGGTATCGTCGTAATGATAGACGCTCTTGGTGCGCGAACTTTCTCGACAGAGGCGTCGCAGCGATTCTTAGAGGCGCGCGACCGCGTATTGGCGGACTGCGAAGCGACCCGGGCACTTCTCAGGTCTATGGCAACTTCGGATACCGAACTCGTGACGTTTGGAGACACGATCATACTCTGCTGGCCGCTCCGAGAAACTGCAACGGACGAGGTTTTTCTCCCGGCTTTGGCGGAGTGGCTTCGCAAAGTGATGCTTTCGGGGTTCCACCACGGAATGTTATTTAGAGGCGCGATTGCAGTCGGCGAATATATTCAGACCGGCGCCACTGTGCTCGGACCAGCAGTTGCAGATGCTGCGGTTTGGTACGACAGGGCGGACTGGATGGGAATCATTGCCACGCCTAACTGTGGCCTCAGGCTCTCCTTTTTGAAAGAACGGATCGAAGCGAGCACGGAACGCCTTGACGATGCAACACCTCTGCTCGGGTCATGGTACGTCGAATATCCCGTCCCGTTCAAAGACGGCACGCAGCGAATACTCTGGGCGTTATCTTGGCCTGCCCAGTATCTCTTCGATTCTCATAACCCCAAAGGTCCAAAAAAGGCCGGTCGAAAAAAATTACCTGTGTTCAACGGCTCGGAGCTTTTTCGATTTCATATTTCGAGGTTTCCGGTACCCGCTGGAACCGAGGGCAAGTTTAGCAATACGACATCTTTCTTCGAGTGGTTTCGGAAGAGTGTGAAGCTCGGCCCCCCCGACGACTGAGCGGCCTCCTTAGGGGTAGTTTCTCGTCTATGCATGTGCTGACCAGCGGAGCATCGGGATTACTGGGCTCGGCGCTGATGCGCGGGTTGCGGGCGGCGGGTCATGAGCCAGCCGCGTTGGTGCGTCGGGCTGCACGAGCAGGCGAGGTACAGTGGGACCCGACGCAGCCGCTCGATCCGGCCAAGCTCGCCGATTGCGATGCCGTTGTACATCTGGCGGGCAAGAACATCGCCGGCCTGTGGACGAAGAGTTTCAAGCAGGAAATCCTGGAGAGCCGGGTGCGTGGCACCAGCACTCTGGCGACAGCGGCGGCTGAAAGTTATCGCCAGAGCGGCAAGCCGCGGGTTTTGGTGTCGGCGTCGGGCGCCGGGTATTACGGGAACCGCGGCGACGAGTTGCTGACCGAAGAAAGTTCGGCGGGCGAAGGATTTCTGGCGGAAGTCAGCAAGCAATGGGAGGTCGCGACCGCGGCGGCCAGCGAGGCCGGCGTGCGCGTGGTTTGTCTGCGCATTGGAGTGGTGCTGGCGCGCGATGGCGGCGCGCTGAAGCCGATGCTGCTGCCGTTCCGGCTCGGGCTGGGCGGAAGAGTGGGCAGCGGCAAACAATATTGGAGCTGGATTGCGCTGGATGACGTGATTGGCGCGATGGTGTTCGCACTACAGAATGACAGCTTGCGCGGGCCGGTGAATGTTGTAGGGCCGGCGCCGGTACGTAATGCGGAGTTGGTGCGCGCGCTGGGCAGGGAATTACATCGTCCTACGATATTTCCCTTGCCGGAGTTTGCGGTGCGGGGGCTGCTGGGCGAGATGGGACAGGAGTTGCTGCTGACATCGGCACGGGTGCTGCCGGCAAAGCTGAATGGTGCGGGATACAAGTTTCGTTATAGCGAGCTGGGAGATGCTCTGCACGCGGCGTTGGGATGAGGTGCTCGGCGATTAGGCTATTTTGGCGGCTTCTGCGTGCCCGGGTTGTAGGTAATGCCCTTGGTCTCAAACAGGGTCGGGGACAGGCTGGTGTTGTAGCTTGCCGAGGTGATGAAGCGCTGGGCGCTCATTTCATCGTTGCGATACTGCACTATGCTGAACGGTGTCTGAATACCCTGGATCAGCTTGTAATTACTAAAGACCACCGAGGCAGTGTCGAATTGGCGGTCCAGGGGATCGCGCCAACTGTAACTGATCTTCACGGGAAGATGGGTCTGCCCATCAACCGATAGGGTGACGCTGTCGTTGCCGGCGTTCAGGAGCGTGATCTGGTCGGCGAGATTGCGCTCCACCATCGCGGTGCCGCTGTAGAGAACCATAGTGCCGGGCGCGGGCAGCCATTTGCGCACCACCCATTCCAGCGAGTGTTCGCGCCGCCGCAGCGATTCCACCAACTCTTTCGGTTCCTGCGTTGCTGTGCCCTTGTAGGTGATCTCGTATCCCTTGTCGCCGATGAGCAGCTCGATGACGTCGCGCTGCTTGGTGAACTCGACGCGCTCTTTATCGGGCCACTCCCAAAAGCGCCAGAAGAGAATGCTCATGCTGTTGGGCTGGCCGTGATAAAAGCCGTAGGTGCGGCCCTCGCTGGTCATGTTGCTGACGTTGAGCCAGGCGTCGCCGCCGAGGGCGCGAATCATCTGGTTGAGGATCTGGACGGCCTTCTGCACGCCGGGATCTTTGGCCGAGGCGAATTGGGCGGTGGGCCAGCCGGCAGGGACCGGCGATGGCACTGCGGTGGGCGGCGTCGCCGGAGCCGGCGTTTGCGCGAAGGCCGCGGCGGTGAGCAGGAATGCAAAGACGATGGCGACAGCTCTGCGCATGGGTACGATTTTACCGCGCAAAGGAATCTAGGCTCACGCCGATCCCACCGCCGGCACCCGGCTTCCTGAGCTACAATCCAGCATATGCCAGATCAGTTTGACTCCGCAGCAGCCCTGCAAGAAGCCCTTTCTGAGGTGTTGACGAAATGGCCTTTGTACCGCACGTTTGTCTACACGGGGAAGGGCTGCCACTCGGATCTTACGGCAACACACCGCTTCGGGCTGCTGCCCAAACAGATTCGCCTGTTTTGCGGTCACAAGGCATGTGGGTACGAGACGCTTTGGGAAACAGACCACCCCACAGTTTACTTCGGATCAGAGTTCATAAACCGCGACAACTACACGTGCAGGAATTGCGGCAAGGCGACGGTGCACTACTGCTTCATCTAGCAGGAACGCGAAAACAACAACGTCTTCATCAAAGTCGGACAGTACCCAGAACTTGAAGAGCGTGTACCAGAAACGCTGAAGCAGGCGCTCGACGGCGATGACCTTAAGCTGTACAAGAACGCGCTCCGTATGCGGAACTTCAACCTTGGCGTTGCTGCTGTTGCCTATATGCGCCGCGTAATTGAGAACCGAATGACTGACATGCTTGAGATCCTCCACGAAGCCGCGATCACGCATAACGCGCCAGCGGAACTAATCGCCCGGCACAAGGAGATGAAGGAGGAGAAGCGGTTCAGCGTAAAGGTTGACTACGCGGGCGACCTGCTGCCCGCAAGCCTTCGCCCCTCTGGCAAACCGAATCCTATGGCTGTGCTCCATGAACTCGCCAGCGACGGGCTACATGCTAAGTCGGATGAGGAATGTGTCGACATTTTTGACGCTTGCCGGCGGACGTTTGAATACGTGTTCGGCAAACTGCGTGTCGAAACCGAGGATGCGAAGAGCTTCGTAAGGGAAATGTCGGCGCTAACAGAAAAGAGAACCAAAGGCGGTTCGGAAGCTGTGGTGAACGACGCGATTCTGTAAGCGACACCCGTCTGACTTCGCATAATGGGAACTAGCTCCCCTGATTTGCCGCGAGTTTGGGAGGAACTTACTTCTTGCGCTGCCGTTTGGCGCGGCTTGGGCGCTCCTCGACGATGGCGAACTGGATGCGGCGCTGCGTGCGGTCGATGCGGTCGACGAGCACGCGGATGGGATCGCCGAGCGAGTAGGTTTTGCGGGTGCGCTGGCCGATGATTTGCCGCGTGTTCTCGTGATAGACGTAGCGGTCGTCGGTGAGCGAGGCCAGCGGTACCAGCCCTTCGATGAACATGTCGCTGAGCTCGACGAAGATGCCAAACTTAGTGACGCTGACGATGAGGCCGTCGAAATCGTCGCCGATGCGCTCTTCCATGAACTTCATCTTCTTCCATTCCATCAGCTCGCGCTCGGCTTCGTCGGCGCGGCGTTCGGCCTGGCTGGACTCGTCGGCGATGTCGTGAAGAACGTCCTCGGAATAGTGGCCAGTGACCAGTGGCCGGTTGTCAGTAACGACAGATCCGCTCGAACGTTTCCGTTCTCGCTCCGTTCGGGATGACGGGGTAAGATTTTCGTGAGGTAGGGGTCCCTCGACTCGCCCCGCCCGTTCCGCGAACGGGCCCAGGCTCGCTCGGGATGACAGTTTGGTATGGGTCACGTCGGCTCTCTTTGACCAAGGTGACGGCGTCTCCCGCGCCGCGACAGCTCCTTCTCCGATTGGCACGCCGTGTTCTTCACGTTCCGCCGCCTCACGCAGCACATCCTTCAAAATGCGATGCACGATGAGATCGGGATAGCGGCGAATGGGTGAGGTGAAGTGCGTGTACGTGGGCGCGGCGAGGGCGAAGTGGCCTTCGTTCTTTTCCGAGTAGCGCGCCTGCTTCAGCGAGCGCAGCATCAAGTACGACAGGATGCGCTCCTCAGGCTTGCCGGCAATCTTCTGCGTCAGCTTCTGATACATGCGCGGCGTGATGTGGATGTCTTCGGGAATTTCGACAGTCTTCGCGCCCCGGCCAGTGCCATAGCGTTCGCGCCGTTCGGCTTTGAACTGCACGCGCTTGACCGGCAGCGGTCCCACGCCCAGCGAGTAGCCGAAGCGGGCGGCGATGGTCTCGAAGTCCATCACGCGCCTGGGATCGGGCTTCTCGTGGATGCGATAGAGCGACGCGACGCCCTTGCTCTCCAGATAGCTGGCGACGCATTCGTTGGCTGACAGCATGAACTCCTCGATGATGCGGTTGGCGATGTTGCGCTCCGAGCGGGTGATGCTGCGCATTAGGCCGTGCTCGTCGAATTCGATGACCGGCTCGGGCAGGTCGAAGTCGATGGAGCCGCGGCGCACGCGCTTGCGGTTGAGGACCACGGCCAGCTCGCGCATCAGCTCGAAGACATCCACCAGTTGGTGATAGCGCTCGCGCTGCGCGGGGTCGCCTTCCAGGATGAGGTTGACGTTGGTGTAGGTCATGCGCTCGGCGGAATGGATGACACCTTCGCTGAGGGTGTAGCCGATGATCTCGCCCTGGTGATCGATTTCCATGACGCACGACAGCACCATGCGATCGACTTGCGGGCGCAGGCTGCACAGGTCGGTGGAGAGCTCGAGGGGAAGCATGGGCACGGCGCGGTCGGGAAAGTAGACCGAGGTGCCGCGCAGGCGCGCTTCCAGATCGATGGCCGAATCCTCGCGTACATAATGCGCCACGTCGGCGATGTGGACTTGCAGCTCGAAGTTGCCGTTGGACGTGCGGCGGACGGTGACGGCGTCGTCGAAGTCGCGCGCGGTTTCGCCGTCGATGGTGACGATGGGCAGAGCGCGATAGTCACGGCGATGATGCAACTGGCTGGCGGAAATGACCGGCTCAAACTGCTGCGCGTCTTGCAGGACTTCGACCGGAAAGTGATGAGGCAGATGAAATTTGCGGATGACGATCTCGACATCGACGCCGAAGTCGTCTTCGTAGCCGAGGATTTCGAGGACGCGGCCACGGGGATTTTCCGTGGGCGAGGGCCAGTCGGTGATCTCGACTTCGACGACTACGTTCTCCAAGTCGGTCCACTCCTGCCGACGAGCTTCCTTACCGAGGACGCGATCGCGAGTTTGCTTTCCCAGGTTAGCGTCCAAAGACGGGACGCGAACCTGGGGCACACGCTTATGTGGAGCGCCCGCCGGGGCTGAAGCCCGTTTCTCGCGAGACGACGATTCGCGGGCCTCAAGGCCCGCGCTTCCACCGGGCCATTCCAATCCGCGCGGAATGATGATCTGCTGTGTGACCTTTTCGTCCATGGGGGTGACGTAGTTTTGGCGCGGGCCGCGATGAAATGTCCCGACGACGGTAGGATTGCCGCGAGTGAGGACGCGCAGGATGCGGCCTTCGGCGCGGCCATCGTCGCCCAACCCAGCACGCGCTTGGGACCCCGGAGTACCGCGTTTGGGGGTGAGCTCGACCAGCACCTGGTCGCCGTGCATCGCCGAGCCGATGGCGGGCGGTGGGATGAAGATGTCGCCGGCAATCGTGCTCCGCTGGCCCGCGTTCGGAATAACGAAGCCGTAGCCGTCGCGATGCATGGTGAGGCGGCCGGCGATGAGATTCTGGCGAGCGGCGGCGTGCTCCGCGAGAGTGTAGCGGTCGCGGCCAGTCTCGACGAGGCGCGCGCTCTTGACCAGCGCCTGGAGGCGCTCCGCGAGTAGGCGGCGATCGTCGCCGCGCAGATTCATCTCGCGGACGAGCTGCTTGTATCCGGCGGAGTGGTGCGGCTGGCGTTCGATGTGGCGCAGGATGGCCTGGTCGGTGAGCATGGGGTTTCGATGCGTTAGGATAAGAATATAGTGCGGACCACATCGCCTCCCTCGCAATACTCACCCGTTTTCAAATGAGCCCGGACGAAAAAGCACGTGGGGGTATTCCCTGATCCGAAAAGACCTTGTATGGTAGCAATAATCACATCGCGAGCCAGTGCGCGCAGTGCGTGCCAGCCGGGCGATCTAAGAAAGGATTTTGAATCGACCATGTGGCAACCTAAGAATGCTCCTACCCCGAACCCGACACCCAGCCCTGAGCCGCAGCGTTCATTTACACCGCCAGCCGAGCCGGTGATCGCTCCCCGTCCGGCCAGCGCGCCGTTGAACCCGCAAGAGCAGGCGACGCTGGGCAAGTCGCTGGTCATCAAGGGCGAGGTCAGCGGCTCGGAGTCGCTATACATTGACGGCCGGGTGGAAGGCTCGATCAATTTGCCGGGCAATCGGGTGACCGTGGGACGCAACGGCGTAGTGGCGGCCAACATTGCGGCGCGCGAGATCGTGGTGCTGGGCAAGGTGCGCGGCAACATGACGGCCAGCGACCGGGTGGACATTCGCGGCGA
>JBEKQY010000077.1:0-15181 GCA_049519235.1 Candidatus Korobacteraceae bacterium | reverse complement strand
GCGCCAGCACGCTGGAGAGCTGCATGGCATTTAGCTTGGAGGTGAACTCCACGAGTTCGGCGACGAAGGGATCGGCGAGCAGCTCGGCGATTTCGTCCTCGCGCGGGGGGCAGCATTCCACCAGGAGGTCGGGCACACTGACTTCCAGCGCCGCGGCCAGGCGCGCGAGCGAGGACAAGGTGGGCGTGGCCTTCTCGTTCTCGATCTTGGAGACGTAGGTGCGCGGGACGCCCATGCGTATGGCGAGCTGACGCTGGCTGAGGCCGCTGCGATGGCGCAGATCGCGAATCGCCTTGGCCACATGCACGGTGGGCTCGCCGGAGTCTTCCGCCTCCGCCAGCGGCATGGCCGCAGAGAGGATGGGCTCGGGTTCGTCCTCATCCAGGGACGTCCGGCAGCGCCGGCAAAGGTTGTTAATGGTTCTGAACTGGACGAGATGGCAATCGTCGCATCTCACCACTTCCCGGGAATCCACGGGCGCGAGAGTCGTAGCCATTCAGGTTGTGGGAGTGCCAGAGCGGGCACAAACTGCTTATCGCGTACTTTGCCGCATTCGTCTGTTAGAGTCAAGTAAATTACGAATCACAGGCGACAATGGCGAAACAGGTTCGGGAGTTGTTGCCGCTCAGTGCGAGAGAAAAGCCGCTGGAATTGGGGAGAAACGTGCAATGGACCGTGCCGAGGCGTGGTGTTTACTAACTGAGTTCACCCAGTCGGAAAGTCTGCGCAAACATGCTTTGGCGGTGGAAGCCTGCCTGCGCGCCTATGCCCGCAAGCTGGGCGGCGATGAGGAGCAGTGGGGAGTCGTCGGGCTGATCCATGACTTCGACTATGAGAAGTACCCCAGCGCGGAGGAACATCCGTTCAAGGGCAATGAGATTCTGAAGGAGCGCGGTTATGGCGATGAGGTTCGCCGGGCCATCATGTCGCACGCCGACTACACGGGAGTGAAGCGCGAGTCGAATCTGGAGAAAGCGCTGTTTGCCTGCGACGAGCTGGCGGGCTTCATTACCGCAACTGCGCTGGTGAAACCCGGCAAATCGCTGGCTGAGGTGGACGCGAGGTCGGTGCGAAAGCGGATGAAGGACAAAGCTTTCGCCCGCGCGGTCAGCCGCGAGGACATCGTCAATGGCGCTGCCGAGCTCGGGGTGGACCTGGACGAGCACATCACGTTTTGCATCGAGGCGATGAAAAGCGTGGCGGGGGAATTGGGATTGGCAGGGAAGTAGGTGCGGACGCTCTTCGCTCTTCGCTCTTCGCTTTTCGCCAAACCCTAAGACGGTTTAAAGCGGATTGGATTGGACCCCTCGGCCCAGAATCAAATTATGAAGACCAGGCTCGCCTCTGGCCAAAGGCGAAGCGCGAACAGCGAATCGCGAACAAAAAGCGGCCCGTTGGCGCGGGCCGCTTCATTCTGAAGTCTGGAGTCTCCAGCCTCCAAACTTCCTTTGCTCGCTTACTGTGCTGACGTTTCCGTTCCCGACTGCGAAAGTTTCGCCAGCCGCTGGTTGATGCGATTGATCTGGTTCTGCCGCAACTGATCAGCCTTGGCCTGCTGCTCAGCCGTCAGCACCGTCTTGTAAATCTGGCTGTGGAGCGACGCCTTTTGCACTGCTAACTGCGCCATGATCTGCGCCTGCTGATTGGCGATGGATTGCACCTTCGCCTGATCGAATGCGCCACTGGCGGTCGCGTTCAGCATCGCGAGGCGGTTCTGCCCCATCTGTTGCAGCAGCGGCCGCATGGTGGCGTGCTGCGCTTGCATCATGCCCTTGATCTGCGCCTTCTGGGCGTCCGTCAGGTTCAACTGGTGAGCCAGGTAGCCCATGTGTCCGTGGCGATGGCCGGCCCAGGCCGACGCGCCCCCGTTTTCATTGGTTTGCTGGGCGTAGGACAGCATCACCGTTCCGCAAAGCACCAGGGCCAGCAACGCGATCGCAACGCTCCAAAACTTGGTCTTCATCTTCTGTTTCTCCTTGTCGACAGTTCGTCTGTCAACTGTCGAAACCCCAGCGACGGGAATTCGACGGTAAAGTCTGGTAACACACGGGTAAAGTTTTGTGAACAAAGAAATTCCACTGGTTACCGCAGTTCCCCGGCCTGTCCTGTCATCTGTAGACTATTGCTGCGCGGGTGACAAAAAGTTCCGCAAAAGCGGCATTTCGGAGTTCAGCTTTTGCCTCGAAGCCGGAGCGGCAGCAAACCGCTATGAGTCGCAAATTTGCCGCCTGATTGTGAGCCGAATCACGGGATAGGGTGACTTCGGTCACTTGGCGGCAATAAGCTGCCGCCGTACGCTGTCAATGCATGTATTTTGCTGACACTACAGCCCTTTAGCGAAGGTGAATCGTGAAACGATTGAGTCTCGTTCTGTTTATTCTCCTCACTCTCCTCGTCACCACAAGCTTTGCCCAGAACATCACGATCGGGATGACAGTATCCAAGACCGGCGCCATGAACGTGGACTCGCTGGAGCAGTACCGCGGATTCGAGCTGTGGCAGGACCAGGTGAACGCCGCTGGCGGAATCAAAGCGGGCGGCAAGAGTTACAAAATCCAGTTCGTCAACTATGACGACGAATCCAACGTCAAGCGCGTGCAGCAGCTCTATTCGCGTATGATCCTACAGGACAACGCAGAGTTCCTGTTCAGCCCCTATTCTTCCAGTCTCACTGCCACGGCGGCGGTGGTGACGGAACAATACGGCAAAATCATGCTCACCACGGGCGCGGCAGAAGGCAAGACCTACACGTTGGGCAACCATTACCTCTTCCAGATGTTCACGCCAGGAGCGGAATACCTGAAGGGCGCCCTGGACATGTTGAAGGCGAAGGACCCGAAGGCGACGGTAGCGTTCGTGTATGAAGACGCGTCGTTCTCGGTCTCGGTGGTAAATCCGGCGAAGGCCTACGCGCAGCAGCTAGGCTTCAACGTGGTGTTCAGCGAGGCCTACGCTCCCAACACCGCCGATTTCAGCGCCATTATCGACAAGGTAATCGGGTCGAAGGCCACGGTGCTGCTGGGTGGCGGCCACTATGCCGATGGCTCGACCCTGGCGAAACAACTCTACGAGCACAAGGTCCCGTTAAAGATGATCTCCTTGTTGGTGGCGCCCGACAGTCCACAGTGGACCGAGCTGGGGGATGCCGCAGCGGGTGTGATTGTGCCCTCACAGTGGGAACCGCAGACAACCTACAAGGCGCAATACGGGCCCAGTGGTGCGGATTTCGCTAAAGCTTACACCGCGAAATACAATGCCCCACCCAGCTACGAATCGGCCGGTGGTTACGCCAGCGGCCTGATTCTGCAACGTGCCATCGAGCAGGCCGGCAGCACGGATACGGACAAAGTGGCCAATGCTCTGAACACGACCGATATAACCACATTCTATGGGCGCACCAAGTTTTCTACCGCGGCCAATGAACATGGTTTGCAAGTGGGACACGCCATGGTCCTGGCCCAGTGGCAAAAGGACAAATCCGGCAAGCTGGCGAAGCAAGTGATTTGGCCGCTGGCGGCAAAGAGCGCCAACCTGGTGTATCCGATTCACTAAACGGTCAGCGCACAAAGACACGTATACGACTAAAGGCGTGCGAAGGGTGAACTATGTCTGGCATTCTGGCCTCCATGATTGACGGCCTACTCATCGGCGCCGTGTACGGGCTGGCCGCCATGGGCTTGAGTCTGATCTGGGGAGTCATGGATGTCATCAATCTCACCCACGGGGCGGTCATTGCGCTGGGCATGTTCGCCATGTACCTGCTGTTCTCTGCCTTCCCCATAAACGCTTACCTCCTGCTGCTGCCTATCATTGCCGTGGGATTGCTGCTCGGCCTGATCATTTACTGGACGGCCGTGCACTGGGTCATTGATCGGCCGCCGTTGGCCAGCCTGCTGTCCACCTTCGCCGTCAATATGATCATCATTGGTCTGGGCACGGCCATCTGGAGCACCAGTCCCTATAACGTCAACTTCAGTGTCAGGGGCGTTACGCTTGGCGATTACACCTTCACTGGCAACCACATGGCCGCGGCGCTTGCCGCTGTGTTGATCGCGCTGGCGTTGGAACTGTTCCTGTCTCATACCCGGCCGGGCAAGGCCATCCGCGCGGTAGCCGACAATCGCGAAGCGGCGGAGTTGATGGGCATCTCTTCGACCATGGTGCTCTCTCTGGCATTTGCCATCGGCATCGCCCTGGCGATGGCCTCCGGGGCGCTGGTCTCCACCTTGTTTCCTTTCACCATCCTTTCCGGCGCAAGTTATCAAATGAAGAGCTTCGTGGTCACAGTACTGGCCGGACTGGGCAAGCCTTTCGGCGCCTTGGTCGCCGGAGTACTACTCGGCTTGCTGGAAGGCGCGGTGACACCCTTCATTGCGGTCAGTTGGATCCCGCTGATCGAGTTCGGGCTGTTCGTGGTGGTGCTGGTGGCCTTTCCGCGCGGCATATTCGGCAAGAGGGCCACCGCATGATTTTCCGCCGCCCGGTGTTCTGGCTGACCCTGGTCTTCGCAGGCCTGATGATTGCCCTCCCGCTGCATAACAACAACGTTTCACTGCGCGAAGATCTCATCCTGGTCGCGGTCGCCATTATTCTGGCCAGCAATCTGAACCTGATGATCGGCTACACCGGTTACGTTAACTTCGGACACATCGTCTTTTACGGGCTTGGGGGCTACATCGGACTCTACCTAGCAACGGTGCGAGGCTGGAACCTGGTGCTGTCGGCGCTGCTGGCGGGGCTGGCGGTTAGCCTGTGCGCGCTGCTGTTCGGCCTCGGTATCCTGCGCTTGCGCGGGGCCTATTTCGCGCTGGCCACCATCGGAATTCTGGTCGCGGTCCAGTCCTTTGTCTCCAACTTCGACCCCTGGGGCCGCTCCACCGGCCTCTACGTTTCCTTTGACGCGTACCAGCCCTTAGGCGGCGCACGTCGCGCTCTCTGGATCACCTATTTCCTGGTCATCGCCGTTATGGCCCTGTCGATGCTCCTGAGCCTGGCCATCAAGACCTCGAAATTCGGCCTCGGCCTGTTCGCCATTCGCGAGGACGAGGATGCCGCCGTCGTCCTGGGCGTTAACGCCACCGTTTACAAGGCCATCATCTATAGTGTTTCGGCGTTCCTGCCCGCCGTCGCCGGGACCTTGATGTTCTATAAGAACGGTATGATCGATCCCTCCATCGCTTTCGAATTCATTGCCTCCCTGGAGGGCATTGTCATGCTGATGCTGGGCGGCAAAGGCACGGTGATCGGCGCCGCCCTGGGTGGAGGCCTGTACGAAAAACTGCGGTCTTACCTGCTGACATCGCCCAAGTTGTCTAACTTCCACCTGGTGATTGCCGGTGCTCTGCTGTTGCTGGTGGTGCTGTTCGCTCCCGGCGGCTTGATCGGCTGGCTCTATCGCATGCTGCCGCGTTCCGAGAAGGTGATCGAATGAGCGCCTTGTTGGAAGTCAGTGGCGTAACCAAGCGCTTCGGCGGATTGCTGGCGGTGTCGGACGTGACCTTCACGCTTGCCGAAGGCGAGATCATGGGGCTGATCGGTCCCAACGGCGCAGGCAAGACAACGCTCTTCAACATGGTCAACGGCGTCTACAAGCTGAATGCCGGGAAGATCAGCTTCGCCGGCCAGGACATCAGCAATCGTCCGCCCAATGAAGTGGTGCACCTCGGCATAGCGCGTACCCACCAGATCGTAAAACCACTGTATGGAATGACGGTGCTGGAGAACGTGACCGTCGGCGCCTGCTTCGGTCGCGATTACCTGCCGCTCAAGCCGGCGCGCAAGGTGGCGCTGGAAGTCCTGGAACGCGTGGGCCTGGCGGACCGGGCCGACACTTCGGCGCGCTCGCTCACCATCGCCGGCAAGAAGCGCCTGGAAGTCGCGCGCGCGCTGGCGGCCCGTCCCAAGCTGCTCCTGCTGGACGAGGTCCTGGCGGGGCTGAACCCGACCGAAGTTGAGATGATGATCGGTATGGTGCGCAGCATCCGCGACAGTGGCATCTCTGTGCTTATGATTGAGCACTTGATGCAGGCCATCATGAGCCTTTCCGACCGTATCGTGGTGCTGAATCTGGGCAGCAAGCTGGCTGAAGGCCGCCCCGACGAAGTGGTGAAAAACTCCGATGTGGTCGAGGCCTATTTGGGCTTCCCGGACATCGTGGACAAGTTGAGGGGCGTGCAATGACCGACAGCGTCCTGCAACTGGAAAAGCTCGAGTCCGGCTACGGCGAGGTGCAGGTGCTGTGGGGCATATCGCTGCGAGTGCAGCCCGGCAAAGTGACTACCATCATTGGCGCCAACGGTGCTGGCAAGACAACCGCCTTGCGCGCCATCATGGGCACCATCTCTCCCTGGGGCGGCCACGTCCTGATGAACGGACAGGATGTGACCAGGCTCTCGCCCCACGCCAAAGCCAGCCGCGGCCTGGTGCTGGTGCCGGAAGGCCGGCAGCTTTTTCCCGATATGTCGGTGGAAGAGAACCTGGAGATGGGCGGATATTCCCATCGGGCGCGTAAGCAATTGAAGGAAAACCTGGGACGTGTCTTTGAGTTATTTCCACGGTTGAAGGAGCGTCGCACCCAGAAGGCAATCACGCTCTCCGGTGGCGAGCAGCAAATGCTGGCCATGGGCCGTGGGCTGATGCAGCAACCCGTGGTCCTGATGATTGACGAGCTCTCGCTCGGCCTTGCTCCGGTGCTGGCGCAGCAGCTTTTCCTGACCCTGAAGACCCTCAAGGAGCGGGGAATAACCATCATCCTGGTAGAGCAGAACGTGCACCTCGCCCTGGCCGTGAGCGACTACACCTACGTCTTCGCCGAAGGACGCATTCCCATCGAGGGCGAATCGCGGGAAGTCGCCAGCATGGATGAGGTGCGGAAAGCCTACCTGGGGCTGTAAGCGCATGGCAACGACAGCCGCACCTGCGAGATCGGTATGACTCGCGCCACCGGACAAATCTATCGCTCCTACATGTATTTGCTGGAAAAGGCGGCGCGATAAATCTGGGTTAGACTCGATCATCACGGATGAAGACAGTTGGCATCCTCGGCGGCATCGGGCCGGAATCCACGGTGGACTACTACCGCGGGATTATCGCCCGCTATCGCCAGCGGAAGCCCGACGGAAGCTATCCTTCCATCCTCATCAACAGTATTAGCGTGGCGAAGCTGCTGGACTGGATGGGCGCGGGCCAGCTAAGCAATGTCATTGATTATCTGGCAGACGAGTTACAGAAGTTGGTCCGTGCCGGCGCCGATTTCGGCATTATCGCCGCCAACACCCCGCACATTGTCTTTGACGGCGTGCAGCGGCGCTCGCCGATCCCGCTCATCAGCATTGTCGAAGCCACCTGCGCCGAGGCGAAGAAGCAGGGGATTCGCCGCGCGGGACTGGGCACCCGCTTCACCATGCAGGCATCTTTCTATCCCGGAGTCTTCCGGCGGGAAGGCATTACGGTGGTTGTGCCTGACGAAGTTGAGCAGGCCTATATTCACGAGAAATACGTCGGCGAGTTGCTGGCGAACGTGTTTCTACCGGAGACCCGAGCACAGTTGCTGGAGATCATTCAACGTATGAAGGGGCAAGAGCAGATTCAGGCGGTCATTCTGGGCGGAACGGAACTGCCTTTGCTCCTGCGCGACCACACTGCATCGGGCGTCCCGTTGCTGGATACAACCCAGATTCATGTCGAGGCAGTGGTAGCGGAGTTGCTGGCGTAGCTCGCGTTCAGAATAGCTCTTGAGTTAGTTCGGAATTGTGCAGTAAACTGCGTCAACTTGCCGGCGAGAATTCTTGCCGCAGGGACATCGCATCCCACAACGCTGGACAGGAGAAGCTTATGGACCGCGTTCGGTTCGTGACCCATCGCGACCAGCGAATCCTGCTGTTGGATTTTACCGGCTGCACGGCCGAAGAGGTTGCAGCACTGTCCAGCAGCGTTCCCGACGTAGTGACCCGAGAGCCGATGGGTTCGGTGCTGGTGGTGGCGGACTTCAGCGGCGCTGCGTTCAGCCGCGATGCGGTCGAACGTATCAAGATCGCTACTGCACTCGACCGGCCGCACATTAAGCGTGCGGCATGGGTTGGAACGGAGAACCTGCCTAAAGCACTCTACGATTCCATCCGCAGATTCTCCGCTCGCGAGTTTCCGGTTTTTGATACTCGAGATAAAGCGTTGGACTACTTGGTCAGCTAAACAAGCTCCCGATTAGTTTGCCGCACCCTCCCTTTTCAGTCGTATAATTTAATCGCGAGAAGTGCATGACAATTGAGGAGCAGGTCCTGGAGAAGTTACGACGCTTGCCGCCCGGAATGCACGGAGAGGTGCTCCATTTTGTGGACCTCTTGAGCCGTCAGGACCCCTCGGCGAATCCTCGTCGTAGCCTCCGTGGGTTGTGGAAGGATCTCAACATCGAGATAGGGGAAAGCGATATTGTTGAGGTCCGGCCTGTATCCAAAGGACTGCCTGAAGAAGGAACGTGAGGGTTGGCATTAGACCGTGTTGTTAGCTTCCTGCGGCGTCACCGCCATAAGGAGAAATCTATGCAGTTTAATATCCGTTGCCCACACTGTAATGGGGCAACTGTATCCGCAATAACGATGCTAAGCGACGAGAAACTTAAATCTGCGTTGGCGCAAAACCTGGACATTGAAGTGATGCACACTCGGATCAAAGATAGTAGCCTTGGCGAGGACCACGTGTGGGGCCTAACCCAACAACAAAAAGACCATCTCGCGAGGCAGCTATGAAAGCTGGCGGAATCATTGTAATTTTATTGGTGGGTTTCGCAGCTCTGAACGCTCAAGATCAGGTCAAGCTCAGTAATGCGGAGATTTGGCAAAGGACCAAGGATTGCTCTGCTCAAAGAGATAAAATAGAAGAGAAGATGAAAAATAGTTGTGATATATTGATGTGTAGCTACCATAGCCACTATAGCGTCAAATATGGTAGATGTTTTGTAAGAACACATTGGTTCGGTGCGAATAAAGATCTGGCTGGTCGTCCGTTAGGTAGCTTTTTTAACACCGAGTACTTGTATGATCCTTTGGAAGGTGAGCAAACAATAGCCCTTTTTATGGACACATATGATAATAAGCCAAATCGCGATCATTGCTTCTTAAATGATATGACGAGGCCCATGGACTGCGCGAAAGTGAAGGCTTTCATTGATGACGCTATGACGAATTAGGCCCTCTGTTTCTAAGACCGCGCCGTTATACTTCTGCAACCCCGCCCGTTCGCCGGCATCGAACACCCATGGTTTCCCGTCCACAACCTCTCAGCGAGCAGGACCTGCGCGATCTGGGCTTTGGTTCGGTGGTCTCGCGCGAGAGCCACCAGCGCCTGCTCAATCGCGACGGGAGCTTCAATGTGGAGCGCCATGGGCGCAGCTTTCTGGAGTCGTTAAGTCTGTACCACGTTCTGCTGACCATGGCGTGGTGGCAATTCGCCCTGCTTGTCGTCTGCGGATACGTTGTCGCAAATACCGTGTTTGCGCTGGCTTATCTGGCCTGTGGGCCGGGTGCACTGGTCAGCACCGCTCCGGGAATGGAGCAGCACGCCTTCTTGCGCGCTTTCTTTTTCAGCGTGGAGACCATCTCCACCATCGGATACGGGAACGTCATTCCCATTGGAGTCCCCGCCAACCTCGTGGTCACTCTGGAGGCGCTGACCGGGTTGGCGGGCTTCGCCTTCGTGACCGGATTGCTGTTCGCGCGTTTTTCCCGGCCCACGGCCAAGGTGCTGTTCAGCCGTCACGCCGTCATCGCTCCTTATCAGAACATTACCGCCCTCGAATTTCGCGTCGCCAACGCTCGCTCCAATGAGCTGATCGAGATCTCGGCCAAAGTCATGTTCAGCCATTTTGAGCAGGTCGATGGCGTACGCACGCGGCGCTATTATCCGCTGTCGCTGGAGCGCGACGGTGTGGTCTTTCTTCCGCTCACTTGGACCGTGGTCCATCCCATTGACGAACAGAGTCCGCTGCACGGGCAGACCCCGGAATCGCTGCGCGATTCGAGGGCCGAAATCCTGGTTCTGCTGAAGGCCTTCGACGAAACCTTTTCCAGCATCGTCCAGACCCGCACCTCCTTCACCTTCAACGAGATTATCTGGGGAGCGCGCTTCGCCAACGCTTTCATGGTGGATGCGGCCGAGCGATTTGCCAGCGGCCAGGGAAGCGGCAAGAAAGTCGCCGTTGATATGCGGTTGTTCGACATAATCGAACCGGTTCCCGATCGATTAAATCGTTGAATATCCCGCGCCGCTCGCGCACAATATTCAACGCAGTTGTCCGTAAACACATTTAGAGATTTACCACGGAGGGCACGGAGAGCACGGCGGAAATACAAAATTAAGACTCCGTGTCCTCAGTGCCTCCGTGGTGAATTGATTTGTCCAAACGCAGTAAGATTGGGAGTTCTAGGCCCGGGGTTGTTGCAGTTCAGCTTCAGCGCCGGCAGTTTATGCTGCCTGCGCCCCAAACAAAAATGGAGGAACTATGGCTGAAGCAGTTCTTAACGGTATGAGGAAGGCCTCTGGCTGGTCCATCGCGCTGGGCATTCTGATGATCATCGCAGGTATCATCGCCATGTTCGCGCCCTGGGAGGCCGGATTGGTTATTACCCTGGTGATCGGATGGTGTGCCATCTTCAACGGCTTCGCGCAGATCGTCTACGCCTTCCGCACGCATGGCGGCTTCCACGTTGCGCTGGAAGTGATTCTGGGGATCATCTACATCATCGCCGGCATTTACCTCCTGATGCATCCGCGAGCGGGGCTGCTGGCGCTGACCTTGATTCTTGCATCGTTTCTGCTGGTCTACGGAATCTTCGCGCTCGTGCTCGCGTTCCGCATGAAACCGCTCATGGGCTGGGGATGGGTGCTGTTCGACGGCATCATCACCATTTTGCTTGGGATTCTGATCTGGGCCCACTGGCCGTGGAATTCCGCCTGGGTGGTGGGGACGCTGTTCGGCATCAGTATCTTCATCTCGGGCATTACCCGGCTGATGGTGTCGCTGGCGATCCGAAACATGGCGAGCACGGCGGCGTGACGCAGTTTCGGGTTTCCAGTTTCGAGTTTCAAGCAGGCGAAGGCTTCGCGTCAGTGAAACGGGGTGCCCCGTTCTAGCCTTCCCTTGCTAGTGTGGTGAACCCGAAATTCACCTGTTAAATATTCTGGTTCGCAGGGATGCAAACAAATACGTTACCGTCTGCTGAAAATGCTGCGAATTTCTGACTCAGGACACTAGAGCAGTTTCGCAGTTAGTGTAGTCCGGCGTGCACGGGTAGAGCGGCGCTTTAGCGCCGCGTTTCGCTGCGTACAAGAGAACCGCTTGGGCCGCTCCGGTCATTGGAAATGACCGGAGCGGCCCAAGCCTTATAAAAGTAAATTGCCTGGACGCCAGCCTGAAGGCTGGCTCTACCCGGTCTGCACTAACTCCGAAACTGGTATAGGGCGGGGCGGCTAGCTCCGAGGACTGGAAACTCGAAACTCGCCTACCCGCTCTCCTGCTGTCGTCGCAGCCTTCTGGTTTCCGCCAGCAGGGTCATGCTGTGCATCAGGTTTTGCATAGTGACGATCCCTACCAGCCGCTGCTGATCGACGACGGGAATCATGTTGAGGCCGCGGCCGCCGAGCTTGCGAAACGCGGAAGCCAGCGAGTCCGTGCTCTGCGCAATGTCGAAAGCCCGCACCATCGCCGACTGCACATAGCCGTTACCGCTCCGGCGCAGCGCTTCCACAATACGTTGCTTGCTGATGATGCCGACCATATCGCTGCCGCGCACGACGGGAAAGTCATCCTGCAAGGTGTGCACCGCTTTGTGCAGCGCGTCTTCCAAGGTGTCGGCGGGCGACAAGGTCGAGAAGCCGGTCAGCATCACGTCTTCCATGCGCACGCTCTCCAGCACCGACTGGAAGACGACAGAGCGGTCTTCAAGCTGTGCGCCCACGAAGAGGAAGAAGCCGATCAGCATTAGCCAGGTATTCCACACGCCGAGAAAGATAAACAGCATGGCGAATCCCTGGCCAATGGTGACCGCCAGCCGCGTGGCGCGGACGTACTCCATGCGCTCGGCGAAGAGGGCGCGCAGCACCCGGCCGCCATCCATGGGATACGCGGGCAGCAAGTTGAAGCCGCCGAGAAACACGTTGCCCCAGAACAGCGCGCGCGGCAGGTTGGCGGCGTTGACCAAGGGCCGGCCCCAGAGATTGACCTGCGGAACGAAAAGAAGGATCACTGCTCCCGATAGAGCGGCGATGGCCAGGTTTACCAGCGGACCGGCGACGGAGATGCGGATGTCGCGCGCGGGATCGGCTGTGCGCTGGCCCGTGTCTTCCATCAGGGTGACGCCGCCAATGGGCAGCAGGATGATGGAGCGCACTACCACGCCGCTGCGCCGGGCAACCAGCGCGTGTCCCAGCTCATGCAGCACGACGCATAGGAAAATGATGGCGACCAGCGCCAAGCCGCGCATGGCGCCCGTTGTCCCTATCGTGACCGATTGCGTGAACCACACAAACGCCAGCAGAAACAGGAAGGTAAGGTGGATGCGGATGTCCACTCCAAACAAGCGTCCTGCCGGTATCGACCAGCTTCTCATCGTGCCGAACAATCCCCCCTCACATTCTATACACTTGGGGCAGTTGGCACCTGGCATTTGGCGGTGATCTCCACTGGTAAGGCAGCGGCTGCGCGCGGCGAAGAGGAATTCTCCGGTGCTGGGCCAGTCCGTGACAACCAGCGAAATCGTCGTCGCAAAGGCCGACGGCTAAATGCTAAGTGCTGACTGCTAATTGCTGCTCTTATGCGCGTCATTGCCGGACAGTACCGCAGCCGTCCTCTGCGATCGTTGCCAGGCCTGGATTTGCGTCCCACCAGCGATCGTCTGCGCGAAACTTTGTTCGATGTCCTCACCGCGGCGCGCAGCCTGGCCGATAGCGTGTGGCTTGATCTATATGCCGGAACCGGCGCGGTTGGGATCGAAGCCCTTAGCCGCGGGGCGCGCGAAGTGTATTTCGTGGAGTCGGCGAAGAAGCACGCCCGGCTGCTGCGCGAAAATCTTGCTGCGCTCGCAATCGAGACCAGTTACGAACTGCACGAGCGCGAGATCGCGAAGGCGCTGCCGCTGCTGGAGACCACGGGCGTGGTTTGCGATTACTGTTTTCTCGATCCGCCCTACCGGATGCGCGGCACGTATGAGCAGACGCTTGGCTATCTGTCGCAGTCGCGGCTGCTGCAACCCTCCAGCGTGGTTGTTGCCGAGCACGAAAAGAAGTTCGATCTCGACGAGCGCTTCGGGGCCCTGGTGCGATACCGCCGTCTGCACCAGGGAGACGCGGCGCTGAGCTTCTACCGGCTGTCGTAGCGCAGTCACTGTAGCACGCCGCCCCAGATCACTTGCGACATGGCGATACATCAACAACTATCCGAGGAATAGCAGGGTAGACGCCCGCCAGCCGGAATGGTGCGTGGGGTTGCTGCCCTGTCAGATCACAATGGGTTCAATTCGAGACGCCCATTTACGTGACTACGGGCGTGTCGCCTGTCGCTCAATTGGGTGTGAGCTTCGAACATCGTCCCGAGGCCGGCCCATGCCGCCATCGTCGGCCGTGCCGTAGAGACCGCCAGCGGCGTCGAAGATCAAGCCGGCGTAGCGATAGTATCCCTCCCCCCAGCCGCTACCGAAGTTATACGGAAACACTGCACCATTTCACCGCCCCAGGAGCCAGAACACCAGCGGAATGCACACGAGGCTCAGGACGATGTTCGCGAAGGTGGCGGTGGAGGCCATTTCTCCCTCACACTTGTAGCGGGTGGCGAAGACCGTCCCCAGCACAGCCGAGGGCATGGCAGCGAGCAGGACTAGGACCTGACGCTCCAGGAGAGCCAGCCCGAATAGGAGCCCCAATCCCCAGGCCACGAGGGGCTGGAAGACCATCTGCAGGGGGGCTGAAATGCAAATCATCGGGAGAAGACCTTTTACGCGCAGGAATTGCATCTGAAGTCCCATGGTGATGCACGCAAGAACGGCCAGAGCGCCGCGGACCATCTGGAATGCCTGTAGCACTGGCACCGCCAACGGGCCGTCCAGACGCGGGTGCATGAGCCCTGCTACGAGCCCCCCGGCGACGCCAAGGAAGAGCGGCGAGCGAAGGTACCGAAGGAGGGCATCCTTGAGCGGCGCTTTCTTTTCGTCACCCTCGCCGTAGTGCATGGCCACGATGGGACAAAGCGTAAAAAGGGGAAAACCCACGGCGAGCTCGCTAATAAGAATGGCATAGGTCATGGCTTGGGGGTCGTTTGGGAAGGCGAACTGCACCATGGGGTAGCCCAACAGGGCGCTGGAGCCGAAGGAAGAGACGATCATTAGGGCACCCGTCATGGGACGAGTGAAGCCCAGCAATCTTGAGATCCACCATGAGGCGACAAGGGTGACACACCCGGTCAGGACTAAGGCTAGGACTGAGAGCAGGTGCCGCGGGTCTGGAGGGTGCTGGAGGAGCTGAGCGAAGGCCACCACGGGCAGCACGCCTTGGGTCATCAGTTTCGCGTACATGGCGGCGTCCTCCTTCTTGAGGAGTCCACTGCGCTTGAGAGGTATGGCCATTGCAACGACAGCTGCGAAAGCCAAGACCGTGACCACGATCTGAAGATTGCTCTGAAGCATAGATCCCTCTTCTTTCAGGCTGCGATCATCACACTCTCGTCTCCTACCGGGCTCCTCGTTTGCAGCCTTTGCTCAGGCGGCGCTTGAAAGCCCCTTCACCGCCCCAGGAGCCAGAACACCAGCGGAATGCACACGAGACTCAGGACGATGTTCGCGAACGTGGCGGTGGAAGCCATTTCTCCCTCGCACTTGTAGCGGGCAGCGAAAACCGGCCCCAACACGGCCGAGGGCATGCTGGCGAGCAGGACCAGGATGCGGCGTTCCAGAGGCGACAGCTCGAATAGGAGCCCCAATCCCCAGGCCACGAGGGGCAGGAGTAACATCTGCAAGAGGGCGGAAATGCAGATCATCGGGAGAAGACCTTTCATGCGCCGGAACTGCATCTGGAGTCCCAGGATGACGCACGCAAGGGCGGCCAGAGCGCTGCTGACCATCTGGAATGTCTTGAGCACCGGCACCGCCAACGGGCCGTCCAGCGGCGGGCGCATGAGCCCCGCCACGAGCCCCCCGGC
>JBEKQY010000076.1:0-15342 GCA_049519235.1 Candidatus Korobacteraceae bacterium | reverse complement strand
CTCGCGCATGCAGGCAATCTTCAATTCGCGGGAATATTGTTGTCGGGGCACCAGCATCGTTCTCCTCCGTTCAATGTAGCTGGCCCCTTAAATTCCTGTCTCAGTTTTTGGGTGCAGTCCATTTTCGGAACTATCCTCGGAATCGGCGGCGCGATCATTGGCGGATATATAGATCCGTTCGGGGGGCAAGTCGTTGGGGCTGCGCTCGGAGCGTTCGTCGGCGGGGCGGCCGGCAACGCGATCGGCCAGACTGATATCGGTGCCAACGTTGCGCCGGTATCGGGGCCTGCCCTGGTCGCGGAGGTTGATCGGCTCTACAACGAGGGCGTTCGCTACATATTTCCGGTTCACCTCGCCGACAATCCAATCGGCGGCACTGCCGCCTATGAAGACATTTTCGACGCTGCGAACGTTTATGAGGAGGGCCATGCCTGGAACCTTGTCTGCTCGCAGCAGACCGACGGGATCATATATCAATTCAATTCCTCGAACCCCCAAATCAACCCCGGTGGAGTCAAATCAACCCCGTCCCCTATCGACCTTAATATAGGGACGGCGGAGGAACTAAAATTAGGATTTCTAGTTTTTCAGCCACCGCCAATATCGTGTCCGCAGACACTTCCCTCCGGCGGTATCAGCGGAACAGGAAATGTGAATTCCGCGAGGCTTACGATGCCAGGCGCCGCCGCCATTGTGGAAATGATGAAGAAGGGAATGCTCATTGACATCGATCACATGTCGCAGGCAACGGCAAATGACACGATATCCCTCGTGCAGGAATGCAACGTCGACTATCCGCTAAACAGCGGTCACAACGGGCTTCGCGGCCAGTATGGAGTGCCAGTATGGAATGGAACAACAGGAGCAATGTGGAGCGAGCGAAATCTAACCTTGAGCCAGTATCGGGCGATCGGGCAACTCCACGGAATGGCGGGCGTGGGAAGCGGGAACGCCGACGCCTGCTCGTGGATGAATTCGTACAACGCGGTCGTTCAGGCGATGGGCAACAATCCCAACGGTGCCGAAGTCATAGCTGGGTTCGGAACGGACCAGGTGCTGGTCGCAGGGATGCCCCCCCGGACCAATACGACCTGCAACGGAAAGACCGCTCCTTCGAACGTCCAGTATAGCTGCGTGCCAGGAACTTCCACCGTAACCACGACCAATCCGGGATATAATCCATGCGTTGAAAAGTGCCCAAAAGACCCAAACCCCGTAGCATGCCGCCCGATATATGGTGAACCTCTGCCCAGCAATTGCCACCAATACGAAGACTGCGTGGCAGCTTGCGCTACAAAGTATCCACCCACTACCACCACCACCACCTGTATAGCGCCAACCAACAACGGACAATTGCCGATGAGTACGCTCGGAACCGCATCTTGGAACTACAACAACGCGGGCGTAGCTCACTACGGCATGCTGCCGGACTTTCTTCAGGACGTTCAGTCCCTTCCGCAAGGCCAGACGATCCCGATTGGGACGAATTTAGACGGAACGCCGTGTAAGGTCGGCATGCACTATTTGATCCCATGCCCGGCACAAACGCTCCAAAATGGGGCCGATGTAGTGAAGCAGATGTCGTACGGCGCGCAGTACTTCTACCAGACCTGGAGGGATGCGGAGACCGCCTTCGCGCGCCGCCCAAGCTCCAGCCAGTGCCTCGCAAATTTTCTGAAGGGGACCAGCCTCCCACAACAAAACAATTCCGGCGCGCTCTGTCCGCAGGGGCAGACCCTGATGAATTGCGGGGCAAACCTAACGCCGCAGTGCGTACGGGTGGGGGGCAGCTGCCCCACTTGTGGGCAGGGTCAATACCTAAGCGGCGGTACGTGCATCAAGGGAACTCCTCCGCAAAATTGCGGACCAGGCCAACGTCTAACAAGCGCTGGCACGTGCGTGGCAATTACGCAGCCAGTTTCCGGCCAGCCAGCGCCAACGAACTAGAGACGAGTTTCTGACGATCCTTAGCTCGAAATCTCCTTTGGGTGGCCCGCTCGGCTGGGCGTAAGGTAAGTCAAGATTCTACGTCCCAAATGGGTTAGGTAAGTCGTTTAGAAAGACGATTTTACGTATAAGTCCAATGGGGAGAGGATTTTAGCGGGAAAAATTTGGCATTTCTGATTAGTTTCAATGGTTTAGAGGGGGCGAAATAGGGGGAGTCGACAACCAGCGGTCAGTTGTCGGTTGTCAGATTCAGTTGCCGGATTGCAGCTTCTTCGAGTGGCACATGCACGTAGTTGGAGGCTGAGTTCGGCGCCCGCCCGATTTTACGGCCAATCGTCGTACTTACCATAATATCTGTTATCGGACATTACTTTGGACGCGCTTAGGTCGCGGACGCTCCCTCAGATCAGCACCACCTTGGGATGGAACAGTGTCCCTGCTACCCGGCTGGCGAGGCACACCAACTCGGACTGTCCGGCGAAGACCTTCACCCAGCGCGAGCGCGACATGTCTGGCAGGTTGACCGCCCGTCCGTGGCGAATTTTGGCGAGATCCTCGTCCGTCGCGGTGACGCAAGGAATCTCCGGCAAGATGCGGCGCGGGTGGACGCAGAGTTCCTCTAGACGGTCTTGTGCGACCGCGCCGGCGATCTGTTCCAGCATATGGCTCTGCTCTATGGTGAATTCGGCGACGGCGGTCCGGCGCAGGCTCGCCAGATGGGCGCCGGTGCCCAGCTTCTGCCCCAGCTCGTGCGCCAGGCTGCGGACATAAGTCCCTGAGGACACGCGGCAGCGGAAGTCGACCAGATCTCCGTTCAGACCTGTGATGATGAACTCCTTGACCTCGACCTCGACCGGCTTCAACTCAACCGGCTGCTTGCGGCGGGCCAGCTTGTAGGCAGGAACACCGCGAATCTTCTTGGCGGAAAATGGCGGTGGAACCTGTTGCAGGCGACCCATGAAAGCCAATGCGGTAGTCGAGATTTCCTCAAGTGTTACATTAACTTCCCGCGCCGCCCCCACCGGCTCGCCGTCGCAGTCGTAGGTATCTGTGGCAACGCCTAGCCGGATCGTTCCCTCGTACGTCTTGTCGGAAGCGGTATAGAACTGGCAAAGCCGCGTCATGCGCCCCAGAACCAACGGAAGCACGCCGGTCGCCATGGGATCGAGCGTCCCCAAGTGGCCGATAGAGCGCTCGCCCAAAATGCGGCGGGCCTTGGCTACCACATCGTGGGAGGTCCATCCTGCCGGTTTATCCACGACCATCACAGCGTTAAGCGGCATCCTTCTGCTATCGTGGAGGCTGAAAGGCGAGTTGGTCAAATCAAAGAAGCCGTTAGCTCATAGCTTTTAGCTGTCAGCGAACAGGAACAAAGCCGGCATCGTGCATCGCGCCTAAATGAAGGCGGGCAGCGCGCTCGCCTGCTAAGTAACGGCCAAGAGCCTGCTGCAACAAGCCGTAACGCCATATGATTCCGCTGAAAGACGATGCACCTCGGATCGGCACGCCCGTCATCAACTACCTGCTGATTGTTCTGAACATATTTGTTTTTCTTTTGTCTTTGGATTGGCGTTATCTGCCGCCGGAGCCGCGGCCGGAGTTTCTTACTCTCTTCGGCCTGGTCCCGGCGCGTTTAACGGTGGTTCTGTTCAATCACGGGTACGTGCCTTGGGACCTCATCTCCGGGTTGGGCACGCGCTATGTGCCGACGGCGGCGGCCATCGTGCCGATCTTCACTTCCATGTTCCTGCACGGCGGCTGGCTGCACCTCATTTTCAACATGTGGGCGCTGTGGATCTTCGGCGACAACGTGGAAGACTATCTCGGACATTCGCTTTATCTGACGGTCTACGTGATCTGCGGGCTGGCAGCAGGACTGTTGCATAGCCTGTTCAACATCGGCTCGACAGTCCCCAGCGTCGGCGCCAGCGGCGCCATTGCCGGGGTGATGGGCGCCTACTTCGTGCTCTATCCGCGCGCCCGCGTGCTGACCCTGGTGCCTTTGTTCTTTGTGTTCTTTATGTGGTTGCCGGCGTGGATTGTGCTGGGCTACTGGTTTGTCGCGCAATTTCTCAGCGGGGCCGCGACCTCGATTGCCGCGCATGGCAGCAACTCCAGCGGCATCGCCTTCTGGGCGCACGTGGGGGGCTTCATCGCGGGCGTTTTGCTCATCAAGCTCTTCCCTGCCCGCACCCGGCGCTATCATTACGGGATGTAATTTTAGGAGACTTAGAAAAATCTACTTGTGCCCTCGCGGGTTGTGCTATTACAATTGCCACTCGCTCCCTCGGTAGGCCACACCCGCCGAAGATATTTACCGCCAGGGAGGGAATATGAACTCGCGAACCAAGACCGCTTCGTTTTCTCTGCTTTTCGTCCTCTACACTGCAGCTTGGATATGTTCTCTGTCTTCCTTCGCTCTTTCTGAGCCATACACGGTTAAAAAGGGTGACAGTCTGTCCAGCATCGCTCGAAAGTACCACGTCACCCTCATGGATCTACGAGCCGCAAACAACCTTTCAGCCGGAGCGACTACGATTCATCCTGGTCAAGTACTGGTAATCCCTGAGCAAGCTGTCGCAATGGCAGGAGTAGCACCAGTGATAACATCCAGCTCTACCGCCCCGAAGCCGCCACACGATTCCGCCAAAATGGAAGCATTGAGAACTGGACTCGAGAGCGGTTGGGTTGTGACCCGCAATTCGGAGGGTACGATCTTCGTGCATAGGAGCGATTCAGGCGGCATCTTGCACGATCTGAAGTACCTTATCAAAGAGAGTGATAACGGGGACACCTGGACTGTTTACACTCCTGTACTAACCATGGATGGTCGACACCAGTACGGGCGAAAGATTGGAGTAATGGACAAACCAGGCGACGTAATGGTCGGCGAGTGCTCCTGCCTCTGATTCGACCCTAGCTGCGTTGAAGTTAATCGAACAGACAAGAAGGGAATTTTGCCGAATCGAGCAAAGACAAAATCCCTCTCTCGGTCCCGTCCCGGACCTGCTAACAGTCCCAGGACCCAAGCGCTTCGGGACGATTGGCAGGCAGAGGAAAGGAGGCTGCTCCAGACGCTTGCAAGAGCCCAACAGCGTGCCAGCCAGACTCTGATTGCGCAGTGTTATTCCAATCTAGGCAATTTGGCAGAAAAACAAGGACGGATCGGCGATGCTTTTCGCCATTGGTCCAGGGCTCTCGCTGTGCTGCGACTGATGCGCTTTGTCGGTACAGCGGAGTACGAGCGGTTGCTGCGTTTATTAAGGCTATGGCACGAGACACCACGTATTTGGGTCAGCTATGCGCACAGAGATGCAAAGCGGGTCCGGCGAGTTCTAGGCTTGCTAGAGAAACATCGGATAAGCGTTATGTCTGACTTGAAGTTCGCAGCTGGCCATTCCATCCAGCGCCAAGTGCTCGATGCGATTTCGATCTGTCCGAAAGGCATCGTCTTTTGGTCCAAGAATGCTAAAGACAGGGAATGGATACAATACGAAACAGCCCTTTTGCATCAGCTTAAGAAGCAGCGGGGCAAGGACCTCAAACAAAAGGCTCTAGATAACACAGTCATCTTTTATTGCCTAGACAAAGACATACCCCCTAGCTATTTCAGTGGTGATCTTCAGATCCGCGAGCGCAGGAGCGAGCAGGGGTTTGCTGCCGCTACCTCGATGTTAGTAGAAAGCTTAAAGAGCAGCGAGATTGTCACGATGAGCCCGGTGGATGGTCCTTAGGTGTAACGACCAGCAACTTTCACAGCGCTCCGCCGGTCGGATCCAGACTGATCTCCGACGGATTCACGTTCGGCGGCAGGAGCACAGCGTAAAGTACAGCTTGCGCCACGCTGTCCGCGTCGATCATGTGATGGAATGGTGCGTTAGGCATGATCTGCTGCCAGATGTCGGTCTTAGTAGCACCCGGCATCAGCGCGGTAACGCGAATGCCGCGCGGTATCATCTCGGCGCGTAGCGACAGGGTGAAACCCAAAGCGCCGGTTTTCGCCGCCGTGTAAGCATAGTAGTTTGGGAAAACTTGTTTCGCCGCCGCCGACAGATTGTTGATGACGATCGCTCCCCGGTTCATCAGCGGCAGTGCCGCACGCGTGCAGAGAAACACGCCGGTCAGGTCCGTTTCGATAACGTCGCGCCAAAGCTCCAGCGAAGTCTGCTCCAGCGGAGTTGCCGCCTGACTGATGCCGGCGTTGTTGATGAGGATGTCGAGTCTGCCAAAGCGCCGCTTCACCATGGCAAACAGCGCCGTAACCGATTGCGGGTCACGCACGTCGCAAACTTGCGGAACAACGCTGGCTCTCGCGCGTCGCGGCACGGCGCCAGAGATCTTCGCCGCGGAGGCTGCGAGCGTCTTCTTATCGCGCCCAGTAATAACTACGCTACAGCCTTCGGCCGCCAGCGCTTGGGCGATGGCATAACCGATGCCGCGGCTGCCGCCGGTGACGACGGCAATCTTACCGCTGAGGCGCAGCTCTCGTGGCCGCGACTCCGGCTCAACTCTTGGCTTGGCTTTGCGGCGGGACCGCGTCTTCTTCGCAGCCATTGCTTACGTCCCGTTTTCGTTTTTGGCCTGGATCAGCGAGAGAAATTCCTGGCGTGTCTGCTGTGCCCGGAAAGCGCCCAGCATGGAGGAGGTGACAGTCGCGGAGTGTTGCTTCTCGACCCCGCGCATCATCATGCACAAGTGGCGCGCCTCAATCACCACGCCGACTCCGAGCGGCTGGATGACCTTCTGAATGGTCTCGGCGATCTGCACCGTCATCCGCTCCTGTACCTGTAAGCGGCGCGCATAGATTTCAACCAGGCGGGCAACTTTGCTCAGCCCGATCACCCGCCCCTTGGGGATGTAGGCGACGTGCACCTTGCCGAAGAACGGCAGCAGGTGGTGCTCGCACAGGCTGAACATCTCGATGTCTTTCACGATGACCATCTCGTCGTAATCCACGCTGAACAGCGCGCCCAGCAACACTTCTTCGGGATCTGCGGGATAGCCCTTGGTGAGGTCGCGCAGCGCCTTGGCATAGCGCTCCGGCGTTCGCAGCAGACCTTCGCGCTCGGGGTCTTCACCCAGGCGAACTAATATCTCGCGCGCCAGCTCTTCAAAGCTGGCACTGGTGAGGGTCGGAGTTTCGACGATGTCTTTCATGATAGCCACAAGCAACTAGCAACTAGCTTTTAGCGCCGAGCCGCGAGCTCCAGCAAGTTGCTGACGCTTGCTGCCCGGGGGTTTGAATCCAGCCCGAAGGGCGTCATTTCTTTTAGCCGTGGGCGTCAGGCCGCGGTCAGTGCAACAAAACAGTTCTGAGTCCCTTCAGGGACGACACTCCTCCTTACTGTCGCGATACTCAAACGCTAAATGCTATGGGCTAATTGCTAACTGCTAATTGCTAATTGCTGTCGTACTCAAAGCTGTTCATCAACGTCTCTTCCAGCCGTATCTTCTCCAGATGAGCCGCCTTAAAGTTTTGCTTCAAAATGTGGAAGATGGCTGCGCTCAGGTTCTCGGTCGTCGGCACCAGCGCTTTGAATTCAGGACACAAATTCAGATTCACATGATCGAACCGCTCCAGGAGTTCACGCCGCACCGTCTCATCCAGTTCCACCAGATTGCAGATCATTCCCGTCTTCGCATCGACCTGGCCGCTTACCGTAACTTCAAGTGCGTAGTTATGGCCGTGCCCGTGCGGGTTATTGCATTTGCCGTAGACTTCGCGGTTCTGCTCCTCCGACAGCTCATCGCAATGCAGCCGATGCGATGCCGAAAAAATGTAGCGGCGCGTGAGATGGGCCTTCATGCTTCTCCGTAGAAATCGACGAAGAGGTCGGGGAGTTCGTAGACGCGCACCCGGTGCAGCCTGGCCACCTTCAACTTGCTTTGCAGACGGTTCCAGATGGCGATCGCCAGGTTCTCCGTCGTCGGAATCTGGCGGAAGAATTCAGGCACCTCTTTGTTCAAGTGGCGATGGTCCATCGCATCAAGAACCTCACGGTTCAAGATTTCCTTTAACTCTTTGAGATCGACGACAAACCCGGTCGTGGGATCGACGTCGCCCTTTACCGTGACTTCCAGGGTGTAGTTGTGCCCATGTCCGTTGAGGTTGGCGCACTTGCCGAAGACGCGCTGGTTCTCTTCTTCCGTAAACTCCGGATTGTAGTAATAATGCGACGCGGAAAACTCGCACTTACGGGTTAAGTAGACCATAGCTTGCGATTAGAGCGATTCCCGAATTGCGGTATCCCCGAACTCGGGTAGAGTGGCGCTTCAGCGCCGCGTCAACGGGGATCTTGTTCCTGAGGCTTTCCGCCCACTGCACTGCAGTGGGCGGAAAGCCTGAACTTCGGGCGCAGCCCGCACGCGGGCCTGAAGGCCCGCTCTACCCGGATACACCGACGCTGGAACCGCTATAGAATTTCAGATGTTGGCGCTTAAGGCAAACCGCAGATCGTCGGGCCCGCTCTCAAACCGCTCTCATGGCGCCTTGAAAAACGACTGAAATTCCTGCACCACGCGCTCCGGAAGCTGTTCGCGATTCGATTTTTGCAGCAAACCGTGTCCCGCGCCCTCAATCGCAACCAGTTTCGCACGCGCAGGAATCAGCTTGATCGCGGCTTCCAGTTCCTCGATGGAACCGAACGCGTCTCGCGTTCCGCTGACAAACAGTGTAAGTGTCCGCAGGCTGGGCAAATGTGCGGTCCGCAATTGTGCGGGCCGTCCCGGCGGATGCAACGGATAGGACAACAGAAGCAATCCTTCGACCAGCGAAGGCTCCGCCGCGACCAGCATGCTGGCTTGCCGTCCGCCATACGATACGCCACCGAGAAATGCTCGGCCTGCAAACTTCTCTTGCATCACCGTCACCGCTCGGCGCAGGCCATCTTGATCGTGCTTGGCGTCGGAAGGAGACGGCGGTCCCGTCGGACGTCGTTGCCGGAACGGCAGGTCGCAACGCAGCGTGGTCAGGCCAGCCGCCGCAAACGTATCGGCCAGCGCGATCAGCAGCGGCGCCCTGGAATTCCCACCTGCTCCGTGAGTCAAGACAACGAAGCCGGTGCCTTGGGCGCGATGGAGAAAGCCGCGAACCGGCGCTTCGCCTTCGAGGTCAATAAATTCTTCTGCTGTCACTTTGGCCACGATTGATTATCGCGCGGATGCCGTCTCCGGCAAAAATCGCAGGCTATCGAGGTGGCGGTCACCGAACAAAGATCTTATACAGCATCAGGTAAATCACGACGCCGGTGACTGAAACGTACATCCAGATAGCAAAGGTGTAGGGTGCGATGGCTTTGTGCCGCGCGAACTTCCCTTTCAGAGCGCGCGCCAGCGTGATCAGCACGAACGGCACGACCACGACAGCCAGGATGGTGTGTGAGATCAGGATGGTGAAATACAGCGGCCGCGAGAAGCCGTGCCCCGCGAAGCGCGTCACCCCGGCGCGCAGCACCAGGTGGTAGTACAGGTAGGAGATCAGGAAGAGGGTCGAGGTGACGAAAGCGGCCAGCATCAGGCGCTTGTGCGCTTCCCGGCGCCGCGTCTTGATGCAGTACAGGCCCGATCCGATCAGCAGCGCGCTGGAGCCGTTGAGCACCGCGTCGAGCGCGGGGAAAAATGTAGGACTCAGTTGCATCACGCGGCCGGTTTGGTTGAGCGCCGATTGGCCACTATAAACGACAATGCGAACATCACCAGCGTGAACAGCGCCAGCACCGCGAAGTTGCCGCTCAGCGACAAGCCGGTGGATGCCGAACCAGGAAAGAGCAGCGACCGTAGTGCCTCGGTTCCGTAGGTGAGCGGATTAATGCGCATCAGCAAGCGAATCCACAGCGAGGCCCCCGAGAGCGGGAACAGCGACCCCGACAGCAGCCACAGCGGAATCAGAAACAGATTGATGATGGCGTGAAACGCCTGTGTCGAATCCATGGGCCACGCGATGATGAAGCCCAGCGCGGTCAGCGAGAACGAGACGAGGAAGATAGCCAGCACTGTCAACCCGAAGCTGGCGAGTGTGAAATGCACGCCCACGAACGGCGCGAACACCAGAAAGACGAGGCCTTGCAATGTCGCTAGCGTCGCTCCGCCGAGGACCTTGCCCAGAACGATGACCGAACGGCTGACCGGCGCCACCAGCACGGAAAGCAGGAAGCCCTTGTTGCGATCTTCGATCACTGACATCATGGTGAAAATCGCGGTGAACAGCACAATCATGATCAGAGCGCCGGGGAAAAAGAACGCCAGATAGTGCTGGCCGCCGGCGCCGCTCGATCGAAACGAAGTGCCAAAGCCGGAGCCGATTACGATCCAGAACAGCAGGGGCGACGCGATGACGCCGACCACACGCGCCCGTTGGCGGTAGAAGCGCACCACTTCGCGCGACCACAGCGACAGCGCCGGAAGCAGCAGGCCCACACGGGCGGGGGTTAGGGCTGCGGGGAGAGTTTGTACTTGAGTTGCCATATTTGTTCACCACAGAGACACAGAGACACAGAGAAGAACAAATCCTAAGTTCAGCCCTACCTGTCCGGTCTCTTGCTTCTCACCCAGAGGCGCTGGTTCTGCCAAAGTGCTTCCTTTGGATCCTCTGTGTCTCTGTGTCTCTGTGGTGAAAATCATTCGCTTGCCTCGGAGTCTTCTTCCGTCCAGAAGCGATGCCCCGTCCGGCGAATAAACACATCCTCCAAGCTAGGCTTGTGCACGGAGACGCCTTCGATCTCGCCGGGAAATGCCTCGACCACATCGGTGACGAAGCGATGTCCGTTCTCGATCTCCAGCCGCACGCGATGATCCAGCACCGTCGGATGCAGCCCGAAGCGCTGTTCAATTCGTTGCGCCAGGGACTCGGGCTCCTGCGATTCCAGCAGGATCACATCGCCGCCGATTTCGCTCTTCAACTCGGCCGGCGTGCCCAGCGCAACCACGCTGCCGTTCGCATAAATGGCCAGCCGGTCGCAGCGCTCGGCTTCTTCCATCAAGTGGGTGGTTATCAGCACGGTCACGCGCTCTTCGTCGCGCAAAATCTGGAGGTATTGCCACAGGTCGCGGCGTGCACCGGGATCGAGTCCGGTGGTCGGCTCATCCAGCAGCAACACCGAGGGACGATGCAACAGTCCCTTGGCCAGCTCCAGCCGACGCTGCATGCCGCCGGAAAATTTCTCGGCTTTTTCCTTGGCGCGATCCGACAGGCCCACCCGACTCAGCATCTCTTTGACGCGCTTCTTCAGCGCGGAACCCTTCAGCCCGTAGATGTGGCCGACCAGCATCAGGTTCTCTTCAGCCGAGAGCTTGATGTCGATACTCTGCGCCTGGAAGACTACGCCAATGTGGCGGCGCACCAACGCCGGCTCGCGCGCAACGTCACGTCCCAGAATCATGGCGCGACCGCCGGAGGGCAGCATCAAGGTCGAGAGAATGCGGAAGGTCGTGGTCTTGCCGCTGCCGTTAGGGCCAAGCAGCCCAAAGATTTCCGCCGGACGAACATCGAAGGAAACGCCAGCCAGCGCGACACGGTCGCCATACTGATGGCGCAGCGCCTGCAACTGAATGACAGCTTGATCGGCGGTGTCCGAGTTTTCCACGGACGTCTGATGAAGGGTGTCGGAAGCGCTCATGCGAGGGCCAAAAATGATTTTATATGACTGAGGCCGCGTCCGACGGTTTCAGGTCATCCTCAGTCTTGCAGCTTAGCGCCACATTTCGAGCAAAAGTTCGGGCGGAAAAAACCACCGCCTCCATAGAGGGTCGCGTTGCATTGAGGGCAGAATCGCGTCAGGCGAAAGTTCAGGAAAATGATTACGACAACCGCGACGACGAAAAACCAAGGTAGACGCCAGTGAAATATCCATTCGGCGAATCCGATAAACGCAATGCCGGCCGCAGTCAGTATGAATGGATGGGCAGCTTTCTTCGTTGCATAGCTTGCTTTGCTGTAGAAGATCCAGGAACCGATTGCCAGCGCGATCCAACACACAAAGAAGATGGCGAACGGAGTTGGCATCTCAGCTACGCGTGAACTTAGAAACAGATGTTAGAACATTCATGATAGCGCCGTCTCGATTCGTGAGTCAGTTCGCTTCGCATCAGGGCACGGCTTCACAGCTTGCTGAAAAAGCCGGTTTGATGCCTTGTTCGGGTAGAGCCGGCCTTCAGAGACTGTGTCGCAACCGGTATCGCCGCTCTGCGGCTCGGTTTCATTTTCCACTCTTACCCGGGGCTTACGCCCCCGGCTAACTTCATGCCGCCGCTGCGCGGCTGGTTCGGCCGGTTTTCGGGCCATCTGTTCCACCGCAAAATTCTGTTCTCAGTTGCAACACAATCTCTTCAGGCCAGCGTCAAAGCCCTGTTCTTGAAAGAGCCGACTTTATAATAGCCGGCGGCATCTGCCATGGGCTTGCCAAAGAGACCCTACCTTTCCATGAAGTGGTAAAGGTATCCGCGAACAGCAGGTCCCTCGACTCCTCGCCGAAGCGGCTCGTCGCTCGGGATGACAAATCTTATTGTCCTGACGAAAGGCGAACAGCGAAAAGCGAATCGCGATCTTCCTGGGAGCTGACGGCTGAGAGCTGAAAGCTCAGACGCGATTGATCATCATCAGCGCGAACAGTAGCGGCAGATAAATCACCGAGGCTTGCAGCACGTGGCGCGCGCGCAGCTTCGACTCGGGAGCGACCGGCGTGAGCTTCATCGTCCACATGCGCAGGCTGAACCACAGCATCCCGACGCCGAGCAGCAGCGCGCCGGCGAAGTACGCCCATCCCGACATGCCCATCAGCGTGGGCCCGAGCGACACCGGAACCAGGGCCAGGGCATACATCACGATGGCAAACGCGGTTGAGCGGCCATCGCTTTCGACCACCGGCAACATGCGGATACGCGCGTTCTCATAGTCTTCGCGATAGAGCCAGGCGATGGAATGGAAGTGCGGGAACTGCCAGAAGAAAACGATGGCGAACAGCACCAGCGCTTCGCCATCGAGGCGGCCGCGGATTGCCGTCCAGCCCAGCACCGGAGGCATCGCTCCGGGAAATGCGCCGAGGAAAGTGCAGATCGGGTGTACGCGCTTCATCGGCGTGTACACCCCAAGGTAGGTTATCGAGGTCAGCGCCGCCAGCGCGGCGGTGAGCCAGTTCGTGGTCGCCCACAGATAGAGCACGCCGCCGATGGTCATGCCAAAGGCGACTACCGACCCATGAAGCAGGCTCATGCTGCCGGTCACCAGCGGACGCTGCGAGGTGCGCCGCATCAGCGCGTCGATGTCGCGTTCGACAACTTCGTTGATGGCTGCCGTGCCGCCGCTCACCAGGCCGATGCCGATCAGCGCATGCAACAACGTCCACGAGAGCGCTGACGCCCCTGACTTGGCTGCGGCAAAATACGCGCCCGCCCATGCGGTCATCACGATCAGCGTGGTGACGCGCGCCTTGGTCAGAGTGGCGTAGTCGCGCAGCAGCGACGCAATCCCCGCGCGCGGAATCGCCAACGGTTGGCTGGCAGTGCTCATGCGATGGCAGCCTTTCCGTGCGCGGCTTGCGCTGCCGCTTCGGTGGCGTGAGCGTTGATCATGCGGTGCGACTGAATAGCGAGCACGACGCTCGCCGCCAGCACCAACGCGCCCCAGGCAACGTGCGACACCGTGCTCACCACCATGATCTGCCACGGTTGTACTGCATTATGTCCAAAGGTCATGCGGGTGAAATAGGCGCAGAAGCCGAGGCCGAGCTGGATCATCAGCAGCGCCAGCAGTAATTGCGCCGGCTTGCGCAGGTGATCGACCTTGCCATAGCGGGTCAGCACCCGCACGACGGTCCAGCACACTAGGGCAGTCACGACGCACGCGCCGATCAGGTGCGGCAAGAGCTTCATCCCTGAATGGCGAAACGCCGCGCCCAGAATTAACTGCACCCAGACGCACGCTGCGGCAATCGCAGCCAGCGTCGGTGTGCTGGGCCAAACGTCAGGTTCGGCGATGGGTTCGTAATCCTGCAACCAGCCGCGGCTGGTGAACAGTGCCATCGCCACCACGATGCAGAAGATCATCTGCCCCAACGTGGCGTGCGCCGTAGAAATGGACCACGGCAGGAAATTCAGCACGGTGATGCCGCCGAGAACGCCCTGGCCGATGACGGAGCCCAAGGCCGTCCAGCCCAGCACCTGCATCCATTTGCGGCTTTCCACGCGCTGCGTCCACACCGCCATCACGATGATCAGCAGCCCGATAAACTCGGCGATCATGCGATGGCCGTGCTCGTACTTTATTCCGCCGACCATGGGCGGCAGCTTGTAGAGCGAACCGAAGGAGGTTGGCCAGTCGGGAACCGACAGGCCGGCATCGTTGCTGGTGACCAGCGCGCCGGCGACGATCAGCAAGAACGTAGCCCACGCCAGGATTACGGCGAATCGATGGTAGGCCGGGTTGTAAGCGATATGACCAGATCGCGACGTCAGAACAGGCTCCCTATAGCGTTCGGTCCGCACCAAGCGAGGGTTTCGCTTGTGGGACAATGTTCCGCCTCGATCCGCTGAAAGACAGCGTGCATCAGGCGAGTGGAAAAAGTTCAGTAGAAGTTGCGGCCCAATTTTGCGGCGAACGCCCTTAATCCTCACCGGCATTCGTGCGAATAATTGTACCAAATCGCCAGGTTTGACACTTGCAGTTCGTCACTCCTACGATAGCCCATGGAAGTGCACCTCACTGCGGAACAAGCAGCGCGGCTGGACCAGCTTGCCGGCAAGAAAGGTCAGCCGGTCGAGAAACTCGCGCAGCAAGTCCTGGTCCAGTATCTCGACCACGAAGCTAACTTTGTCGAAGCGGTGGAGAGAGGATTTGCCTCTCTTGACCGGGGTGAGTACGTCGATCACCAGGAAGTGGGTGAACGCATCAGGCGACGTTTCGAATCGTGATGCACATCCGCTGGTCTCCTGAAGCCGCTGACGACTTGCAACGCATTGGCCTGCGCATTCGCGAGCACAATCCAACCGCCGCGCGAAAAGTAGTCAAGGTCCTTTACGATGGCGTCGACGCTTTAAGAGAGGTTTCGCACCGGAAAGAATGACTCACTTCGCATCGCGACGCCATTCACCGTGTCGTCCTCGAATTCCACCCCGAAGTCCCTACCCTCGACCGGTAGCCAGTCATAGCTCAGCAACCCGTCCAGACCTGCCGATAAGTCGGCTCTCTCCAGGGCGCTTTTAAATCGCCTTATCCCGTATAACCTAGCTTGATCGGCCGGGGCAGCACCACAATGGCGCGTTCGCCTCTACCGTCCTTTAAGTCGAACCGTCACGCCGACACGAAGAACTTGGCTCCTAGCAAGCGGGGCCTGGAATACATCAATAGCCATTGCTGCACCAGTTGTCCTTTGGGTTCGGGCCGTTTTCGTGCTGCGGTATCGC
>JBEKQY010000075.1:0-26954 GCA_049519235.1 Candidatus Korobacteraceae bacterium | reverse complement strand
CCTGCAATCGCAGAAAATTTTCGTTGGAGCGAAGTTGCGGATAATTTTCTACCACTACCAATAGACGGCTGAGTGCTGAATCGATCTGGCCATTGGCGGCGATCTTCTCCTGGGGTGTCTTCGCTCCCATCATGGCGGCGCGGGCCGCGGCAATGTCACCGAAAACCTTTTCCTCGTGGATCGCAAACGCTTTCACCGTCTCCACCAGGTTTGGGATGAGGTCGGCCCGTCGCTGCAGAACAACATCCACCTGCGACCAGGCTGCATTCACCGCCTCGCGCTTGCGGACCATCTCGTTACGATGGCCAACGAAGGTGCTGCCCATCCAGAACAGCAGCAACACAATCACGATCAGTACGATGACTCCGGTTTTCATGCCAATCTCTCCCGTGGCGATTCTTGGTTGTTTTAGAAATCTCCCCTACGGCGCGTTCCGCAAGTGGCGCTTGGGCACGCGTGCATCCAGTTCGTGGGCGACCCGCTGAATGGCGCTCATATACGCATGGTACAGCTCGCGTACGTTTTCCGACTTTCGACCTTCGCCGCGCAACTCCAGGATTGACCGCAGCGGCTGCACTTCAAATCCGAAGACCTGTCCGGCTTTTTCCAGCAACTGAGGATTCGCTGGTGGCGGATCCTCCCCCAGCGCGATCAGAGAATGACGGAACAATGTCAGAACGGAGGTGATGGACTTTGCCAGCACCGCGCGGAGTTCGTCTTCGTTGTCGGGACTCAGCAGCAAGTGGTGGCGCAACCGCAGCGAGGTCGTCCGCAGTTCGTGTTCCACCTCCACCCGGTGGAGGTTCATCGGTATATCGATTGACGTCACCAGATCCTGGCCATACAGCGTCTTATGGGAGCTCTGAATATCGAGCAGCTCAATCGCAAAGACATCAGCCGATTCCCGCAGCTCTTCGAGCGTCATAATCATCGGCGGCCGCAGCTTCTCTTCATGACTCCACCACTTGAGGACCGCCGAGATCGCCGCAAACGAAGCCGGTTCCAAGTGCTGTAACACAACCAGTACATTCACGTCGGAGAACTGCTCATGGAAGTCTTCGCGAGCCGCGGAACCGTATAGGACAACAGACATCAGGTTTTCGCCGCAAGCCTGTTGCAATCGGCTGACGAGTTCCTGCAATTTACTTTCTGGCTTCTTCATTGCACCTTACCCCGCACTCCATGATCACCAACTGCCGCCGGCACCGCCGCCGCCGCTCATGCCGCCGCCAAAGCCGCCGAATCCGCCAAACCCACCGCCACCTGAATAACCTCCGGAACTGCCGCCGAACCCGCCGCCCCAGCTACCACCACGGCCGCCCAAGGCGCTGCCGATGAGAAACCAAGGCAGAGCAGACCCTCCGCCTGATCGCGGGCCGCGACCGCTGCCTCGCGCCGCGCGCCAAACAGCGCGGATGATGACGAACACGATCACGATGATGAGCCACGGGATCCACGACGGTGTTTGCGACGCAGGCGCACTCGGCTCATTGGCCGGTACGCCGTTCAATTGCACACCTTTGTCGGCTGCTATCAGTTGGGCCACACCCGTGGTGCCGAGGAGCACGGCGGCGTTGTAGTCTCCGCGGCGTAGATCAGGCAGCATCTCCCGGCCAATATCGCCGGCGCGGGCGTCGTTGATCACCGGCTCTAAGCCATAACCAACCTCGATCCTGTACTGATGCTCGTTAGGCGCGAGCAAGAGCAGGACGCCACGGTTCTCCTTCCTCGATCCGACACCAAGATGTTTATAGAGATCGGCCGCATAGTCTTCCTTGTTTTGGCCGTCCAGTGACTCAACCGTCACCACCGCAATTTGGGCGCCTGTCTTCTGCTCAACCTCAGCGCATAGCGTCTCCAGCCTGGCCTTGGTCGCGGGGTCAATGACGTGGGCGAGATCGGTGACATAACCCTGTGGGCGAATATCCGGGATCTTCTCCGCCCATGTGAACGAACACCAAGCTAACAGCACCAAAACTGGGAGAGCGAACTTGACGCGCGTAGGCATGAGTCAGGGGTGGCATTGCACCCGCGTAAGTACCGTAGAGAACGCAAGGCCCAGTGTCAAGGACAGGCTCTGCTGCACCCATTCGCACGTCGGCATGGAACCAACAGCTATCAGAACAACCATTGGTTCAAACACAAGGAAGCCGCTGCCAGCAGGGAAGCGATTCTTGATACTAAATATTATTGGTGCCGAGAGGGGGACTCGAACTTGAGCCGGTTTGCGGGCGTGAGCGAAGCGGGAGCCGGCTGGCGAAATCCTGAGCGAGGCGCAGCCGAGTCGAAGGACCGCCGCGTTGTGGTGCCGAGAGGGGGACTCGAACCCCCACAACCCTTTCTGGTCTGCGGATTTTAAGTGCTTCGCATGTGTTTGTAAAGTAATGCTAACACAACTAGTTAAATTCACACGCTGTGAAACTGTGCAAGCAACTGTGCAAGTTTCGCGGCACCTGCGGATTTTCGGGCCGATGCGCCTTAACGTTGGAGCCCGCGCTGCCGCTGCTGTTGTTGTGCCTGGTTCATTTCCTTTTGGCGGTCGGCTTCGGCCTTTTGTGCGCGGGCGGCGTAGTTCTGCCGTTCGATCAACTCGGCGTAGCGGTTCGGTGCGCGAGGCTTCATGGGCGTCACGGAACCGCGTGCGAGATCGCGTGCGGCTTGGTTGTCGCGGGGCGCATCGAGCCGCTTGTCGATCTGGTCGTTGTATTCCTTGGCGACATTCTTCAGGTGGCTGTGGTCGAGGGTTTGGATTTGGGCCTTGGCGTCGTTGGTCGCGCGTTCGTGGCCGTTGTCGCCCAGATAGGGCGAGCGCATTCCTCGGGGCGTGAGCTGCGGGGCGTTCGCGGAGTTCACCTTCTGCTGTCGCAACTCTTCGACCCGCTTCTCGTAAGTTTGCTGCTGCCGTTCGCGTTCAAGCACGAGCTTTGCGTCGCGGGCCTTCGCGATCTCGTCGAGATCCTGCCGCAGCTTGGGATCGGCAATGGCTGCGATGCGCTCGGCTCGTATCTCTTCGGGTGTTTTTCGCGAAATGGATTGGCCGTCCATAACGTCCGCTCTGTATTATCGGCCAAGAACGCCTCAGAGCGGTAGAAAAAGCGGACAATGCTTTCTTGGAATTGGGCTGCACGGGTTAGAACGGGCGTGGGGCTTTGACCTTGCGCGGCCGCTTGGAGTGGTGGAAGCTGGGCACCGTCATTTCGCGGGCGACCAAGCGCCACAGGGTTCTGAGCTGCGACGGCAGGTTGCAGGCCGTCAAGAGCCAGGCAACCTGCCGGAAGATGGCGCGCAGGTGTTTGCCCGGCCTGAAAATGCCCAGCAGGGTTCCCAGAAGGAGCGGGAAGGGGCGGAGGAATTGGTTTGTCCGCTCCGGCTGGTCCGCGACGCCGGAGCGCGTCATCGTTCCCGGTCCGGCTTTCGTTCTCGCTCTTGCTCCTCTTTTTCCCGCTCGCGGTCGGCCTTCTGCTTCTGCTCTTCCTCGGCGCGGGCCTTGTAGTTCTGCTTGTCGATGAGGGCGGCGTAGTGGGATGGGCCGCGCTGTCGCGGGGGCGTTTGGGCGGGAGGTTCGGGCGGTTGGGCTGGGGCCGGCGGCTCCGGTTCGGTAGGTGGCTCGGGCTTGAGGAGCTGGCGCTGGCGTTCTTCAGCCCTTTCCCAAACGGCATTGGCGTGCCGGACGGTCTTCTGGATTTGCTCCATCCGTTCGGCTGCAAGCTGCTGTCTGAGTGCGGCCAGGCGCTGTTCGGACTCGGCGAGTTCCTTTTCGAGGAGCGCCAGATTGTCGTTGCTGGTTTTGATGGCCCGGTTCTGCCGGACGCGATCGGAGGAAACGCCTCGGTGGTGCATCCCCTTGGGGCCGGGGCCGATGTGCGTCGTCGGCTCGCGGTCGATCCCTTGATCCACAAGGCTCCGGTGATCGATGCGTTCCTCGAACCCCTCGCGCTCCAAAATGCGGTTTGCGTGGTCGGCCCATGCCTTCCGCCACTCGATGAGTTCCTGCTTGTCGTTCCAGTCCCGCTCCTTTTGGCCGAAGCCGGAACCCGTAATCTCGCGGGTGGTTAGGGCAACGTGGGCGTGAACGTTACGGATGTCGCCGGTGCGGCCCGGCAGATGGATGGCGATGTCGGCAATCATGCCCCGGTCAACCCACTGCTCCTGGACAAAGCCGCGCAGCAGTTCGAGGTTCTGTTCAAGGTTCAGTTCGTGCGGAAGCGCTATGTCCAGGGAGCGGGCAAGCTGGCTGTCCTTGCGCTTTTCGGCCTTCTCGACGGCGTTCCAGAGCTGTGAGCGGTCGCGCATCCAGTCTGGCGCGTTGTCGGGGGCGAGTATTTCCGTATGCACGACGCCAAGATGCCGCCGGTAGTCGAAGGTCCTGCCGAGGCGCACGTCGTGCAGGCACTCGCCCGCGCGATATGCTGCCGAAGCGATGGCGCTCTGGCCTCGGCTTCGCTGGATGATGCGGGCGGCGAAATGGTAGTCTGCCATGTGTCACCAGCCCGTAACCCTGCGGCGGAAACGCTCGTCCTGGTCCAGCGGGGAAACGCTGGCTGTGGGTGCCGGGGCGCGGAAGCCCTGGCGCGGGAGGTCTCGGAGGGGCAAGGCCCTTCTGAGTCCAGGTCCAGGGCGGGAAGGCCCTGGCGCGCATCCAACCGGCGGACGGTTGGGCTGGGTCGAGGGGCAGGCACGCCCATCGTCGTGGGTGCAGGGGCGCGAAAGCCCATGCCCGAGTGCAGAGGCGGAGCTTCTGCCGCACACGTCGCCCTGCGACGTACAAGTGCGCACACTTCCCTTCGGTCGTGATGCAGTTCCGGCGGCATGGGTAATTTTCCTGCGCGGTTCGGTGCTGCCAGCTTTTGGCTATCTTACCGCCGGGAAGTTGCCTTTCGGCAAACGGAGTGCATACCCCTGTATGCAAACTGGCACGGCTAACGCAAAACGGGCGGCAAAGGTTAACGGGCTGCCGGTGAGGTTAAGGTTTAGCGCTGTGACGTGCTCGGCTATCTCAAGAATGGCCCCGGTGTCTTTCGCAGTTTTGACGCGCCTGCATACCCCTGTATGCACCTCGTTAGGAAAACGGCAAACATATCCAGATATGCTTCCGGCTAGGAGCTGACGGACCGGGGAGGCTGGCATGAGCAGGATCTGCAGAGCACGCGGTCGGAGGATTGCGGGGAAAGCCAAACGGCGGGCACAAAAGGAGGCTCTCCTTGCGAACATCAAGGCCCGCACTAGGAAGCTAGACCGCGAGATAGTACAGATCCAGACCAGGCTCTTGGGAAGCGTCGTGCTGGCTCATGCCAGAGTGAATGGCGCGTTTCGCGAGGAGCTACAAAGAGCCATTCTGGCAGCGGTCCCAAATCCGCAGGACAGGGCGGCCCTGCCAGAGCTTTCTCCTCCGGCAGAGGCGACTTTGCACTGATCGCACTTCCGGCAAAGATTTGTGGCAGAGGCGCGTCTCAGGAGGATAATGGGCGAACAGGAGGGTCATATGGTGCAAGGCCGAAAGACAACCGAGGAGCTGATCGCCGAGGAACAAAAGAAGGCCGAGCAGGTGAGGACCAGGATGGCCGAACTCAAGGCGCGGCAGAAGGTCGAGGAACGCAAGCGCGACAATCACCGCAAGATCGTCGTCGGAGCTGGCGTGATGGCGCACATCAGAGTAGATCCGCAGTTCCGCAAGCTGCTGCGCGACGCCTTGAACAAAGCCGTGACCGATCCCAAGCACCGGGCCGTGATCCCGGACCTGCTCGACGAGCAGGCCTTTCAGGAAGCGATGAGGGCGGCGGCGAAGAAAGCCGCTGCGGAAGCCAAGGAAGCGGCAGTCGCTGCGGGGGCCGAGGAAGCGAGGGAAGCAGAGGCGGGGGCGAATGAACCTGCTGAGACGACGCGTCCGCAGGCGAGGGGAGGGTCGGACCCGAAGGCACCGCGCCCGGTTTAACGGCACGGTTGCGCGAACGCAGAAACGCCGAATGAGCGTAGAGGCAACTTAAGACGGGCCAGGCGCGCCCGGCGGACGTTTCCGCCCCAGCCCGCGCGCTTTGAAATCACCGACCATAAAGTTCGCATTGGTATGCCCCCGGCTTGCGACATCTTCAAAAATAGCCAGACAAGACTCAAGGGTTTTCCCAACCATTCCTGCCGTCAATCCCGGAATCTTGGTCTCTATGCCCGGTATGGCGGCAATTGTTTGTATGCCCAGGGCGAAGGTATAGGCTGCTTCATCGCCCCCGTTCTGCGCTGCCGCAAAATCTTTCTTAGCAAGTTCAACGCCAGGATGGTTGAGCTGCAAAAGAAGCTGATACACGGGGAAATCTTCTGCTTTGATTGTCATAATCGGTTCCTCAATGGTTGTTTCTGTTTGTACTCCATCAACAGTAATCCGCCGTTTTGAAAGTAATTCAGCATTCCGCATCCGAAATGAATTTGGCGGGGCTGGGGCGAGCGGGGAAATAGGCCGGGCTGGCCAGTTGCGGCCCATAGTATAATTTCGAGCGCCGCTGGCGGCGAGGCGAACCCGGACCTGAAGTCATCATTTTCTTTCGGTCTTATTTGTCTGTTGTTGCGAGGGTTTTATGCCGGACCAAGCGCTCGCGCCAATACCGGGCGGCGGCGTGCCGGTCACACCGGCGCGACATGCTCGGCCAGAAAACCGTGATCGTCGATCCGTGGGGCGAGGTCAACCGCCGCTATGGGTCGATGAGGGGACAGTCCGAAGCCATCGCGCGATTCAATCCGCTCTCGATCCTCGATCCCGAATCCGATGAATATGTGGACGATCTGGCTTATCTCGCGGATGCGATCATCATCAGCCAGAGCAGCCGCGATCCGCATTGGGACGACAGCGCCCGCGAGCTGGTGGCTGGCCTCATCGCGTTCGTGGTCGAGAGTCCGCAGTACCTCGCCTGTGCTTCGCTGGGCCTGGTGCGCGGTCTGCTCACTTTGCCCGGACCGCAACTGCGCGTCGCGATCAAAGACGCGCAAGCCCTGCCGCCGGGGAGCATCGCCAGAGCGAAGCTCGCGCGCTTCGAGGCCGAAACCAACGAGATCGATTCGGTTATGTCCACGGCACGCACGCAGACGGGATTTCTCGACAGCGAAGTGCTGGCGCGGAACATGGATGCGTCGGATTTCAGTTTCGAGGAATTGTGCGGAGGAAACATTTCAATCTATCTCGTGCTCCCGCCCGATAAGCTGGAAACTTATGCGCGTTGGCTCCGGCTCATGGTCTCGATTGCGATCCGCGCGGTCGCGCGCGGCATAGGGGGATCGCGATTGCCGGACATACAGAGGCAGCAAAGCGGTAGCGGGCTGCCGGTGCTGTTTATGCTGGATGAGTTCGGGACAATCGGGAAGCTGAACACGGTCGCCCAGGCCTACGGCCTTATGGCGGGGCTGGGGATGATTATGTGGGTGTTCGCGCAGGACCTCAATCAACTCAAGCGCGATTATCCCGAGCATTGGGAGACCTTCATCGGCAACTCGCAGGCGATGACCTGCTTTGGCGTCATGGACAATTTCACGGCGGAGTATATCAGCAAGATGCTCGGCACCCAGACCATCGAGCATGTGAACGTCTCGATGACGCACGGGACATCGGTTGCGCCGCGCACCGGCAACTCACCGTGGTCCGCCGCGCAGAGAACTTCGGTATCCACCTCGACCGGCTATTCGACGCAGACGATGAGCCGTCCGCTCTTGCATCCCGACGAGGTGCGCGCGCTCAACAGCGAGCTTTGCTTGATTGTGGGACGGTTCCCGCCGATTCGGAGCCGCCGCATCGTCTATCACCGGGACTGGCGCTTCCTGCACTGCGCGCGCGACAATCCACATTTTCCGAAGACTGAGGAGGTGCGTCAAGGCGCTGAGGCGCGGTCGCTGGGAAGTGGCAGGCGTGCCTGGAAGCGGAAAACGGGCGCACAGCTTCGCCAGCGATAACGATCTTTGGCGGTGGACCTATCTCTTAGCAATGGATGGTGTGGACGCGGGTTAGGCGGTTGCCTCATTCACGCCCGCCTGGCAGCGAGTTCCCCGATAATCGGCAGCGCAAAGCGCTCGCCCCTGAAAGCCTTGTACATCAGAAAGAACGACAGCAGGACAAAGGCCCAGCGCAGCGCATAGATCAGAACCCAAATCAGTTGGTACAGCCATAGAAAGCGAAAAGTCAGCGTCAAGGTAAACGCCTTTAACGCCACGAGCAACAAAATCCAAAAGACGCTGAAGAGGATCGACTGAAAATAGTGAAAGCGGACGAAGGGATCTCTGTTGTAGGGGTCCTTCACGAGGAAAATGATGACGGTGATGAAGCCCAGCAGATATGTCAAAGCTCCTGCGACATGCGAACTAAAAATGCCGGACCGCAGTTCGGGAAGATCCGGCAGCGCGTTTGGCGGGCTGCAGGATGCGCAGAAGGTCGTGTTCTGGCTGAGAGGGACCCCGCACTTGGCGCAGAAAGCCATCCTTATCCCCGCCGTCAGGATTCCATTCCTGGCATTCTGACGAGAGGAGTATACACCGGGCTTCGACGAGGCGCGCCGCAGGGCGGCGCATGTTTCTCCGTTCCGAGAAGGCTGCTGGCCAGCTCGGGCGTGTCCTTGAGGGGCTTTAAGCGAAATTCAGGCGGCGGAAGCTGCCGGAATCGCCCCACACGCCCTGCCAAGCCCGATGAGCGCGCTCTCTAGGGAGTTTGCGGGGTCTAAAACCACAATTTTCATGGAGTCTTTAATGTAAGAAAGCTCTTGATTCAGGGTTCCAGGAGGATTTTCCGACTTATATGAACCGTACTCCGTTGCGCAAGGCAGAGGATCGCGAAAGCAGTAGGCGTTGCTTGTCCTTATAACCTGCCAGCGGGTGAAGGCGCGACCGAACGCGCCGACGCATTGCGTGCGGATTTTATCGAAGCGATTCACCCAGGTCAGAATGTCGGCGGCTTCGAGCGCCTTGATGGCCTCATAGACGGTGTCGCGGCAGCATTTGGCGGAAGCGGCAATCGTCTCGTAGCTCGGAAAGCAATAGCCGGTCCTGCTGTTGTGGAACTTCCAGAGCATGGCGATCAGCACACGCTGGAAGGCAGGGGTGATCGGACCGTGGTGCTCGCCCGGCTTCCGGTTCTTCACGTTGTACAGTTCGACGCTGCGGATGATGGCCTTCTTGGCCTTCTGGCCGAGGGGCGATCCGAGAACGCGGCGGAAGACTTTTTCGCGGGAAGGGTAGGGGGGTGGGCTGTAAACAGGCATGGGCTCTCCGTTACGGTTGCAGGAACAACCGCCCCGGAGAGGCTGAATTTGGCGCGAGTTCTCCCGTTGCAAGAATCCTCTTGCAAAGTTCGGGAATTCGGGGGATTCTCGTGATTGGACGTACACGAGATCCCCGGCCTCTAGCCGATATGCAGCCCGCCCTCCAAGGCGGGTTTGCTATTTCTGGGTCTGTGACTTTCTCCAGAAGGGTTGCGGGACGCGCGGGAAAGTCTTCCCACACAACCACACAGCCTGCCCGAGATTCTTGATCCAGTCGAGACGGAGTTTTGAGGAATTTCAACTGCATACCCCGGTGCATACTCCTGTATGCACCGGGGGGTCGCAACGGTCGGGGGAGAGATATGAAAGTTGCGGTGGCTAGATGGATTCTCGGGGCATTGCGGCAGCAATTGAGATGGCTACGGCTTTTGTGGCCGCGCGCGTGAACGGCGGAGGGGGGAATACTTTCCTACAAGCGGCGGAGCGGCCCCGGCTCGCGCCGGGGCCGCCAGGCGATTAGAACTCAGCGGGTTCCGCGTTCTGCTGCGGACGGCTCTTTCTCGGCTGAGGATTCCAGTCGAGGAGGTAGCCAAGCTTCTCGCTCTTAACCACTACCGGATAGATGGTGCCGCCGTGGAAAGACGGTTCGCTGAGCTTGACCGAGATGTAGGGATTGCCCTGCTTGGAGGTTTTGCTCCAGGCCGCCCCAGCCTCGAAGCCGCCGATAATGACGCGGTAGTCGGGGCCTTTGTCGGTCGGTTTCTTGACGGGCTCGAATGTGATCTTCATGCCGTTCAGAGAAGGGAGAATGAGCGTGCCCGAGAAGCCGCCGTCTTTCTTGGTGAGATTTGCAATCGTAGCCATGTGATGTTCCTTTCGTGTTTCTGAGCCCGCCCAATGCGGCCTCGACATGAACCGTCCATTTCACGGACTGGCGCGTGTAAATAAAACCTGTAAGGGCCGACAGGCATTTTGAAGCGCAGCGATCGCGAGGAATGCGCACGCTGGGGTCCCGAACGAGCGGGCTCGTGTAGGGAACGCGGGCGCAGGGGAAAATTTTTGTTTATACGCAGCATCGCGCTTGCGACTCGGTCCCTTGAAATAGGTTCAAAGTGTCGATGCTGCAATTGGTGGTGCGTGGTCATAAACAGGCTCGAAAGAATATCCGTGGCGTTTACGAATTGCACTTCGGAAAAAGAGAGGCGGCGATTCGCCGGCAGGATCATCGCCCGCTCACATGGCGGCGAGAAGGCGCGGTCGGCCCCATGCCAAGAATCTGACGGACAAAGATTGGCTCGGACTACACGGTGTCATCGAGGCGGTGAGGGGTTGAGGGGCGGGCTATGGGCAAGAACGTTCGAGCGGGGTAGTGCTCACATCCGAGTCGCGCTCAGCCTTGCCACGGCGGCGCTATGTATCCGGCGAGCAGGTTGGCTACCTCTTCGACCCTCAGTCGAAAGGAGAGCCGTCCGGTTTGCAGTACGCGAAGTGAGCGGTTCTAACGCCTGCGAGGGCCCTGCCGGAGTCGGTGCTATGAAGCGTGCGCCGGAAATGATTGGGTCCAGGCGGTGGAAGTAGGCTAACTCGCTATTGCTGGAAACCGGGCCGACCGAGCCGATTGGATACGCTGGCATCAGCCGCTCGGAATCGCTTTTAGAAGTTATGCGCCAGCGTCTTTGGGAATTGGGTGATCTAAAACGAGCCGGGAGTCTTTGGGAAAGAAATTCGACGGTTAGCTCTTTTTCGAGGGCCATAACCGTTTTCTGGATGGCACAGGAAGACCGCTTGCGGTGTAGAGCAGCAGCCCCTACGATTGCGCTAACCCCGGTCGCCCATGAGCGACCGGAACATCCCGTGACCTACTCTAGCCAGATTGGCTTTTTGTCAAGCTCTTTCGAGCTCCGCCCGCCGCCCGCACCAGGTTCGTAAGGACTTTGCTCTTTTCTGCCCGACGCGCTTGGGCACGTTCAAGAGCAGCCTTGAACTTCTCGACGGTGCTCTCCGGGTCAGAAACCGGCTGAAAATCGCGCCATTCCTGGTCGTGCAACTTCGGCTTCGCCATATTTCGTTTGCTTGGTCGTTTGCGTGTCACGGCTTCATCACTCGAACTTTCGCCCGTTTAAGGGCAGCTTTGAATTTTTCGGCGTTGCTCTTGGGGTCAAGAACCGGCTGAGAATCACGCCACTCCTGGTCGTGCAGTCTGGGTTTTTCCATGCTCTAAATCCTTGCTTTCGTTGTACTTGTGATCTTTCTTTCAGTACCAGCACGTTTTTGTTTTAGCATATCCAGTAGCGTCGCGGAAGCGTCAAAATATCTCTGTATCAATCACCGGTTCTTCGACCATTGCAAAAGAGGATACTCGTTCCGCATCGTGTATCCGAACAACCCCAAGAGCGGTGCGGTGGTAGATGACATTGGCTGCCTCCCCTCGGGCCTTGCCGCTCTTATCATAGATGATAATTTCGCGGTTTGGTTGCCGAGCCATAGCGTTAAACCCGGCCCTGGCCTTCGCGTGTGAAGCCTCTATAACAAGCCTCGGGAACCACCCGCCGATCTGCTCGGTTCGAAGCGTGTTTGGCACGATACGACGCAGCTTGCTTTGATTCGCGGATTCCACGGTGTGTGTAAGCGATCGTGATGGTGTAACCTTGGTTCTCAATTTCAGTCAGGTAGTCGGCGACCCATGGACTACCTGGAGCATCCCAGACAATGTTTACCCCTAACGTGACCGCCTCCGCCAGCAACTGGTCACGCACATCACCAGCCTCTTCCTGTAAAAGACCGGCTTTATCGGTTCCTTCCACGAGATCGAACTCAGGCAGCATGGCCCGGATCTCGTCGGTGTTCGCATACACAGCGTCTGGCATCATTTCCTTGGCCTTCGCCGCAGCATCCGACTTCCCTGAAGCAGCGCCGCCAGACGTGAGGATTAGGTGGGGGGCTTCCTGGGGCGTGTGGCCCTTGAGTTGAACTTCGACCAGTCGGTCGTGTAGCTCCTGACGCGCAGCCGAATATTCTCCGCGTTCGTCAGTATAGAAGGCTTTTGTATCGACGCCATTTTCAAGCTCCGTCTTTGACCAATCGTTAGCGATATCTCAACCTCATTCTGTTTCCCGCTAACAATCCCTCTTCGGGCACTGTCGGAAAATACACCGCGCGCATTTGCCACTATCGCGGTGATTATACATTCTCATTTGACAACAGGTGCCCGGCATACAACCGTCAAGGGCTCATCGCCGCGGCGGAAGTCCGCTGGACTCTCGGAAGAATTGCCGCACTTGGGAGACCGCCGCCCGCAGGCTCGATGTCGTCCTCTGCCGGTCGCGCGACTTCCCCCTCGTCGCTCACTGGTGAATCGCTTACGAGGCGGCTCCGGCAGTGAGCGCCGTCTCCACACGGCTGGAAGCTGTGAGGAAATGCTCGCCGTCAAGCTCGATACCAACGAAACGACAGCCTGCGCTTCGGGCGGCGACGAGGGTTGATCCCGATCCACAGAATGGATCGAGGACGATGCCGTCCGGTTTGCAGAATGCGCGAATGAGTGGTTCCAATGCCTGCACCGGCTTCTGGGTCGGGTGCAGCCGGTTTCGCGAGTAGGGAAAATCCATCACATCCGAGAGCGGATCTGCAGGCGGTGCGACATCGCCTTTGGCGAGAAGATAGGCCTGCTCGTGCTGATAGCGCATGAAGCGGACGGATGAGGCGTATGCCTTGCGGAAGACGATGTGCCCCACGATCCGCAAGCCTGCCTGCCGCCAGGCGGCCATGAAGAGATCGGTCTTGTTCCACCCATAGAAGCTGATGCAGAAGGATTCGTCCTTTAGGACGCGGTACATTTCCGCGAATGCAGGTTGGAGCCAGCGGTCGTTGTCGTCGTTCGTGACGGTACGGCCGGAGCGGTCGCGATAGTTCACAAGATAGGGCGGGTCGGTCAGGATGAAATCCACGCTGGCCGATGGCAGTCCGGCCATAAGCTGGACGCAATCGCCGAGCATGACGGTGTTGAGGGCGTTGAAGATTCTCATGTGATTCCCTTTCAGTTCTTGAGGCCGCCGCAGCGGGGCCTCGACGGCGAGAGGACCACAGCCCGGCGGCGCGGGGTCAATCGGGATTCACGGGGAACCGGAACGCAACAAAATCTGCCGCAGGCAATTTTGTCTGCGTTATGGGCGGAAGACCGATTGACCCGGCAAGCGACGCAGGGCTGTATGATTCGCTAAAATCGAGGCTCTGGGGCGGTCGGCATGGAACGAAACGGGTATCCGTTCGATGGATTGGCGATGGAAAGCAGCGGCAATCTATACTTGATGAATGAGAGGAGATGACAATGGGCGAAGAGGCCGCGTCACAATCTCAAATGTCTTTTGGCACTGCGTCGGAGGAAACATTTGAAGCCAAGGGAGAACTTCTCCTAATGCTTCACGCTCCTCCGCATGCCAATCCGAACCCAGAAGCCAAAGACGCTCTGAAGCGGCAGCTCTTGTACAGGGATCTGTTCCCCCTCAGGGGATCGTTGAACTTCCCGCCGAGCGTATTCACTGATCTTCGTTATCGGCTAGTCCAGGTTCACGAGCAGATGCATGCCCTCCACTACCCCTTCAGGTCGAAAACGCTGGAAGCTCTTACTGAGTGTCTCCGTGCTGGTCTGGACCAAGGAAGGCTTCAGCGAGGCCCAATGATTTCTGCACCTAAATTTTTCCCCAAGGGGGACGTGATTCCGACGAATTATAAGATTCTGTTCGCTGGGGAAGCGGGGACATGCGCGTATGGCGAAATGTATTCGGGAGAATTGGTGGCGAATATAATTCTGGCGCAATATGACGAACTGTTCGTGGAGTTCTTTTCCTCAGCTTCAGCTGGCGTGCCGTATTGGACCACGATGCGCGATTTCACGTTTGCGAACCTGTCGGGCGATCGTATTCTAAATCGGTCAGAATGGCATTGCGAAGCTCCCGGCTTTTTTGATTCGCATCCGGTACCGTGGCTAAGGCTGAATGTGTTTCCCCAGCTGTTCATCCGAATCATGAAGAGGGCAATGCCGGCTTCGGCGCTCAAAGAGAGCATTCTTGAAGTAATGCAGAAACAGCTCGACACATTTTTGCTGAATAGTCTTTATATGATGGAACTTAAGGTGCCGGCGGAATCGACAGAGCCGCCGCGAACCTGCGACGTCACGGTTTTTGCGCGGCCGTCTGAAGGGAAGGTCTCATGTAAGCTGACTGGGACACCAGAAGCAGCTAAACTGGCACAGAAGGTCATTCTGTCCGAAGGTGCCTCCAAGATTCTCGGGAGTCACTGCGGGCCAGGATGCATAATTTACTTCTGTGTTGGACGGACGGAAGGAGAAACGGTTCGCGGCAACAGGCTTGACCTGCTCGTAATGCGCATCGAAAATTTTCTTGTCCTCAAGAGTCTTAAGCAGCGCTGCCCGTTTATCTGCCCCCCAGAATTCGCGGTATCGCACCGTCACCGGCTCTTTGCCTCCCGTCTTGGCGAAGAGGCCCACCGCCGTGCCCAGCCTTATACCTTCACGGTTGTATTCAGTCGAGAAAATACTTGGGTCCGGCTGTCCATTGGGCGTGAGCTTGCCTGTTTCCCTGCTATCCCCGTTCAGGCAGTCGAGCCATGCGTAGTTGAATTCCTCGCAGAGCCGCTTGCGTACGACAACGAAGGAGGGATCGCTGAGATAGGAGTAGCTGGAAATGTAGCTGACAATCCCGCGTTTGCTCATTTCGGCAATGCGCCTCTCGCCCAAGCGGAGGAAGCGCACGTACAGCTCGTCGAGATTGTATTTCCGGATTTTCCATTCCGAGAGAAGTCCCTCCTTATACGGCTCGACAAGCCCCTGCTCTTCCTCGGGGCTCATGCCGGCAAACGCGTAGTAAGGCGGATTGCCAAGCACGACCAAAATGGTTTTGTCGCGCTTGACGAGTTCTGCGGCGTCCCGCTCCTCTTCCATCTCTGGGAACATCAGCTTCTGCTTGGGTCCCTTGGGCGGATTCCACCCGGTGAGCGCGTTGGTGAGATACACCCCGACGCGTTCGTGAAGTTTTTCCGAAAGCGGCGCACCCAGACTCTGCAAAAGCAACCCAAGCTGCAAGTGCGAGACGACGAACGGCGCGGGCAAAAGCTCGAATCCGAATACGCGCTCCATCGCTGCTGTCTTGATATCCTCGGCTGTCAGGGCATCGCCGCCATTTGCCTTTAGTGTCGCCTCAATCTGGCGAAGCACTTCGACAAGGAACGCGCCGGTGCCGCAGCATGGGTCGAGCACGAACACGTTCGGGTCCGCGAATCCGTTGGTTACATGCAGCTGCTCCCGCAGCACCGTATCGATGCGGGAAACGATGTAGCGGACGACCTCCGGTGGCGTGAACCATACGCCAAGGCGCTGGCGCAGCACGGGATCGTAAGCGGCCAGAAACGGCTCATAGAAATACTGCACCGCGTGATGCTCCTCGAAATTCGAAAAGAACGCCGGTCGTTCAACGCGGTTGAGAGCTGTCTGGGTCCAGTTGAGTACTTCCTCTAGTCCCAAAGACTGAAGCTTCGACGGGGTCGCGATTTGCTCGAAGAGGGTCTTTATCATCGGCACGTGCAGCGACCATGCCGCTTCGTGCCAATTGAACTTGTCTTTCAGGCCGGTGGTCGGGCGCTTGCACCACAGCACCCACGCGGAGAAGACGCCATAGAACAACGTCTGCACGAGAGACGAGCGAAAGAAATGCTCGCCATCCTCGCCGGTGAATTTCAGGCCGAGCGCCTCCTCCAATGCGGCACGTAGCGTTGCCAGACCCGGCAGATCCGCCTGCCCTTCGATGCGGGCTTTGGCGTCACGCGCGTAGGAGGCAAGAAACCATGCCACCTCTTTGGGTGCGGTGAGCGGCGCGGCCTGCAGCAGTACTCTGGTCAGATATTCGTTGAACGAGTCCCCGATGCCCTGTGTAAGTTTTCTGCAGTTGCCAACCGCCTTCCAGAACGCCTTTTCGGACGGCGCAATCGTGAAGGCTTCCAGCTGCGTGGGTTGGCCGTGGACTCTTGCCACAATAACGAACTCGCGCAGGTTCGTGACGAGCACCAGGCCGTATTTGCTCAGGTACTTTGCTACCTGTTCGCTGTTGACAACCGCTTGGACATCCTCGCCCGGTGCCTTGATTTCGATGACGCCGCGCGAAGGAATCAGACCGTCTGCAAGAGGGTCGTCCGCTTTGCATTTCTGGTCGGTCGTTATCAGCGCGCCATCGGGAAGCCCTGCGCCGATACTGCGAGGATGAATAATGCACCGTACCCTCGGTTTGAGTTTCTTGCCGATGACGTTGAGAAGATTCGACAGATAGGGATAGTAGGACGTTTCTTTCACGCCCACGCCGCTCGTATGCGTGTCGCGTAGATCCGTGAAAAAACTCTCGATGTGTGTGTTGTCTGGCAACGTCTAATTATCACCCAGACGAGGCCGTCACGGTTCGTGCACATCTTGCAAATGACGCTGCCGAGTAACTGTGCCGTCGTGGCTACAATTCTGAAGTGGTGCAGCGCTCTGCTGCGATCCGCGCGGTAATTAGCGCATCCCCTTCCGCGTGCTCTTTCATTACCTTGGCTCTACTCCCTTAAGCCGTCGGCCAAAGCCGAGACCGTAGCAAGCGCCGTCTTAAAATCAGGCGCTTCGCCGTAGACCATGTCCCGCAGAAACGCTGCATAGTGGCTGGCAAAGCGATCATCGGTCGCGAGCCCTGCGACCGCCCGCAAAGTTTCAGCAACCGGATTTTCGCGGTATGCGGGAAACTCATGGCCGTAAGCTTCGACATCGGCGCGTATGATCTCCCTGGTCAATGCCATGACTGCGGCCGGATCGTAGTGCGATCTGACTACGTGCAGGTCGTACACATGGCGCACGAGGGTTCTGTCGCGCGGGCCGCCAGCGTCAGCAAGTTCGGCGCCCGCGCGCCTGGTCAGCGCTACAAACTTCTCCGCAACCGTTTCGACGAGCGCCACGCAGGGAATCGATGGTACTTCTTGGGGCTGCTTAAAGGCCTCCGCCCAAAAGGAAGTCACGCTCCGTTCGACAGATGGTAGACGCAACGGCCAGACGGCTGTCTCGATTTGAATTTCCGGTCGCAATGCTCCCTCACCGGTCACCAGCGGCGTATAGGGCAAGTGATAGATGGTATAGCGGCTCGCGTTGCCGGAATCGCGGTGCGCGGCATTCTCCGGATCAAACTGAAACCCGGCACGCAACAAGGCGCTGGTAACGTCGTCGCGCAATTTACGCAGCTCCGCACGTGAGCGCGGTTCGTCCGATACGATCTTCAAGTCTATGTCTTCAGACATGCGCCGGATGAGACGGTGGGCGCGGCTTAAAGCCGTGCCCCCGCTGAACACCAAACGGAACGGCCCTACGTCGGCGGTATTGATCGCCGCAAGCGCCCTGACGACATACCAGTCCTTCTCGACCAGGACCGGACTTGGCAGATCGAAATGCTTTTGAACTTCGAGCAGATCCTGGAGGGAAGGATTATCGGGCAAGCACCAGCTCCTGATCGCCATCGCGGAGTCGGCGCGAAAATCTCCCCTTTACCCGCACAACCGGATTGAGCGGGATCTGTGTTGAACGTCCCTGGTTGTAATCACGTTCGGCCTCGGAGGGCTCCCACGGCACGCCAAGCTTGGTAAGGGCTTGCCTTGCCGCGCCCAGAAATCCGCTCTGGCTGTATAGGATTGGGGTGCCGGAGAGACGTGAGACAACTGCGCGGCCATAGACCCCGTAGCCGAGCCGCACGAGGCGTTTTTCACGCACGAGAGTGCGCAGTACGCGTAGAACCTGATCCTCGCCGCCGAGATCCCGGAACTCTCGCGGTAAGAACACGTCATCGCCGCGCTTCCGGGTGATCCGGCGCTCAATCCTGTCGCGCAATGTCCTCGACCGACGCATGTGATCACCTGCAAAAACCCGACACTTAGTATATACAAAAACCCGACATCAATCAAGCGATAAAGCGTTGGCTATCAAGTGTTTGATGCGACACGTAGAATGGGGGATTCATGGCAATTTGGGGGGATTACCAAGGGGGGTTCAGCAGAGCGTTTTGAAACCCCTCTTGTGGGGGGAGCCGCATGGTTTTGGCGGCGTGGGGGCTCCCCTCCCCCACCCCGGCTTTCCCCCTGGGGGAACGGGAAAGGGGGATTCTGAATCCGCGCCGTGGGTGCTGGGTCATGGCCTTCATTGCTTCAAATGAAGTTATGAAAAAATGAATGTATGAAACAATGAAATTGGCTTCATAGCTTCATTCACTCAGGAAACCGCTGCCGCAGAAGTTCCGTGACCACGTCCTTGATTTCCCTGCCCTCTATCGCGCAGCGGGCTTTAACACGGGCGCGGAGCGCCTTGGGGATTTCGACATTCAGGCGGACAGTCTCCTCCTGCCCGCCGTTCACAAACTTGTCGAGGGTGGCGACGGCCGCCGGCACTGCCTCGATTTTCTTCTTGCTCGGGCGCACACCCCAACTGCTGCTAGGCGTTTGCTGCGACATTCAGTGACTCCTCGCTCATTTGATGGCTCTGGTCGAGAGCGTCGATGATCTCCGCTGTCCAGGCGCGGATTTCGTCCGCAGCCGGACCGTGCGGCTCGGTTTCGAGTGCGGTCATACCGCGTCGTGCCGCCTTTGCGTATTCCTGCCGGTTTCGGATCGGCGTCTGGAAGGTTGGAAACGGGCGTTTGCCCAGCTCCTCCTGGACTTCATTGCCAAGAGTTGTGTTCAGGATCAGGCGATTGACCAGAAAACGGGTCAAGAGGTTCGGCTTGATAGCCGCGCACTCGTCGATGATTTCCTCCACGTCTTCGGCGGCCCAGATGTCGAATGGGGACGGCTGCACTGGAATGATGACGAAGTCGCTGGCGACGATGGCGGAACGCGCGATCTTGTTGACTCGTGGCGGGCCGTCAATGACGACCCATTCGTAATCGAGACTTATCGGCGCAATCTCCCGGTGCAGCGTCTCCTTAGGCAGGCCGATGACAGGAAAGCGGGCGGTCGCGCCTTCGTGTTCGCGTTGGGCCGACCAGTCGAGCGCGGAGCCCTGCGGGTCCGCATCGACCAGAAGCACCTTGTAATCCTGGGCGAGGGCCGTGGCCAGGTGGACGCTGAGCGTCGTTTTGCCGACGCCGCCTTTCTGGTTTAAGAGGGCGATGAGGGGCATGAAATTCCTTTCGAGGTGGACTTCATAACTTCCTTAGTTCATAGCTTCATTACTTCAAAGCATCCTATGAGGGTTTGAAACTGGCAAGATGGATTGAGGGCGGCGAGATATTCATGGTCTGCGCCGAAGCGCAATTGTTGCGGTCACTAACAGAAGGGCAGAGCGGGGAAGCAGTGTTCGGTCCGGTTCGCGGTCATGAAACTGGAAGACGGCTGGCGCAGTGGCTGGTAACGGATCTGCAAGGTTTTTGGAGGGAAGTTCAAGGAATAACAGCTTGTTAATAGCTTTGGTCGCGCGCCTTCGCATGTGGCGTGAAACGACCGGTCAGGGCGCGCATTCCCAACCTATGTGTCGGTACAATCTGTTACCTATCTGTCCGGTACGGACCTTCCTAAAGTGGTGCGGGCGGAGGGAGTCGAACCCTCACAGGCCGTAAAGCCCTGCGGATTTTCATACCGGCTGCGGCTTTCGCCGCCCTCGCCGTGGCGCCATCGGCGCTACGGCCAGGTTTGCGGTCTGGACTATCCCTTCACCGTCTCCCGCTGCTCCGGGGGCTTAGGTGCTGCCCGTCTAGTCTCTACACCTTCCCGGCAAATGCTTGGGGCCGGGCTTGGCTCGGGATTGCCATTGCAGGTTTCCCCGAATTTGGGCAGTTCTGCATCGCCGGTTTCCCGGCGAGCACTCAAGTTTCCGTTAAGTCCGCTGCGTCTGCCATTCCGCCACACCCGCGTGGCTGATGATTTGCAGTTTTTATCATAGAGCAGGAAGGCTGAATTTACACCTCAGTCTGCGGGACCGGCAGGGCCGGTGGGAGTGGCGTGCCTGGCTGGTTTCTGCATCTTCTTCGGCTTGGGCCGCATGACGTTGATCGCAGCGGCGTCAAGGTTCGTCTTGATGTGCGCCGCATAGTATTTCTCGATCATCTCGACGCTGGTGCGGCAGTTTTTGGCGATCTGGTAGATGTCAGCGCCCTCCATGAGGCGCAGACAAATATAGGTGTGGCGCAGGCTATAAGCCGTGCGCGGCCGGCCGTCACGGTCAAAGCGGAGATTTTCCTCGTCCAGAATCGTTTTGAAAAGTTCGCGCTGCCATTTCGGAAAAATGAGGTCGGTCGGTTTCGGCACGCGTAATTCTTCGGATTGAGTTGTGGTGGTCGTGGGTTCGTTCCCGTTGCTCGCGTCGCAGGCGCGAGAGGGGCGGAGCCTGGCTTTGAGCCGCTCGAACGGACGCACAGCGCCATGCATGCTCTTGCAGTAGCCCACACCCCGCTTGCCCCGTACCTCGATCTCAAGGATGGTTTGCGCACTCGCCTCGTCTTCGACGATGGCCACGTCGCGAAATTGCAAGCGCCGCGCTTCATCGGGCCGAAGGCCGGTATTGGCGGAAAACAGCACATAGTCGTGTAGCTGTTCGCATTCCCATTTGAAGCGCTCCTGCTTCGGCTCGTGCGCGCGCTTTCGTGTCGCTTCGTAAAGCTGCTTGTATTCCTCGGGCGAAAACCATGCGCGGTGCGAGATTTTCGGGGATGATCGGTAGGGCTCGGAGAGATCGGGAAGGCGATCAAGCCATCCCTGGCGCATCGCGGTTTTCAGAGTCTGGCGGAGCGTCACGATCTCCTGATGCATGGTGTTATAGGCAGGCGGCTTGCCGCGCTTGGCCACGGATTCCTCATAGCGGTGAATCCGGTATTCCTGAACCTTGCCGGACGTGACTTCCGAAAGTCCGAGATGGCCAAAGAACGGGACTAAGTGGACCGTCGATCGCGAGTGCTGGCCTCTGACGTAGATTTTGCTGCGCTGGCCCTGGGTCATGACATCGTATTCGCGCAGATATTGCTCGGAGGCTTCGCGGAAGGTTTTCTCGGTCTTGATTTCTCCGGAGCGCAGCTTGCCGCGGAGCTGGAGATACCAGTCTTCGGCAATTTCTTTGGCTTTGGAGAGGCTCTCTTCCTTGGTGCTTATGCGCCGGTTCTTACCGGCGAAGTAGCTGGAGCATTGCCACTGACTGCTGTTCGGACGTTTGTAAACATGAACTTTGCCGCCGAGAATCGTGTATTGTTCCGCCACGGGCGAATGTCCTCCAAGCCGGTCGAATAAGGACCAAATGTGTAAGGCATGTGTAAGCTATACCGGAGGCGGAATAATGTCAATAACTTATTGTTTTTATTATGGTTATTTCAGTCTCCTGATTGATTGACGGTGATTGTAAGTCCGCTTCGTCTGCCAGTTCCGCCATCCCGGCCAAGCGGCGAGTGAGCACAGCAAAGGTACCAGGCGCATCGAGCGTCGTTCGCTGCGCAGATACAAGTTGCACCGAACCTCGCGTAACCTGCCGTACCGTCTACCCGGAATCATATTTCCTATTCGCGGCAGCCGCAAATCGCCGACCGGAGCGGACCATCGCAGGTTATGAAGATCAAGAGGGGAATGTTGCCTCAATCACCGCGCCGTGTGATCTCGTTCACAGTTTCCTGTGTTCCCCGGAACCGATACTATTCCCATGAGCAGTTCCGCAGCCGTTGTGTGCGGCAGGCCGCCGTATCCTCTCGCGCAAGCTGTTCTTCTTGAGGTTTATGCATGGATAGCGCACTCCTGATCCACCGCCTACAGTTTGCCTTCACGGTTACCTATCACTACCTGTTCCCGCAGTTGACCATGGGACTGGCGCCACTGATCGTGATCCTGAAAACCATCGCCCTCAAGACCGGCGACGAGCGCTACGACAAAGCGGCCCGTTTCTGGGCCAAGATCTTCGGCATCAACTTCGTGATCGGCGTAGTGACCGGTATTCCGATGGAATTCCAGTTCGGCACCAACTGGTCACATTTTTCGCGCTTCGCCGGCGGCGTGATCGGGCAGACGCTGGCCATGGAAGGCCTGTTCGCCTTCTTCCTGGAATCCACGTTTCTCGGGCTGTTCCTCTACGGCGAAAAGCGGCTGAGCAAAGGCCTGCATTGGTTCAGCGCGCTGATGGTCTTTCTGGGATCTTGGTTGTCAGGGTACTTCATCGTCGCAACCGACGCGTGGATGCAACATCCGGTGGGTTACGAGCGCGTGGCTAACGGCTCAGTGCAACTGAGTAGTTTCTGGCAATTGGTGCTGAATCCCTGGGCGTGGTGGCAGTATGCGCACAATATGAGCGGCGCGGTCATTACCGGAGCCTTTGTAATGGCAGCCGTGGGCGCGTTCTATCTGCTCAGCGCGAAGCATGTCGAGCAGGGACGCATCTTCGTGCGCGTGGGTGTGATTGCAGCCCTGATCGTCAGCGTCTTGCAGCTCTTCCCGACGGGTGACGCGCAGGGCCGCATGGTTGCCCGCAATCAGCCGGTGACTCTGGCCGCAATGGAAGCGCTGTGGGAGACGGAGCCGGGTGCGCCGCTGGTCATCCTGGGCCAGCCCGATGTCACCGCGCAAAAGATCGACAATCCGATTATCGTTCCCCGAATGCTGAGCTTCCTCACTTGGCGGAGTTGGAGCGCCGAAGTCAAAGGGTTGAATTCGGTACCGAAACAAGACTGGCCGGACAACATTCCGCTGCTCTATTACACGTACCACATCATGGTAGGGCTGGGGACAATCTTCATCGCGGTGAGCGTGGTGGCGACGTTTCTGCTGTGGCGCAGGAAGCTTTATCAGGCGCGCTGGATGTTGTGGATCCTGCTGCTGAGCTTTCCGTTGGCTACTCCAAGATGGTGTCCGCCGGCAACGGCTGGTTCAGCTTCCTGGGATTCCTGGGGATGTATACGGTGCTCTCCATTCTTTTCCTGTTCCTGGTGCGGCGCGAGATCGAGCACGGTCCCGAGCTGACCGTGCCGCCAGGCTTGCGTGGACCAGTCGATGCGGCCCGTTTAAGTCCGGCGGAGGTGCGTTAGCCATGGCAACAATCTGGTTCATGATCGTGGCGGTGATGGTCGCCATGTATGTTGTGCTCGACGGCTTCGATCTGGGCGCGGGCGCAGTTCATCTGTTCATCGCAAAGAACGACCAGGAGCGCCGCACAGTGATTCGCGCCATCGGGCCGGTGTGGGACGGCAATGAGGTGTGGCTGCTGGCCGCCGGCGGTACATTGTACTTCGCCTTTCCGCAGCTTTACGCTTCCGGCTTCAGCGGCTTCTACCTGCCCCTGATGATGGTGCTGTGGCTGCTGATGCTGCGCGCCATCGGCATCGAGTTTCGCACCCACATTCAGGAGCGCTTGTGGCAAGGCTTGTTCGACACTATCTTTGCAGTGTCGAGCATCCTGCTGGCCATCTTCTTCGGAGCGGCTCTGGGCAACGTGGTTCGTGGCGTTCCACTGAATCCCGACGGTTACTTCTTCGAGCCGCTGTGGACCAACTGGCGCGTCGGCGCGCAAAACGGCATCCTCGACTGGTATACCGTGATGTGCGGCGTGGTTGCGCTGGTGACGCTGGTCGTCCACGGGGCGTTGTACCTAGCGACGAAAACAGAAGGCACGTTGAACCGTCGTGCGCGCAAGGTGGCGTTGTGGTTCTGGCCGGCGCAAGTGCTGCTGACGATTTTCAGTTTGATTGCCACGGTCTATGCCGTGCCGCACATCCTCGACAACTACACGCGCTGGCCGGTGGGATTTCTGGTGCCGCTGGTGGTCATTGGTAGCCTGGCTTACATGTACTTTGCGCACGCGCGGCGGAATGAGAAGGGCGCGTTTCTGGCATCATGCGTTTACATCATCGCGATGTTGGTGGGAGCCGTCTTCGCGCTTTATCCCAACGTGCTGCCCGCAAGCACCGGCTCGCAGTACAACCTGACCATCTACAACAGCGCCGCCAGCGCACACGGGCTGAGCGTGGGCTTGGTGTGGTGGAGTATCGGGATGGTTCTGGCGGCAGGCTATTTCGTCTTTATCTACCGCATGTTCAGGGGGAAGGTTAGGCTGGAAGAAGGCAGTGGGCACGGCTACTGAATTATTTACCACAGAGACACCGAGGCACAGAGAAACTCGGGCAGGTGAAACTGCTCACCGCAGACCTTACCACGCCGCAAAGACTCTGAAAGGAAATCTCTGTGTCTCTGTGCCTTTGTGGTGAATTCTGAGAATCACCGCTCGTACGTCTCCGCCCACGCTTTCAGCCGCGCCGCGATCTCCGCCGTCAAGCTACCCTCGCGAAAGCGCCAGCGCCAATTGCCCGATGACGTTCCCGGCAGATTCATTCGTCCTTCGCTGCCGATGCCCAGCACATCCTGAAGCGGAAACAGCACGGTATTGGCGACCGAGGCCAGCAGCGTGCGAATCATCACCCAATTGATTTCGCTGCCATCGGTATTCAAGTACCGCCGCGCGTATGCCATTTCTTTTTCTACATCGACGGCGGTGCGAATGCTGTCCGTCCCGGTCCCGTTGTTCCACCAGCTCACGACGGTGTCATTGTCATGCGTGCCGCTGTAGGCGACGAGATGACGAATGTAGTTGTGCGGTTTGAAATTGGGGGCCTGCGGATCGTTGCCGAAGGCAAATTGCAGGATCGCCATTCCGGGGAAATCGAACTGCTTGCGCAGGGCTTCGACCTGAGGCGTGATGACGCCCAGGTTTTCCGCAATGATGGGCAGATCTCCGAGCGTGGCCTTAAGCGCCTCAAAGAGGGCAGCGCCTGGCCCTTTGACCCATGCGCCGTTGACCGCTGTCACTTCGCCCGCAGGAATCTCGTAATACGCCTCGAAGCCGCGAAAATGGTCGAGGCGGACCATGTCGAGCATCTCCAACGCCCGCCGAAAGCGCGCGATCCACCACGCGTATCCCGTCCGCGCGTGCGCCGCCCAGCAGTAAATAGGATTGCCCCACAGTTGTCCGGTGGCGCTGAAGTAGTCGGGCGGCACGCCAGCCACAACCCGTGGTTTCCCATCGTCGTCCAGTTCGAATAGCTCGCGATTGACCCACACGTCAGCGCTGTCGAGCGCCACGTAAATCGGCATGTCGCCCAAGAGGCGGATGCCGTTGCGGGTGCAATGCGCCTTCAGGTCACACCATTGGCGCTCGAATTCGAACTGGATGAATTTATGGCACTCGATTTGGTCGCGCGGTTCGTCGCGCGCTCGCGCCAGAGCGGCCGGCTCGCGCAGCGCCAGTTCACGTGGCCACTCCGTCCAGATCACAAGATCATGTTTCTGTTTCAAGGCCATGAACAGCCCGAAGTCATCGAGCCAAGCGGCGTGGCGCTGGCAGAACGCCTCATAGGCTTCGCGCTCTGCGGATACCGTCTGGCGAAACGCTCCAAATGCTTTTTGCAGCAACGGCAGCTTCCATGCGATCACCGCGCCGAAGTCCACACTATCGGCGGGAAACCTCGGCTTGCTGGCCACGTCCTGCGCATCGAGAAAGCCGCGTTCCACTAGACGGTCGATGCTGATCAGCAGTGGGTTTCCGGCGAACGCCGAGAAGCACTGGTAGGGAGAATCTCCGTAGCCGGTGGGACCGAGCGGCAGGACTTGCCAGATGCGCTGCCCGGAATCACGCAAAAAGTCGGCGAAGGCATGCGCCTCGGCTCCAAGGTCGCCGATGCCGTAAGGGCAGGGCAGGGAAGTAGGATGCAACAAAATGCCGCTGGATCGAGAGAAGTTCATGTCTAGTATGTAGTCTAGGATGGTACCGCAAGTGGCGGGTGGCGATTCGCTCGAAGGTGAGCTTGATCAGATCTCTACTTCCTGCAATTCTGGCTTGGGCGGGGGGATGGAGTGCAGCGCCTCGACCATGGCGTCGGCAAACTCGGTGGTTCCGGCGGTGCCGCCCACGTCCCGCGTAGTGTGCTTCTTCTCGCCATAGACCTTTTCCAGAGCTAGGCGGATATGGTTGGCGGCGTTCTCTTCGCCAAGGTGCCGCAGCATCAGAATCCCCGAGCGCAGGACTGCCGTGGGGTTGGCGATATCTTTTCCCGCGATGTCCGGCGCGGAGCCATGCACCGCTTCAAAGATGGCGCATTCATGACCGAAGTTCGCTCCCGGCACCAGTCCCAGTCCGCCGACAAACGCCGCACAAAGATCGGAGATGATGTCGCCGTAGAGGTTCTCCAGCAGCAGGACATCGTACTGATAGGGATTCATGACGAGCTGCATGCAGGTGTTGTCGACAATATGCTCGCCGTAGGTGATCTCAGGATAGCCCTTGGAAACGTCGCGCGAGCAGCGGATAAACAACCCATCTGACAGCTTCATGATATTGGCTTTGTGGATGGCATGGATCTTCTTGCGACCGGCGCGGCGTGCGTACTCGAAGGCAAACTTGGCGATGCGCGTGGAAGCTTTCTCCGTGATGATCTTCAGGCTTTCGACCACGCCGGGCACGACTTCGTGTTCGATTCCGGAATACAGGCCCTCGGTATTTTCGCGAATGACGACGAGATCGACGCCAGGATAACGAGTAGGCACCGCAGGCAGATTGCGAATGGGACGGAAGTTGGCAAACAGCTCGAACTGGCGGCGCAGCGCGACGTTGATACTGGAGAAGCCGCCGCCGATCGGGGTTGTGACCGGCCCTTTCAGTCCTACGTGGGTGCGTTCTACTGACTCGGTCAACTCTTT